>JAGVLW010000078.1 GCA_020054105.1 Alphaproteobacteria bacterium | reverse complement strand
GGCCGATGACCGATTGCATTTCGCGGTGGCCATACATGACGGCGCCGAGCATCACTTCTTCGGAGAGTTCTCGCGCTTCGGATTCCACCATCAGCACCGAGCTCTGCGTGCCGGCGACGACGAGGTCGAGCTGGCCTTCTTCGATTTCAGGCTTGGAAGGGTTGAGGATATACTGGCCTTCAGCGTAGCCGACACGCGCGCCGGCAATCGGGCCCATGAAGGGAACGCCGGAGATGGTCAGCGCCGCCGATGCGCCGATGAGGGCGACCATGTCGGGATCGTTGACCAGATCGTGCGACAGCAGCGTGCAGACGACCTGCACTTCGTTATAGAATCCGTCCGGGAAAAGCGGGCGGATCGGGCGGTCGATCAGGCGCGAGGTGAGCACTTCCTTTTCGGTCGGACGGCCTTCGCGCTTGAAGAAGCCGCCGGGGATCTTACCGGCTGCGAAGGCTTTTTCCTGATAGTTGACGGTCAGCGGGAAGAAATCGACATCCGCTTTCGGCTTTTTGGCGCCCACCACGGTGCAGAGCACGACGGTGTTGCCGTAGGTCGCGAGCACGGCGCCGTCGGCCTGGCGGGCAACGCGGCCGGTTTCGAGCGTCAGGGTGCGTTCGCCCCATTCGATGGATTTCTTGGTGATGGTAAACATTTAAATATATCTCTCTTTCTTTCCTACAATGATTTCGTGATTCGTGGCTCGTGGCTTGTGATTCGTGAAGGTATTTCTTACGAGTCACGAGTCACTAATCACGAGTCACACTATTTCCTAATATTCAATTTCTTGATCACGCCTTCGTAACGCTCGCTGTCGATCTTCTTGAGATAATCGAGCAGGCGACGGCGGCGGCCAACCATGATCAGCAGACCGCGGCGGGAATGGTGATCGTTCTTGTGGCTGGCGAAATGTTCCGTCAGGTAATTGATGCGCGCGGTCAAAAGCGCAACCTGAACTTCCGGCGAGCCGGTATCGTCCTTGGCGGTGGCGAATTTTTTAATGATCGCGTCTTTCTTGGCTTCAGCTTTAAGCGACATCGTAGCTTTCCTTTCTAAATAACGTGCCTCGTGCTTCGAGTTTCGTGCTTCGTTTTTTACGAGGCACAAGGCACTAGGCACGAATCACGTGAGATTAAACACACGTCTTGGTTTCATCCGACCTTGGGCCGATTCGCAAATGGCGATGAGTGTGCCATCATGCATGGCGGCAAGCGTTGCGGCAGGGTTCCCGGGGGGAAATGCGATAGCTTGGCCGCGCATGAGCGAAGCGGCTTGGTCGGCGGTGACGGGTACTGCCGGGATGTCGTCCAGCGCAGATGCCACCGGTTGTAAAAAACCAAGCTCGCCCTTATGCACTATTTCTTCGAGGTTTTCCAGCAAAATCGCCTGGTTTTCGTCGAATTTCCCCAGTTTTATGCGCCTAAGCGCGGTAACATGGCCGTAGCAGCCCAGCCTGCGCCCCATATCGCGCGCCAGCGAGCGTATATACGTCCCCTTGCCGCAATGGCAAAGGAAGGTCGTAAAATCCCCTCCCCCTTGAGGGGGGAGGGTTAGGGAGGGGGTGGTTAGTAATTGTAGCGAATCCACCCGCACTTCCCTGGCTTTGAGCGTCACGGTTTCGCCCGCCCGCGCCAGATCATAGGCCCTTTCCCCATCGACCTTAATGGCCGAATAGCAAGGCGGCGTTTGCTGGATTTTGCCGGTAAATTCCGGTAAAATCGCTATTATTTCGTCGTTTAGCGGGCGTTTTTCAGAGATTGCCGTAACTTTGCCTTCGCTGTCGTCCGTGTCGGTTTCGCTGCCCCAGCGCACGGTGAATGTATAGGCTTTCGACGCGTCCATCAGGTAGGCGACGGTTTTGGTCGCCTCGCCCAGCGCCAGCGGCAGCAGCCCCGACGCCAACGGGTCGAGCGTCCCGGCATGGCCGATTTTTGAAGGCTTGAGCAGCCGCTTGACCTTCGCCACCGCATGGGCGGAGGTAATGCCGCTTGGTTTATCGAGAATGATCCAGCCGTTCATGGGAATGATAAAAGATGATGGGGATGAAGGATGATTAGATAAGATTATCTGCTCATCTTTCATCTATTAATCCTTCATCTCCTTCACTAAATCCCGCGCCACTTCCGGTTTTTGCAGCAAAATATTGATGCGCTGCGCCTCGTCGAAGGAATTATCCAGTTCGAAATGCAGCTTGGGCATATAGCGCAGCTTGAGTTTCTTGGAAGCGAGGTAGCGGATTTCGGGGGCGGCGACGCGCAGCGCCTCCAGCTTTTCTTTTTTCTGCTCGCCGGCCAGCGGCATGATGAACACCGAGGCATTTTTCATATCCGGGCTCACGCGCACTTCCGACACGGTGATCGAGGCGCCGAACAAATCGATCGAATGCACTTCGCCGCGCAGGAAAATACCGGAGATGGCGCGGCGGATTTCCTCGCCTACTTTAAGCGGGCGCTGGTTGGTTGCGGGTTTACTGGAGAATAGATCGTGCGGATTTTTCATATTTTATGTGCCTTGTGCCTTGTGCCTCGTGCCTAGAAAACCTTTACGAGGCACTAGGCACGAATCACGAGGCACTATACCGTCCTCGCCAATTCCTCGACCTCGAAACATTCGATCTGGTCGCCCTGGCGGATGTCCTCGTAATTCTCGAAGGCCATGCCGCATTCCAGGCCGCTTTTCACTTCCTTCACTTCGTCTTTGAAGCGTTTGAGGGTTTTGAGCGTGCCTTCGTGGATCACGATGCTGTCGCGCAGCAGGCGGACTTTGCAGCCGCGCTTGATGACGCCGTCGGTCACCATGCAGCCGGCGACTTTACCGGCCTTGCTGATGTTGAATACTTCACGGATTTCGGCGTAGCCCAGGAAGTTTTCCTTGAGCGTCGGCGAGAGCATGCCCGACAGCGCCGCCTTCACATCGTCGACGACGTTGTAAATGATCGAGTAGTAGCGGATGTTGACTTTTTCCTTGGCGGCCATCTCCTTAGCTTTGGGGGCGGCGCGCACGTTGAAGGCGATGATCATCGCGCCGGTGGCTTTGGCCAGCGTGATGTCCGATTCGGTGATGGCGCCGACGCCGCTATGCAGCACACGCACGGCCACCTCGTCGCCCGAATATTTGGCAAGCGAGCCGGCGATGGCTTCCACCGAGCCCTGCACGTCGCCCTTGATGATGACGGGCAGTTCCTTGGCGTTGGTTCCGGCGGCGGCGCCGAACAGATTTTCCACCGAGCGCGTCGATGTGATAACCGCCTGTTCGCGGATGCGCCGTTCGCGGTATTCGGCGATGTCGCGGGCGGTTTTTTCGTTCTCGACCACCGAGTAGGTATCGCCGGCTTCCGGGGCCTGGCTCAGGCCGAGTATGACCACCGGCATTCCGGGAATGGCTTGTTGCAGGGGCATTCCCTTATCGTCGATCAGCGTACGCACCTTGCCGTAGGCCGGGCCGGCCACCACGATGTCGCCCACTTTCAGCGTGCCGCGCTGGACGAGAATGGTGGTCATCACGCCTTTGCCCTGGTCGAGCTTGGCTTCCACTACCACGCCGCTGCTTAAGCGGTCGGGGTTGGCTTTGAGCTCCAACACTTCCGCCTGCAGCAGCAATATTTCGACGAGCTTGTCGAGATTCTGGCCGGTCTTGGCCGAGACTTCAACGACGATGGTGTCGCCGCCGAATTCCTCGGGGACGAGCTCGTATTGCATCAGTTCCTGCTTGACGCGCGAGGAATCGGCGCCGGGCTTGTCGATTTTATTGACGGCGACGACGATAGGCACGCCGGCCGCTTTCGCATGGCTGATCGCTTCTTTCGTCTGCGCCATGATGCCGTCATCGGCGGCGACGACCAGCACGACGATGTCGGTGATCTTGGCGCCGCGGGCGCGCATGGCGGTGAAGGCTTCGTGACCGGGCGTATCGAGGAAGGTGACTTTCTGGCCGCCGGAAACTTCAACCTGGTAAGCGCCGATATGCTGGGTGATGCCGCCGGCTTCTTTCGCCGCGACGTCGGTTTTGCGCAGTGCGTCGAGCAGCGAGGTTTTGCCGTGATCGACATGGCCCATGATGGTAACGACGGGCGGGCGCGGCTTGAGGTTGGCGGCGTCTTCCTGCTCGTCGGCCTTGAGCACGTTCTCGACGTCGCCTTCGGTAACGCGCTTGAATTTATGGCCGAACTCGCCGACCACCAGCTCCGCCGTATCGGCGTCGATCGATTGGGTGGCGGTGACCATCATGCCGAGTTTCATCAGCGCCTTGATGACGTCGACGGTGCGCTCGGCCATGCGGTTGGCGAGCTCCTGCACGGTGATGGCTTCGGGAATAACGACGTCGCGGATGACTTTTTCCGATTCGACATGATGTCCCTGCGCCTTCTTGATGGCTTTTTCGCGGGCGCGGCGGATCGAGGCGAGCGAGCGCACGCGCTGCTCCTCGATGTTGGAGAGCGCCTGGTTGATGGAGATTTTTCCCGAAGAGCGGCGGTCGTCGACGCCTTTGAGCTTGAGCTTGCCGCCTTTGTTTTTCTGCGCCGCTTCCTCTTCCTCGCCGGTATGATGCGGCTTGGTGAGCGGTTTTTTTCCGTTCTCGACGACGACAATGTCGGCGGGAGCGGGCGGCTGTTTTTTGGGTGTGACGATGCCCGACGGGCTGAGATTGATTTCAGCCTGATCTGCCGCCGGCGCTTCGGAGGGAGCGGCATATTGCGGCTCTTCCTTGGCGCGTTCGGTGGCGAAACGCAATTGTTCCTCGGCGATCTTGAGTGCTTTCAGCCGCGCCTGTTTTTCCTCGGCGGTGAGATGCCGCAGCGATTCGTCGTCATTAAACGGATCGGCCGGGGCGCCGGGAAGCGATCCTGGCTGCGCCTTAACCTCGACCATGCCGCCGGCGCTCTGGGCGAAAGTGCGGGTTTTGCGCACCTCGACCGTGACCGTTTTCGAGCGGCCGTGGGTGAAGTTCTGCTTTACCTTGCCGCTTTCGACGGTTTTGGTCAGCGAGAGCCTCGAAGGATTGGCCACCTTCAGCGTTTCTTTTTTCATCGAGTCGTTCTGGTCGGTCATGGTCTGGCTATATAAAGCAGTTGGGGGCTACAGGCTAGGCTTTTCCGTCCTCTGCGAACCACGACGAGCGCGCCGACATAATCAATGCGCCGGCGGATTCGTTGGTCAAATCGGACTGTGGCAACATCTCGAGCAACTCGGCGGTGGAAAGATCGGCGAAGTCGTCGAGGGTTAACACCTTATTCTCGCCCAGCTTTTCCAGCCATTCCTGTTTGAGGCCGGCAAACGTGATGAGCGAGGCGTCCAGCCCCAGTGCTTTGAGCTTTTTCTCGTTTTCCTGCTGTTTGTTTTCGAGATAGGCCTGCGCGAGGTTATGCAGCTCCTGGGCGATATTATCGTCGAAGCCTTCGATGATCGCCAGGTCCTGCAACGGAATAAATGCCACCTCTTCCACCGAGGTAAAGCCTTCGGTGACGAGCAGATGCGCGATCACTTCCTCGACGTCGAGCGCCTCGACGAACAGGGCGGAGAGCGAATTGAATTCCTCGGCGCGGCGCTCGGATTCGACCGCTTCGGTCAGAATATCGATGCTCCAGCCGGTCAGCTGCGACGCCAGGCGCACGTTCTGACCGCGCCGTCCGATGGCCAGCGAAAGCTGGTCGTCGGGCACGACGACTTCGATGCGGTTCTTGATTTCGTCGATCACCACTTTCGACACTTCCGCCGAAGATAATGCGTTGACTACGAACGTTGCCGGGTCGGGCGACCAGGGCACGATATCGATCTTCTCGCCTTGCAATTCGCCCACCACCGCCTGCACGCGCGAGCCGCGCATACCGACGCAGGAAAGCACCGGGTTGACGCTCGGGTCCTTGGAATAGACGGCGAACTTGGCGCGCGAGCCGGGGTCGCGGGCGACGGCCTTGATCTCGATGATGCCGTCGTAAATTTCGGGCACTTCCTGGGCGAACAGCTTGGCGAGAAATTCCGGATGGATGCGCGAGAGGAAAATCTGCGGGCCGGTTTTTTCGCGGCGCACGTCGCTGATGTAAGCGCGGATGCGGTCGCCGACGCGGAACACTTCCCTGGGGATCAGCTCGTCGCGGCGGATCATCGCCTCGGTGCGACCGAAATCGACGATCACGTTGCCGTATTCGACGCGCTTGACGACGCCGCTGACGATCTCGCCGATCTTGTCCTTGAACTCGGCAAACTGCTTTTCGCGCTCGGCGTCGCGCACTTTTTGCAGCACCACCTGCTTGGCGGTCTGGGCGGCGACGCGGCCGAAATCGATCGGCGGCAACAAATCCTTGATTTCCTCGCCGACCTGCAGCGCCTTATCGAGCTTTTTCGCATCTTTGAGCAAGATCACCTCATGCTCGTTCTCGATGCCTTCCAGGCTCTCGACGACGGTGCGCACGCGGTAGAGCTTGATCTCGCCGGTCTTTTTGTCGATCTCAGCGCGGATGTTGTGCTCATGGCCGTATTTGCGGCGGCCGGCAACCTGGATCGCCTGCTCCATCGCCTCGATGACGGATTCTTTCGACAGGCCCTTTTCGCGGGCGACGCTGTCGGCGATTTGCAACAGTTCGGTGCTTCCGTAGATCGCTTGTGGTGTAGCCATGGTATGATTCCTTTATCTTAAATTATGTATTCGCGTGTTTATGTTTTTCTTTCTTTGGCGATGGCGCAACCAGCGTGTCGCTCACCGCAAGCTTAGCCTGGCGGATATTGGAAAAGCCAATCTCCACCGTTTCCTTCACGTCGGGCAAGGTAAGCAACACCGCTTCTCCTTTCACCCCTTCCAATATTCCCCGGAAACGCTTGCGCCCGTCCTGCGGGATCAGCGTTTCGATTTTGGCCTCGCAGCCCCGGTAGCGGCTGAAATCGGCCAGCCGGGTCAAGGGCCGGTCGATGCCCGGCGAGCTGACCTCCAGGTCGTAGGCCGTGGTGATCGGGTCTTCCACATCGAGCAGCGCGCCCACCGCCCGGCTGATTTCGGTGCAGTCGTCAAAGCCCATCGGCACGTCGTCCTTGCGCTCGGCCATGACGGTCAGGGTTTTCCTGCGCGCGCCGTCGGCAAGCTTTATCAGCACTACCCTGTAGCCCATGACGTCCAGCGACGGCTCGATGGCATGGGTTATTTTTTCGACCAAATCCACAAATACTTGCCAATTTTTGGGTAAAATAAAAAGGTGGGCAACGGCCCACCTTTTGCGGTAATATAGCTCCGATTATTATAATTTCAATCGTTATTTATAGAAAAACTCAAGGGAAGGCCAGGCATTTATGAACAAGAACCTGCTTTATGTCGTCATTACGCTTATCGCCGCTATCATAGTAACGCTGCTGGCCACGGGCCGCCCCAACCAGGATACGTCTCAAGACGTCAGCCCAGCCGCCTTGCCTACTAACGGATTGACCGAAACACCCGACGCCGCTGCACCACAGGCCAGTGACCCCGTTACCGAACCGTCTGCCGATGCGCCTGCTGCCGCAACCCCCAATGCCACCGGGTCGCCCGAGTCGGATGACGTTCCCGCCGGCGCCGAGGTTCAAGACGCTCCACAAACCGAGACGACGCCTGCCGAAAGCAATACGCTCGACGTGCCGCCGTCGGAAGGGCAATAAAACGGAAATCGAAGAAAAATTGGAGCGGGCGAGGAGGATCGAACTCCCGACATCAACCTTGGCAAGGTTGCACTCTACCGCTGAGTTACGCCCGCTCAACCCAACGCATCCTGACTAAAATGCATTGGGCTTACCAAAATGGAGGAGGTGGATAATAGGCATTTCAATGCCGTTTGCAAGCCTTTACTTTACTGCCCCGGTAATGCTACAAAAGAACGCTATGACCAACGTCGATCCCAAGCTTCTTGAACTGCTGGTATGCCCGCTGACGAAATCGGCGCTGCGCTACGACCGCGATAAGCAGGAGCTCGTCAGCGACAGGGCCAAGCTCGCCTATCCGATACGCGACGGCATTCCGATCATGCTGCTGGAAGAAGCAAGAAAGCTGGAAGATTCCTAGCGCGAATGGCCGCCCTTGTTCGGGCTGCTGCCGGTAGGCGGCGATGGCGGTGAAACCTCTTTCGCTTCAGCAACCGCGAAATTCATCTGCTCTTTGCTCATGGCGGCATAGGCGCTGCGTGCCTGCGGAACATGGTCCGCCGCCCAGTTAGCCGCCGTATAGGCATTGCCTGCGAGAATGGTAAGCATGGCTAGTTCCCCCTAAAAGTATGCATATAGCGCATGAGTTCCCCAATCGCGTCGGCAAGAGCAAGCAAGGCATAGCGCGTCATATCGTCGTCGAACGCCTTGAAGCCGCTCATGGCATAATTGTATTTTTCCTTTACCGCCGTCATTTTTTGTATCAGCAGCGGATCGATGAGCTTACCCTTCTTCTGTAGCTCCTCCAAACGTTTGCGCTCGCTTTCCAGCGCGTTGTTGAAGAGCATCAGGTCGCGGATCGATTCGCGCGCGATGTCCGGGAAGTTATCTTGGTTTGCAATATTGGAAAATACCTGCGGCATTTTTTTGCCGAAGCCGGGAATCACATTTGCCGTTTGGGTAGAGACATCTTTTTCCATAACCATAACCGCTCTCATCCTCGATCCTACGCCGATAAGGTTAATGAACGGTTTATAGCAAGTTTACTTAAACTTGCTATGCCAGCTTAGGCCGAAAGCCAAGCTGGCCGCGCCGTAGGCAGCGTCAAAATACGACAGTATTTTGTTAGTTTATTATAATGGTACGCTATAGGAATCATTACTTATTTATTAACCTTAGTTAATTTTGGCATGTCGCCGGTCAGCCCCATGGCATTGCGCATGAAATAGCGTTTGACGCCGGGCATCTTTTCCACCGCCCACAACCCCAGCCCACGGGCGAGCTGAATGGGTATTATCCTATTGGAAAACAGCCTGTTGAGCAGGTCGGTGGTGGCCAGCATCACCACGTTATCGAACCGCCGCCAGCGTTCAAAATGGGCCAATGTGCCGGCATCGGCAATATCCAACCCCAGTGTAAAGCGTTCCGTCAGCAATTCATGCATGGCCGCCACATCGCGAAACCCGAGATTGACCCCCTGCCCGGCAATCGGGTGAATGGCATGGGCGGCATCGCCGATCAACGCCAGCCGCTCGCCGACATAGGTTTTGGCATGCATCAGCGAAAGCGGGTAGGAAAAACGCTGGCCGGACACGGTAATATCGCCCAGATAATCCCCTACCCGCTCGCGTATTTCCTGCACGAATTCCGCGTCCGGTAATTCGAGATAGAGCTGCACGCGCTCGTTAGGCTCGACCCACACCAGCGACGAGCGGTTGCCTTGCATCGGCAGCACGGCGAACGGGCCCGCCGGCAAAAAGCGTTCCTGCGCCAGCCCGCCATGCGGTTTTTCATGCGCGATGGTGCAGACGATCGCCGTCTGGGAATAATTCCACTGCACCGCGCCGATATTGGCTATCTTGCGCAGCGGCGAATGCCGCCCGTCGGCGGCAACCAGCAGGCGGGCGCGTATTTTTTCGTCATTCCTGCTTAGAGTGATGGTAGAAAACGCGCCGCTACTTTCAAAGCTTTTTACTTCGCATTGCTCCATCACCATCAGCGTCGGTAGCTTCGCCGCCGCTGTTTGCAGCGCATGGCGTATGTAGCGATTCTCGACGATATAGCCAAACGGCTCCTCGCCGACTTCATGGTGGTCGTAATGTAGGAAAAACGGTGTATCGCCGTCGGACACGCGGATGTCGAGTATCGGCTCGGCATGCGCGGCCATGTGTTCCCATGCGCCGATATTGTCGAGTATGCGCTGCGAGCCCAGCGCGATGGCGCTGACGCGGCCGTCGAAGCCGGGCGCGAGCTGGGCGGGCATCGCCGTTTTCTCGATGACGGCGACGCGCATATGCTCGCGCGCCAACGCAATCGCCAGGCTCATGCCGACCATGCCGCCGCCGACGATGGCGACGTCGTAATTATCGGAAGATGCTTTTGTCATTTACTGTCTTATACAAAGTCGTTAGTCATTAGTCGATAGTCGTGAGCAAAGAATTGACTGACGACTAAAGACTCACGACTCATGACTTTTGAACATGCGCATCGCCACCTGGAACATCAACTCCGTCCGCATCCGCACCCCGCTGCTGAAAAAAATGCTGGCGCAGGCGCGGCCCGATATTCTCTGCCTACAGGAAACCAAGGTCGAGGACGCGCATTTTCCGCTGGAAGCGCTGAAATCGCTGGGCTTTCCGCATATCGTCTTTTCCGGGCAGAAATCCTATAACGGCGTTGCCATCCTCTCGAAAGTCCCGCTTATCGATGTCAGCTCGCTGACCATCGCCGAGTCCGACCATAAGCGCCATATCGCAGTGACGTTGCCGAGCGGCGCGGCGCTGCATAATTTCTATGTGCCGGCGGGCGGCGACATTCCCGACCCGAAATTGAACCCGGCTTACGATTTCAAGCTGCGCTTCGTCGAGCATATGACGGCCTGGTCGGGGAGATTGAAAAAATCGAAGCAGCCGGCAATCATTCTCGGCGATTTCAACATCGCGCCGCTCGAGCACGATGTCTGGTCGTCGCGCCAGCTGCGCAACGTCGTCAGCCACACCGAGCCGGAAATCACGCGCCTCAATGCGCTCAAAGCCTCGCACGATTGGTGCGATGTCGGGCGGCATTTCACTCCGCATGAGCAGAAGCTTTACAGCTGGTGGAGCTACCGCAACCGCGACTGGAAAAAATCGAACCGCGGGCGCCGCCTCGACCATATCTGGGTGACGCCGTCGCTCACCCCTACCCTCAAAAACTTCGAGATTTTCACCGACGCGCGCGACTGGGATAGCCCTTCCGACCATGTGCCGGTCGTGGTAGAGTTGCAAACATGAACGACATTCTGAAAAAAATTACCTTCGACGAGCGCGGGCTGGTGCCGGTCATCGCCCAGCATCACCAGACCGGCGAGGTGCTGATGCTCGCCTGGATGAATGAAGAGGCGCTGCGCATCACCATTAAAACCGGCGACGTGCATTACTGGTCGCGCTCGCGGCAGGCGCTATGGCGCAAGGGCGAAACCTCCGGCCATACGCAAAAACTCAAGGAATTGCGCGTCGATTGCGACAGCGACACGCTGCTTATCACGGTCGATCAAACCGGCCCGGCCTGCCACACCGGCGAAAAGACGTGTTTTTTCAATAAGGTGGATTTGTAACATTTCACCCACGCACTGTCACAGAACTTTCACATGCCCTCACGCCGCGTTGGTGGTATATTGAGACTAATAACCGTGGAATTACAGTTTTATGCCTGAGTCGCCGTTCACTCCTAAATTAGAAAACGCCTCCGGCGGTGATGCCGATGGCGCGCCTGCCGGCAGTTCGTCTGGCGATGCCGGCGAGCAAAGCGGCGGTTTGGGCGATTTGCGGCCGCAAGCACCGCAAGCTACTTCCTATAACAACGACGCAGCCGCCGAGCGCAGCCTAACCTTGAATGGCGGCGTCGAAGCGAAAACCAGCTCGGACAAGGAAGCTCCGGGATTTCTCGAATTGCTTGCGCGTGCTTTTGAGCGCGTGGGGTCGGTGATTTCAGCCTCGGCAAAACCGCATGTGGAAGCTATCGCCGCATCGGGTGCAGTCGGAGTGACCAGCACTGCGGTTATTGACCAAACTATTCGCACCACTATTGCCAATGTCACCGGTGAGGAGCTAAACTCCATCAACGCAATGCTGGCTGCAGATACGCTAAGAAGCGAAGGAAAGCTTGCAGCACTTGCGCCAGGGGTAGATATAACAAGAGAGCACAGTGCCCAATTGCCTGCTCAGCCCGTAGGCATTGCGCAAGCGCAGCCTGAAGTGGCTCCTAACCGCGAATTCGTCTAATCATTATTTCTTATTTCTGTTTCAATGCACGCTGCATAAGCAGGTGGTCGGCCAGCACGCAGGCAAGCATCGCTTCGCCGACCGGCACGGCGCGGATGCCGACGCACGGATCGTGGCGGCCCTTGGTGGAGATGGTGGTGTTTCTGCCGTGCACGTCAACCGTATCCACAGGCTGCAAGATCGAGCTGGTCGGCTTGACGGCGAAGCGCGCGACGATCGGCTGACCGGTGGAAATCCCGCCCAGAATGCCGCCGGCATTGTTGGAGAGGAACTCGACTTTCTTGCCTTTCATCCGCATGCGGTCGGCGTTTTCCGCGCCGCTTAGCGAAGCCGCCGCGAACCCGGCGCCGATCTCGACGCCCTTGACCGCATGGATGCTCATAAGCGCCGCCGCGATGTCCGCATCGAGTTTTTTATAGTGTGGTGCACCAAGTCCCGCAGGCAAGCCTTCGGCCATCACCTGAATCACTGCACCGGCCGACGAGCCGCTCTTGCGAATGGCGTCGAGGCTTGAAGCCCAGCGCGCGGCGGCTTTGGCGTCGGGACACCAGAAAGGATTTTTGCCGATCTGCTTAAAATCCCAGTTGCGGCTGTCGGTGGCATCGGCGCCCATCTGCACCATGAAGCCGGTGAAGGTGACGCCCTTTAAAATTTTGCGCGCAATCGCGCCGGCGGCCACGCGCATGGCGGTTTCGCGTGCGCTCGCCCGCCCGCCGCCGCGATAATCGCGTATGCCGTATTTTTCCATGTAGGTATAATCGGCATGGCCGGGACGGAATTTGTCTTTGATGTCGTCATAGTCTTTCGACTTCTGGTCTTCGTTATAGATGATGAGGCTGATCGGCGCGCCGGTGGTTTTGCCCTCGAACACGCCCGACAAAATTTTCACCGTATCGCTTTCCTTGCGCTGGCTGGTATAGCGCGACTGCGCGGGCTTGCGCGCATCGAGCCAGGGCTGGATGTCTTTTTCCGAAAGCGGAATCAAAGATGGAACGCCATCGACAACGCATCCGATCGCTTCGCCATGAGACTCACCCCAGGTAGTAAAGCGAAACAAATGGCCGAAAGTATTGAATGTCATACTGTAGCAATGTCGGGAGCATCAACGCGTTTCATGCCGACGACATGGTAGCCGGAATCGACATGCAGTATTTCGCCGGTCGTGCCCTGCCCCAGCTCGGACAGCAAATAGACGCCGGCACCGCCGACATCTTCGATGGTGGTGTTGCGGCCCAGCGGCGAGTTATATTCGTTCCATTTGAGGATATAGCGAAAATCGCCGATGCCCGACGCGGCCAGCGTTTTCACCGGCCCGGCCGAGATGGCGTTGACGCGGATGTTGCGCGGCCCGAGATCGGCGGCCAGGTATTGCACGCTGGTTTCGAGCGCCGCTTTGGCCACGCCCATAACGTTGTAATGCGGCACGACTTTTTCGGCGCCGTAATAGGTAAGCGTGAGCATGCTGCCGCCGTTTGGCATCAGCTCGCTGGCGCGGCGCGCCAATGCGGTGAAGGAGTAGCAGGAGATGTTCATCGACAGCAGGAAATTATCGAGCGAGGTGTCGACATATTTGCCTTTGAGCTCGTTCTTGTCGGAATAGGCGATGGCATGCACCAGAAAATCGATGCTGCCCCAGCCGGATTTGAGCGCCGCGAACACCGCGTCCATGCTCGCCATGTCGGTGACGTCGCACGGCAGGATGATGTCGGAGCCGACGCTCGCCGCCAGCGGACGCACGCGTTTTTCCAGCGCCTCGCCCTGAAAGGTGAAGGCAAGCTGCGCGCCTTGCGCATGCAGGTATTTAGAGATGCCCCAGGCGAGCGACTTGTCGTTCGCCACGCCCATAATCAGGCCACGTTTTCCAGCCATCAGCGTCCCTTTCGGGACGCCGGGCTCTTGCGATGGTGCTTCGTTCATCAGGGATGTCTACTGAACAATTCTCCAGGAACCGTCGGGCTGACGGCAAGCAGTACCCTGGCCTTCTTCCGTTCTGCCGCCCACGATGATTTTCTGGGTGTATTCGCGGCAATATTGGCCTTCGGAATTCTGGTAATAGTTGGACGGCGTCACCGTGCCGTAATTGCCGGTCTGCGAGTTTTTCCACGGCAGTGCTTCGCCGGGCTGCGCGGTTTCGAGCGCACGCTGCGAAGTCTGGCTCATGGCCGCGCGGTCGGCATTGTCGAGCGACTTTCCGATTTCGCTGCCAAGCAAACCGCCCAGGAGCGCGCCGCCGATGGTAGCTGCGGTTTTACCCGCGCCGCCGCCCATGGTGCTGCCGATCACGCCGCCGCCGATGGCGCCGCCGAGCACGCCGATATCCTGCTTATTGAGCCCGCCGCCGCCCTGGGTGATGCCTTGGCCGCCCGGCTGGGCGCACGCCGAAAGCATGGCGGTGGTGGCGATCACGGCAATCCATTTGCTAGCTTGCATAACATTCTTATCCTTCATGAAGTTGACGATGCATATATGGGACACCATATATTCCACAAACTTACCGCATTGGCAACTACCAAGAGATGAAGGCAGAATTACCATTGTGTAATTTTATGGATGGCTATTTGCGCATAAGTTTTCAATGTGCCGCAGCTTTTAAGTCATCCTCGGGCTTGGCCATAACAAGGGCTGGGGCAACAGGATGAAAATACGCAGTATTTTGGGTGCATCTTCACAAAACTGTCATATTTAGCCGGTTGCGCCTGTCCTGCCCTGAATGTATAGTTAATGTGTGGTTGCTAATGTGGGCGGTTTTGCGCACGTCCTTTGATGAAATGACAATACGATGTTCGGTATAAAAAATATCATTCCCGACCCGACCTCGACGAACGAGATGATTCGCGACGCGAGGGTGCTTGCCGCCAAAAAAGAAAATATGGGCAAGCTGCGCTGGAGCTCTATTCTCAGCAGCATTAGCACCGTCGGTGCTGTCGTCGGCGGGCCGCTGATGGCTGCCGGTGTCATCGGGCTAGCCTCTTATTTTTTTGGTGGCGCAACAGCAGCAGCCACCGGTATTGCCAGCATGGGCATGTTTCCTATCGTTGCCACTCTGGTAGTCGGCGCATTATTTGTCGGTATGTCTGTGGCCTCGGCCTATGCCGCCTCGCGCATCTGGCAATCCAAGCAATTCGATAATTTTGAAATCAACGCGCAAAGCACGGCGCACCATCTGGTGCAAGAACTGAAGGCCAACGACATGTGCATCGAGCAGGAAAAATCTACCCGCGCCGACGGCAAAAGCTGGTCGCAATATGCGAAAGAGCGCAGCACCGTCGCAGCGCAGCCGGGCATTCAGGCCTGACGTAAGCGTCCGCGCACCGACAAAAACACCACCACCACGAACATCAGCCCGCCGACGATGGCGATCAATCCGCCCAGCCCCATGAAGCCGAGCGCGGCTTTGACCGGCAGCGCAATATCGGCGATCTCGCCGGGCGATTTGCGCAGCACGCCGTAGCCGCCGCTATAGGCCAGCCCGGAAATATGCATGAGCTGGCCGGCACCGTAGACGATCGGCTGCCAGTACGCCAGCCGCCAGCTTGCGACGTCGCGATAGCCGAGCTGCGGCAGCATCAAATAGGCGATGCCCATGAAGCCCAGCGTGACGCCAACGATCGAGCCGTGGTAATGGGCGGGGATGACGACATTCTGGCCGTTAATCAGCGCGCCGAGCACGCCGCCATAAATGAACAGGATAAACGACATGAGCAGCACCGACCACAAGGCGCGCTTTTCGCCCTTGCGCAGCGCCCGCAACGTCAACACGCCCGGCAAAATCCACAAGGCGAGGATGGTCGGGGCGATGGCGTTGCCGAGAATCATCAGATAGGTGAAAAACTGGCGATGGCCCATATCGGCGACGTTATATAAAACATAGGCGGGGATGGCGCCAAGGGCGGCAATCGGCCCGACGGCAAATAGTAGGTAGAGATGTTTCGGGTAGACGGTAAACTCGGATTTCAGGCCTTTGGCCAGCAGCAGCCAGCACACCATCACCATCTGCACATGCGTGAATTGCAGGAGATGGCCGCCGCCCCAAAACAGCATTTCGTAATATTGCTGGCCTTCGATGACGCCCGGCATCTGCCGCCACGAACACACAAATGCCGCCAGCGCGACCAGCGTGATAAGCGCGCCACCGCGCAGCGCAAAACCGATAGGCGTATTGTCGCCCCGCACTTGTTGCGGGGGCTCATGCAATCGATGGAGATGCCGCAATAAATGCGGCATGACAACTTTAGTCGCCATCAACAGCACGCCGCACATCACCAGCGACAGGCCCAGGAAAAATACCGGGCTGTAAATCACCGGGATGTAATTGCTCATCAGCGGCGCGGCCGCGGGGTCGAGCGGCGAAAGCGCGATGGCGAGCGTTCCCAGCGCCATGCTGATAAGTGCCGCCTCCTCGATATAAGGCATGACCGGGCGGCTATTGGCGGTCATCCTGCTCCATAGCAGGCAGGCAATCGCCAGGAACCATACCAGCACCGACAAATCGACATGCACCACCAGTGCTTCATGGAATAATTTTTTAAACAGCGGCAGCGATGCGAGTTGCGGCGTGCGCGCAACGACCAGCACCAGCGAATACAGCCCGGCGATGGCGAGCGCCGCGGCGCCAAGCAGCAGCCAGTAGCGTGAAAGCGGTTTTTTTTGCATGTTGCGAACTTAACATTATTGTTGCATTAGTCGATAATATTTAGCCGGCGACTATTCCATGCTCGTTCATCACCATCGCAATGCTATCATCACCTGGTTATGCCTGTGCGCATTCTTGCTGGCGGTGATGGTGCTGGTGGGCGGCTATACGCGGCTTTCCGGCTCCGGCCTTTCGATCACGCAGTGGAAGCCGATCCACGGGGTCGTGCCGCCGCTGGGCGAAAGCCAGTGGCAGGAAGAATTCGACGCCTACCGCGCCAGCCCGCAATACCGCAAAATCAACAAGGGCATGTCGCTTGGCGAATTCAAAACTATTTTCTGGCCGGAATACTGGCACCGCGTATTAGGTAGACTGATCGGTCTAGCATTCGCCCTGCCCCTGCTCTATTTCGCAGCCAGGCGGGCGCTGAACAAACCGTTGGCATGGCGGCTGGCGGGCATCTTCGCGCTGGGCGGGCTACAGGGATTCATGGGCTGGTACATGGTCAGAAGCGGGCTGGTGAGCGATCCCTATGTCAGCCATATCCGCCTGGCGATGCATTTGTCGCTGGCCTTTGCGATCATCGGGCTGATGGTGTGGACGATATTAGATGTAGTCGTTAGTCGTAAGTCGTTAGTCATGAGTAAGATAAAGCTAACGACTAACGACTTACGACTAACGACTTATCTCTTCTGGTTCACCCTCCTCTGCCTGCAAATCGCTCTCGGCGCGCTGGTCGCCGGGTCGCATGCGGGGCTTATCTATAACACCTGGCCGGCGATGAACGGCCAGTGGCTGCCGGCGGATTTGCCGGGCGGCGGGCCGTGGTGGCACAATCTCGTTTTGCTCCAGTTCATGCACCGCAAACTGGCGGTTGCCGTCGCCGCGGGCTTTATAATCTGGTGGTATTTCTGCCGCGCCTATGTTAAACATGCGCATCTTGGCAAGGTCTGCTTCGGAGTTGCGTCGATTATCGTTATCCAGTTTGCGCTGGGCGTGCTGACGCTGGTTCATGTGGTGCCGTTGCCGCTAGCGCTGGCGCATCAGGCGACGGGGCTGGGATTGTTCACGATGGCAGTATTATTGCTGCATGCATTGAAATACGGAAAATGATCGATTACGAAGCTATTTTCGCCGACAGCATCGACACTTTGAAAGCCGAAGGCCGCTACCGCATATTCAACGATTTGGAGCGCAAGGCCGGCGCGTTTCCGCTGGCTGCCAGCCACATCACCGGCCGCACCGTCACCGTCTGGTGCAGCAACGATTATCTCGGCATGGGGCAGCATCCGAAAGTCATCGCCGCCATGGCCGAGGCCATCGGCAGGCTGGGCGCCGGCGCCGGCGGCACGCGCAATATCTCCGGCACGCACCATGCGCTCGTCACGCTCGAGGAAACGCTGGCCGAGCTGCACCGGAAAGAAGCGGCGCTGGTGATGACGTCGGGCTACGTCGCCAACGAGGCGACGCTCGCCACGCTGGGCGACATGCTCAAAAACTGCATTATCTATTCCGACGCCTATAACCATGCCTCGATGATTCACGGCATCCGCCAGAGCAAGGCGGAAAAACACGTCTTCCGCCATAACGACGTCGAGCATTTGGAATCGCTATTGAAACAAGCCGACCCCGCCCGCCCGAAAATCATCGCCTTCGAGTCGGTCTATTCGATGGACGGCGACATCGCGCCGATCGAAGCCTTCTGCGACCTGGCGGATAAATACCACGCCATCACCTATCTCGACGAGGTACACGCCGTGGGTATGTACGGCCCGCGCGGCGCCGGCGTGGCCGAGCGCGAAGGGTTGATGGACCGGCTCACCGTCATCCAGGGCACGCTGGGCAAGGCGTTCGGCGTCATGGGCGGCTACATCGCTGGCTCGCGCGCTTTTGTCGACATGATCCGCTCCTACGCACCGGGCTTCATCTTCACCACCGCCCTGCCGCCGGCGCTGGCCGCCGGCGCCAATGCCAGCATCCGCCACCTGATGGAAAGCACCGCCGAGCGCGAGCGCCAGCAATATAACGTGCGCGTGCTCAAGGAAATGCTGCTCAAGGCCGCCCTGCCGGTGATGCCGACCGACAGCCACATATTGCCGGTGCTGGTGGGCGACCCGGTGCTGTGCAAGCAGGCATCCGACATGCTGCAAAAACAGTTCGATATCTATGTGCAGCCGATCAATTTCCCGACCGTTCCGCGCGGCACCGAGCGCCTGCGCCTGACCCCCGGCCCCACCCATACGCACGAGATGATGATCGAGCTGACCCGCGCGCTGGTGTGGGTGTTTGAAAGGCTGGGCATTGAGAACCCCGCAATAAATGCGGGGTTCGGTAATGAGATGGTGGTTAAAGTTAGACGGGCGTAGGCTCTTATTAGATTAGTGATCTGAGACGTCTCTTGCTCCGAGCATCCTTTTGCATTTGCTAAATCGTAGCATCACACCGCTTCCTACATCCTAAGTATCCAATATTTTCAGGATTTAACGGATCAATGGTAGCATCCTCTTCAAACACCGGATGAAAGGTATCGTAACATCTGTTGACGCAACGCCAATAACGATCTCTCGGATTATTGCTATCAGGAATACCGCCATAACTTGCAAAAGCAGAAGTAGAAGTAGAAACGCTTATTGGAAATGCGCTAAGAAATGCTAAAGCGCATAATGTTAATGTCATCTTTTTCATAATTTTTCCTTTTAAAATTTTTAGGCAAGCTCGGTGTAAATTAGAATAGTGCCTTTCATCTTACCCCCTCTCCGTTACAGTTTGATGACAGTTTTATGAAGGTTTTGTGACAATGCAGCTGCTTTAATCCCCTCTCCCCTTGTGGGAGAGGGTTAGGGAGAGGGGGCTTCTTCATCATACTATTATTCCCGCATTTCACCCCCTCCCGGAATTCCTAAGCTCACTTTGTTCGCTAATGAATTCCGCCCTCACCCATCAAGGGTGAGGGGAAGTGGGAGGATTACGCCCGATACAGCGCGCCGCCGGTGATGGCTTTGATGGCGCCGGTGGTGGTGGGCAGGGAGAGCGGTAATTTGCGCAGCGAACGTACTGCCAGGAAGGCAAAAGCCTGTGCCTCCAGCCCGTCGCCGACCCAGCCGAGCGATTCGACGGCATAGACCTGCAAAAAGCGTTTGCGCAGCGCGGCCATGAAGGCGGGATTGTGACGGCCGCCGCCGGAGACGAACCATTGCGTTGCCGGCAGCGGGAAATATTGCACGCCTTTTTCCACCGCGGCGGCCATGAAGTCGGCAAGCGTCGCCGCGCCGTCTTCCTTCGATAATCCTTCGAGCACGTCGTTGGTGAAATAATTGCGGTCGAGCGATTTCGGCGGATGCTTGTCGAAAAATTCGTCCTTGAGCATGCGGTCGATCAAAGGCTGGTCCACCTTGCCCGCCAGCGCCAGCTTGCCGTCGACATCGCAGGGATTGCCGGTGGCTTTGAGCGCCCATTCGTTGAGCATCACGTTGCCGGGGCCGGTATCGAACGCCATGATGTCGAGATCCATCAAATCGTGGCTGACGTTTTCCGAGCGGCCGATCCAGGTGACGTTGGCGATGCCGCCGATATTGAGCACGACGATGGGAAGGTGCATGTGGCGGGCGAGCGCGGCGTGGTAGAGCGGCACGAGCGGCGCGCCGACGCCGCCGCTGGCCATGTCGCGGCGGCGGAAATCGCACACCACGTCGATGCCGGTTTTATCGGCCATCAGCGCGCCGTTACCGATCTGCCAGGTGAGATGCTCGGCCGGGCGGTGCATGACCGTCTGGCCGTGAAAGCCGATGACATGCACGTCTTTATGGCTAAGGTCGGCCTGCTTGAGCAGCGCCCTTACCGCCTCGACATGCCTCAGCGTCAGGTCGCGCTCGGCCGCCAGCATGTCGCCGCGCCCATGCACCGCTTCGCGCATGCGGTTGCGGAATGCGTCGTCGTAAGGCTCGGTGTGCCAGGCGCCGAACTCGAACACCTGCTCGCCGTCGGTCTTGATGAGCGCCGCGTCGATGCCGTCGAGCGACGTGCCGCTCATCAGCCCCAGCGCCCATACTCCGTTTTCCTCTTTGTCCATAACCCTCTCTTGTTAATAAGAATTTAATCGGTATATATTAAGAATTCGTGTATTATCGGGACTCTGGAATTTAGGAACGCCATGAAAACAAAATACGCCTCCGAATTCATGCGCATCATGCAAGAGCGCGGGTTCATCCACCAATGCACCGACGATGCCGCGCTCGACGCGCATTTAAGCAAGGAGCGCACGGTCGCCTATATCGGCTTTGACGCCACCGCGCCCAGCCTGCATGTCGGCAGCCTGATGCAGATCATGGCGCTGCGCTGGCTGCAACGCAGCGGCCACAAGCCGATCGTGTTGCTCGGCGGCGGCACGACCAAGGTCGGCGATCCTTCCGGAAAAGACGACGCACGCAAGCTGCTGTCGCCGGAGGAAATCAACGGCAACCTGCAATCGATCAAAAGCGTATTCGAGCAGTTCATCACTTTCGGCACCGACGCCACCGACGCCATCCTGGCCAACAACGCCGACTGGCTCGACAAGCTCAACTACATCGATTTCCTGCGCGACTATGGCCGTTTCTTTTCGGTCAACCGCATGCTGACGCAAGACAGCGTCAAGCTGCGGCTCGAGCGCGAGCAGAATTTGAGCTTCCTCGAATTCAACTACATGATTCTCCAGGCCTATGATTTCGCCGAGCTCAGCCAGCGTTACGGCTGCGCGCTGCAGATCGGCGGCTCCGACCAATGGGGCAACATCGTCATGGGCATCGATTTGCAGCGGCGCATGGACGCGCAGTCGCGCTTCAAGCCGATGGCGCTGGAAAAATCCGGCAAGCAGGCGATGAAAGTGCTGGAAGTGCAGCCGATGATCCAATCGCGGCGCACCAACCCGAAAGACTATACCCCGCAGGCCTTCAGCGACTATATGAATAAAGGTTCCGGCAAGCCGCTCTTCGGCCTGACCACGCCGCTGCTGACCGCTGCCGGCGGCGCGAAAATGGGCAAAACCGCCGACGGCGCGATATGGCTCAACAAAGACATGCTCTCGCCCTACGATTACTGGCAATATTGGCGCAACTGCGAGGATGCCGATATCGGGCGTTTCCTGCGGCTATTCACCGAGCTGCCGGTCAAGGAAATCGAGAAGCTGGAAAAGCTCAAAGGCGCTGAGATCAACGAGGCCAAAAAGATATTGGCAAATGAAGTCACCAGGCTGTGCCACGGCGATCGCGCCGCCAAACAGGCCGCCGAAACCGCCAAGAAAACCTTCGAGGAAGGCGGCGTCGGCGCCGACATTCCGGTCTTCGCGCTTGCGAGCGCCGATCTGGGCCGTGGCATGGCGGCATATGAGCTCTTCCGCCAATGCGGGCTGGCCGAATCGGGCGGCGAGGCCAAGCGGCTGATTCGCGGCGGCGGCGCGCGCATCAACGACCAGAAGATCGAGGACGAAACCCAGCTCATCGACCCGCATTATTTCAAGGCAGGCAGCGAAGTCAAGCTTTCCGCCGGCCGCAAGAAGCACATGCTGATAAGGCTGGTGTAGTTATTCTTCGTCCTGTTTCGGCTTGTCCATGACATCGAACAAGCCGCGCAAAAAGCCCGGTGTCAGGATGGAAAGCGGATTGACGGCGACCTTCGGATCTTTTTCCGTGCCCTTGACGCTGTAGCGCGCGGCGAATATCCCCTCGCCTTTGCCGCCCATCAGCAAATCGCCCACCAGCGGCACTTTTCCCAATGCCGAGTTGAGCGTATAGGACGGCACGATGGTGCCCTCCAGGTCGAGCAGCGCCTTGGGCATGGTGATCGTGCCTTCGATGGTCATGCCGATGGCCGGGCCGTAAGTGCGCGTTTTTTCCAGCGTCAGCATATCGTTTTGCAAGGTGAATTTGCTCGTCATCTTGGCGAAGGTGATGCCCTTGCCTTGCAGCGTGTCGAAGAAACCGGTCAGCGACGCCACCGACAATATTTTGGCAAGTACCGGCGCATCCTTGAGGACATATTCGCTGAGGTCGGCGCGGCCTTTGAGTAAACTAGCAGCGCCGCTATCGTCGTAATTGCCGGTCAGCGTTAGGTCACCGCCTTGCATGCTATCGACGACATTGAATGCCTGCAAAAATGCGCCGGCATCTTGCGCACGCAGCGATATTTGCCGCGTGCCTTTCGGGTTGCGCAGAATGCGGACGTTGAAAGGCTTGTCGCCGGTGATGCCGCTTATATCCGCCGAGCCGCAACGTAGCTTGTCGCAGGCAAGCGTGCCTTTGAACGCCTTCACCTCGCGATCTTTGCCAACGATGATACGGTCAATATCGACATTGATCTGCACCGCCGGAAAATGCGCAAAGGAAAAATCGCCTTCGGCTTTAGCATCTTCCGCGGCGAAATATCCGCTCATATCGAGCACATCGCCTTTCGCCTCCAGGCGGTATCCGCCGTCGATGGTTTGATATAACAGGCGGCTCAAGCGCGTTTGCCCGAACGTCACCTGCTGCGCTTCCACCTGCTCGATGCCGGATAAATCCCTGGCGAGCCTTGCGCTGCCCTTAATGTCGAGGGCCTCGGCCTTGGCATGAAAGCCGGTGATGTTCACCGCACCGCCTTTCTTTTCGGTCGCAAGCGTAAGCGTCGCCGCTTCTTTCGCCGGCTTGCGCCAACTGATTTCTTCCACCACAAGTGCGGCATCGGTCAGGTCGATCGTGGCTTTGGCAATCTCGGTTTCACCGCCCAGCTTTACCGACGCATCGACGGCGATGGCGCCGGAGAGAAACGGCAGCGCCGGATAGCCGAAGCGCGGCAAGACAGTCACCGGCGCGAATGTTTTCGCCTCGATGAACGTATCGAAACCGTTTTCCGGCGTGAATTTATAGGTCACATGCAGGTCGCGTGCATCGGCGCCGTTGATGTCGCCTTTGCCGGTATATTCGACGCCGCTATTGTTGATGGCGATCTGCCCGGAAGCTTCCTTGACATCAAATTTTCCCATAAAGCCGTTCTGGCTTACGCGGCTCATCTGCGCCTTGACGTCGTAATCTATCGGCGCCTCGCCCACGGGGTTGCCCTTGGCATCCCTGGGCGCGAAGAAATTGAATCCGACTTCGGCATTGCCCTTGACCGTACCTTCGATTTCTTTTTCCTTGATGCCCAGATGCTCGGCATGGCGCAATCGCGGCAAACCCAGGAACCTGGCAATATTTTTGGCGGAGCTTTCGGCTTCGAGATTTACCTTGATGTAGGGATTGTCGACGTTCAAATCGTCGATCAGCACATTGGCGTTGGTGATTTTTGTCGCATCCATATAATCGGCGGCGCTGATGGCGGCCGCCAGCGTGATGGCGTCGATTTTCAGCAAGGCGCTCACGTTTTTTGCCGGGGGATGATCGGGCAGGTAAAGAATGGACACTTTATCGAGCTCAATGCCGGCGTCGATCGCCTCGCGCGGCAGCACCGGCTTTGCCAGGTCGCCGAAATCGATATTCGCCTTCAGGCTTGCCCTGGGAATGCTACCGCCGGTGATGTTGGCGATCACCCATTCGCGCGACATCGGCGCAAGATCGGCAGGCCATAAATCGGGGACTTTTTCGGTAGAGATATTTTTTAATATCACGTTGCCGCGAGCGGCGACATCGTTATCGGCGAGCATCGCCACGCCGTCGGCTTCCCAGAGTATGCCGCCCATGCTGGCAGTGAAGCTGTTGATCTGGACATCCTGAAAATTATTGGATAGCTGCCCCTCGGCATGCGCCCAGTCGATATTCAGCGGCTTTGCCATATGTTTCAAATTCAGCACCCCATCACCGCCTTCGATTTTAAACTGCATCCGGTCGAGCGCGCCGCTTGCATCCAGCGTCAGGTTGGACGAGCCGCTGATCGGCAGGTAAAGCGGGTCAAGGGCGGTGGTGCCCGTAAATAGCTGCGCGAGCGTGCGCGCCTCCACGCCCTTGAACTCGACATAGCCGCTGACCTTCGGCTGGCGCTTATCGAGCAGGAAGCGGGCGGCGAGCGTCGATTGGTATTCGCTATAGCGCGCCTTGGCATCGATCTCCAACTCCAGCAGGCCGTTTCGCGAGCGCCGCGTCGTCAGCGCGACGCCATGCGCCTCGAAAAACACGCCGGTACGCAAATTGCCGATGCTCACCGCCGCATCGCGAATCTCAAGCCGGCGCAGCTTGCGCAGCGGATTGCTATCGTCCGGCGAAATAAGCGGCGCCAGCAATGAAGTAAACGGCAGGGTTTGCGGCGCTGCGGGCGTGGCGGCGGGCGCGGCGAAAATATCCTGGGGGCCGAAGGAAATATGATATTGCTCGTCCTGATACAGGCTTACCACCGGCTTATCCACGGTCAGCGTCCTGGGCAATATCTTGCCGCGCAGGAGCGAGAATACATCCAGCCCGACCGAAATTTGCGGAAAGGTCGAGAAAGTCGTTCCTTCTTTGGTCTTCACGGTGACATTACTCAGGCGCACGTCCACCGGATGCCGCCAGCCGCCCCAGATAAGCAGGGCCTGCTCGATGGAGAGGGAAAGCCCGCTACCTTCAGGCGCCAAGCTGCTTTCGATATAAGGAGTAAGGCCTTTGATTTCGCGCGGGCCGGTCGCCACCCAGATCAGCGCGACGTTGAATACGGTCATGAGCACAATCATCGCGCCCAGCGTCAGTCCAAACAGGAACCGAGGAATTTTTCTACGCATCGCTATGGCTACTCATGGTAAGGGCAAGAATGCGCTTGTAAAAATGGTCATGGGCTTATAGTTCTCAAACATTGGGCTTACGTTCTCAAACATGCCCCCATTTGAAGGCAAAATCATTAAGAAATGGAAAACACGCCCCCGCATTCACCGCATTTTCTCCGGCCAAGCGAAACCCTGCCCCTGCCTTTTTCCTCCGAGGAAGCAGATCGGGGAATGGCGCAATGGGGGGAAAATGCGCCGCTGGAAAGCTGGATGGCATCTGCAGCCCTGCGGCCATTGCTGGAAGCCATTTTCGGCAATTCGCCCTATTTGACGCAATTGCTGCTTGGCGACCCGGCGCTGCTGCGGTCGATCGGCACCGACGGCATCGACGGCGCCTATGCGCAGCTCATGCGCTTTGCGCAGGACTCGGCCGCATCGCTCGACGAGCAGCCGCAGCTGATGGACCATATGCGCGCCGCCAAGGGCAAGCTGGCGCTGCTTGCCGCCATCGGCGACATTACCGGCGCCTGGACGCTCGAACAGGTGATGCAGGCGCTGTCGGATTTCGCCGAGCTTTGCCTGCAGCTTTCGCTGAACCATCTGCTGCTGGCGGCGCATAAGCGCGGCGAAATTTCCCTGCCCCATCCGAACGATCCTTCGCGGTCAAGCGGCATCATCGTGCTGGCGATGGGCAAGCTCGGCGGCCGCGAGCTGAATTATTCCAGCGACATCGATTTGATCGTGTTTTTCGAGCGCGACATCCTCGCCTATAAGGGCCGCCATAACGAGCAGCATTTCATGAACAAGCTGGTGCACGAGCTGGTGCAGATGATGCAGGAACGTACCCCCACGGGGTATGTATTCCGCACCGACATCCGCCTGCGCCCCGACCCGGCCTCGACGCCGCCCGCCATCGCCAGCGAGGCCGCGCTTTACTATTACGAAGGCGTCGGCCAGAACTGGGAGCGCGCCGCCATGATCAAGGCGCGGCCGGTGGCCGGCGACATTGCGGCAGGCGCACGTTTCCTGGAAAATCTGCGGCCGTTCATGTGGCGGCGCAATCTCGATTTTGCGTCGATCAACGACATTCATTCGATCAAGCGGCAGATGGATACGCGCCAAAGCAAGGACATCCAGCTTCCCGGCCATAACATCAAGATAGGGCTGGGGGGTATACGCGAGATCGAGTTTTATGTGCAGATTCATCAGCTCATCTGGGGCGGCAGGCAAGCCGATCTGCGCGAGCGTTCGACCTGCGGCGCGCTGGCGCAATTGATGGCCGCCGGGCTGGTCGATGCGCCCAAGCAACAGCAATTGCAAGACGCTTACCGTTTTCTGCGCAAGCTCGAGCACCGGCTGCAGATGATCGCCGACGAACAGACCCATACGCTGCCAACCGAGGCGCAAGCCATCGACCGCGTATGGCATTTCATGGGCTACCGCTCGCTGGAGAAATTTTCGGCTGACCTGATGGCGCATTTGCATGCGGTGCACGGCATTTTCGCCTCGGCGTTTCGCAGCGCCGAGAAGCTCGGCGACGAAGGCAACCTGGTCTTTACCGGCGTAACGCACGACCCGGAAACGCTGGAAACCATCCGCAAGATGGGTTACGCCAACCCGGAAACCGTCTCGGAAATCATCATGGGCTGGCACCACGGCTCGCGCCGCGCCACCCGCACCAAGCGCGCCCGCGAGCTGCTGACCGAGCTGATGCCGCTGCTGCTCAAGCGGCTCGCAGAAACCGCCAATCCCGACGCCGCGTTTTTGAAGTTCAACGATTTCTTGTATAACCTGCCCGCCGGCGTGCAGCTTTTTTCGTTGTTCAACGCCAACCCCGACCTGCTCGGGCTGATCGCCGACATCATGGGCAGCGCGCCGCTGCTTGCCGAGCTGCTGAGCAAATCGCCGTCGCTGATGGACGGCGTGCTCTATGCCGATTTTTATGCTGCCCTGCCCTCGCCCGAATCGCTGTCGGCGCAGCTTGCCCAAACGCTGGACGGCAAGGATGATTTCGAGGAAATCATGAACCTGCTGCGGCAATTCAAAAACGAAAAGCAGTTCCAGGCCGGGGTGCAATTGCTGCGCGGCATCGTCGATGCGCGCCAGGTCGGCGTCTATCTTTCCGACCTCGCCGACGCGCTGATTGAGGCGACCATCGCCAGCGTCGAGCGCGAGTTTCAGAAAACCTATGGAACCATCGCCGGCGGCTGCTTTGCCGTGGTCGCGCTGGGCAAGCTCGGCAGCCGGGAAATGACTTTCAGCTCCGACATCGACCTGGTATTTATTTACGATGCGCCCGATGCCGAGGCGCTTTCCGACGGCGAAAAACGTTTCACCGCCAGCGTCTATTACAACCGCTTCGGCCAACGACTGCTGAACGCCATCACCCTCATGGGCCAGGACGGCAGGCTCTACGAAGTTGATACGCGCCTGCGCCCGTCGGGCGGCCAGGGGCAACTCGCCACCAGCGTGGAAGGGCTGCGGCGTTATTTCGACGAGCTGGCCTGGACCTTCGAGTTCATGGCGTTTTGCAAGGCGCGCGTCATCGCCGTCGATAAGCAATTGCAGGAAATCCTGACGGTTTTCATGCGCCAGCAAATCACCCGCGAGCGCGACAAGGAAAAAATGCGCCAGGACGTCATCGACATGCGCGAACGCATCGACAAGGAATTCGGCACGCAGAATCCGTGGGACATCAAATATGTGCGCGGCGGCATCATCGACGTCGATTTCATCGCGCAATATTTATTGCTGGCGCATGCCGCACCGACGCAAAAGGAATTGCCGGCCGCCGCCGCGGATATTTTTTCCTGGCTGCGGGAGAAGTCGCTGCTCGAGGCCGGCATCGCGCAAAGCCTGAATGAATGCGACCGTTTCCTGGTGCAGATATTCAACATGCTGCGGCTATGCTCGCAAAAGGCGCTGGGCGCCGACAGCCTGCCGCCGGGACTCAAAAAAATCCTCTGCGAGTCGATGGGCGAACCGGATTTTCTACGGCTGGAACAGCGGCTGATAGCGGTTGAACAAACCGTGCTCGGCCACTATAATGTGCTGCTTCGATTGTAACGCCATAAAGGAGAATCGCCATGCCAACGACCGCCGCCAATAAAGCTTCCGATGCCGCGCTTGCCGTCGGCGACAAGGCGCCCGATTTTTCCATGCCGGTTTCCGGCGGCGAAAAAGTAAGCCTGGCGGCGCTCGCCGGCAAGCCGGTCGTGCTGTATTTTTATCCCAAGGACGACACGCCGGGCTGCACGGTGGAAGCCAAGGATTTCCGCGACATGAAAAAAGAATTCGACCAGGCCGGCGCGGTGATTGTCGGCGTGTCGAAAGACTCGCTGAAAAGCCATGAGAAATTCCAGGAAAAATATTGCCTGCCGTTCGCGCTGGGCTCCGACGAAGACGGCAGCGTGTGCGAGGCTTACGGCGTGTGGGTCGAAAAAAGCATGTACGGCAAAAGCTACATGGGCATCGAGCGCACGACGTTTCTCATCGACGGCAAAGGAAAACTCCGCAATATCTGGCGCAAGGTGAAAGTCGACGGCCACGTGGGGGAAGTGCTGGCGGCGGTGAAGGGAATATCTAGTACTTAGTATTTAGTACTTAGTAGCTAGTATTTAGTGGTGAAGATGTGGTTTTATTTTTCTTTTTTCTTTCTTTCTAGATACTCAATACTGACTACTCAGTACTCATTAAAAGTGGGCATGCCCATGCAGTTTTTTTCTGTCGGCATCCTTTTGAGATGACTAGCGCATGCAGGCGGGGTTGGTACCGCGAACATGCCTGCCGCGCGGCGGGTACTGCAATCTTTCGCGCGGACGTATGTCAGGCCTGACGAGCCTGATTATGCATGGGACGAAATGGCCGGGAAGAGGAAGATTTCAACGCTTGCGATTATCTCGACAAAGTCGGCGTTGCGGCGGGCGGATGCGCGACCAGCTCGGTGTAGGAAGTGAATTGGCGCACGGTGGCGTGCGGCGGTAAAGCGCTTTCGGCCGCAACGGTATTTTCCTGCGCGGGCGCTGCCGGAGCCGGCAATGCACGCTCGGATGTTTTCTCGAGCTGCTGCGGCGGCTCCCATTCGCGGCCAAGCAAGCGGCCGCTGATAATCTCTCCGAAGAAATGTGTAACTTCCGAGGTGATTTTCGTGAGATTGACATTCCACAGCGCGCCGAACGCGCCGCATACGCCGGCGCTATAGGCCAGCACCACGCCCGCCGAAGACGCTAATGTGTCAACGCCCAGCTTCGCTACTGCTTCGGGGCCGAGGCCGGTCAGCGTTTCCAGCGCGGCGCTGCTTAATCCACCCACCGTGCCTTCGGTCAATAAGAAAGCCGCGCCCATGATCAACCCGCCGACCACGCCGATCAGCGTCATCGCCAATCCCACTTTCGGGTTGAAATAGGTGAAGTAATTATCTTTCACGCGCTGCCCGAACGATTTTTTCTCAGGCGCAGCGGCATGTCTATCGTGCTCGATGTCAGCGTTCGGATTTTCCTTGATGATGTTTTCGATGGTCCAGGCTTTCAGGCGGCGTTCCTGTTCCTGCGCAATCGCGCTGCTCACGCCGCTGATGCGCCCGAGCATCAAGCCGCCGGCAAAACCGGTGGCAAGGCCGGTAGCGGCAAATGTGGCAACCGATGTGGGAATCGCGGATGCGGCGGCGCCGAGCGCGGCGCCAAGCCCGAGCGGCGCTGCCGTTACCAATACCGGAACGAAAGGCGCGACCAAGCCGACAAGCGCGCCGAACACCACGCCCACCGTGCCGATCGCCCATAGCGTGCGGCCGGCGCCGGACCAGCCGCCGAGCGAGGCAGTCTTCTGGTAGGAATCCACCTGTATTTTGGCGGTTTCCTCCTTGATGCGTTTTTCAATAAAATCGTCGCGGTCGGACATGCACGGAATCTCCTATGCTGACTTTAGCATAAGCCATTGGAAGCGTGTGTGAATTTTTTGTTACAGCGCCCACATTGCCGCCATCTTGCCATAAACAGGTCAGGCCACTGATATATATGGATTTTACAGAGTCAATTCGAAAGCGCGTTATCCATTATTTGCGCCATTTTCAAAATCTCGCGCTCGTAATTATGGCGGATGCCGTGATTGCGCTCCATGCGTACCTTGATGCGCGGCGGGACGTCCTGGCCCTCGCCCCATTCGACAACCGTACCGTAATCCTCAAGGTCGCACTCGCCGCTTTCGCGCGCTTCGCGGAAGGCCTTGGCCATGCTCGGCTTGACCTGCATATAGGCCCAGAACGGCTTGCCGTCGCGATGCTTCCCGAAACACAGCACCGTGATGGTGGCATAAAGATCGGCCATCGACTGGTCGGAGAGCGGCGGCGGTGTGATGTGAATTTGCGCCATGACTATACCGGCCTTGTTTGCTGTACATAGCCAAGGACGGCTTTGGCGCTGCTCTGGCTGATGACGTGAAGCGCCTGCGCCAGTTTTTCGGGAGGGATGGATTGAAATTTTTGGGAGAGCTGCATCAGCGCATTGATGGTTTGCGCTTCGACCGCGCGGGCATCGCAACCCGTCTCCATTACGCTGAGTATACCGGTAACGATTACATCGCTGTCGCTGATGTACATACATACCCCCGTTGTCTAGCTAGCGTATTTTTTATTTTTTTATTATGCCAACCATAGCCGAAGATGCGGTCTTTGGCAACCAGCTTGGGATAAGATGGTGTGCGAATACGATAAACACATGTAATCACTTATGAAAATCAGTCCGCCTGAATATCGAAAGAAGTCAGGAAATGGCTGCGCAGATAGAAGCGCACGACATCGTCGAACGTATCGGCATTGCCGGACGCGGATTTGGTGGATGCCCCCTGGGAGTATATGGCATCGAGCGCCCCGGCGGCGCCGGCGCTATCGCATTCGCAGTTTTCCTGCTCGTTGCTATCGCTGCTGCCCAAAGGCCGGACTGCGCTGGCGGTGTTGTAGTTAAAGGCGCCGTTGCCGTTGGGCCCGTGGCTCAACACAATGGCTACGGCCGTGCCGGTGCGCGTATTGCCCGCCGTGCTCTTCACAAGAATATTGCCGACATTCAGGGTGGCCGGATAGGTAAGCAGCGCGTTGGCGGTCGTCAGCCTGGCATCGACGGCATAGGTGAATTGCTTGCCCCAGGGATCGATGCCCACCTCATCGGCCAGCCCCAACGTCACCAGCGGCACCACCCCTTCATATACATACGGCGTAGTCCCGTCGGGCTCGGTGGCGGTAATTCTCCTGACCGGCAAAGTGGCGGCGGCAGTGCAATCCACGGAAGCGTAAGGGGCAACGATCGCGCTGGCAACGCAGGGCAGCGCATTATTTTGCTTGGCGTAGGCGATGAGGGCGTTTTCTATCTTGTCCATTTTCTCGACAAGCTCGCGCTGTTGGGCCAGGCGGGTTTTTTGCGCCGCCACCGAAAACGCCGTCGCCGCGATCAGCGAGATAACGATCAACACCACCGACAGTTCCAGCAGCGTAAATCCCCGGCGTTTTATTCCTGAATATGCGCGCACAGCCACACCTGATTGCTTAGACAACAATAACAAACTAACAAAATACTGACGTATTTTGACGCTGGCTACGCCGCGGCCTGCACACCTCTCGGGCGCGCAGGCATAGCCAACGCAAAGAACGTTGGCTATAGTATAGGCCGCAGAATTTAATGTTTGGTTAAATAACCCGGCTTTATGCAGGAAAAAGAGCGGCCTATTTGGCTTTGGTTGCCGCGACTGGCGTCTGGGCAATAAGCTCGGCGGCGGTTTCTTCATCGGCGGCGACCAGGAAGATATTATTCAATGATCTTTTCTCAAAATCAGCCATCAATGCCTTGTTCATGCCCATAAGCACCAGATGAAAATGATTCCTCTGCAGCGCGGGGGCGCCGCGCAACAACTCGCCGAACAGCCCGGTAACGGGTTTCTTTACGCTCGACAGATCGATGAACAGCGTCTTAGCGTCCTTATCTTTTTGCGTATTATAGGCCAGATTGGATAAAAGCCCGAAGACAGGATTTTCATCATCCGCAAGTTCAAAATTATTGGCAAACGACAGCCGATAAACTTTACCGAAAACAGGCGAAATATTTTCCTCCACCGTAATATCGCCTATACCGGGAACCTCCAGCGATTTGAGCGTTAGAATGCCGGTAGAAATTTTTTGTAATCTAATGGGAGGCTTGCCGTTGCCATTTTTGCCGTTGCCATTACCGTTTTTACCATTCCCGTCGCCATGATTGTGCAATCCGCCATGCGTTGCCGCTCTTTCTTTTACCGGCGTAGTCGTTTCTTTTCTCATTCATTGTCCTGTTTTTAGAATGTTGATTTTTATTAATTTATACTAAACTAACCGGTCCAGCCTGTCCAACGGCATTTGCGCCTGTTAGCGGTTTCTTTACTAGAGCTTTGTATAGTAAAGCGATTTATAGTACAGGGTACGGATGACCGATTTTCCCAAGAAAACCCTCGCCGACTGGCAAAAGCTGGCCGCCAAAGATGTCGGCGCCGATGGCCGCGTCGAGTCATTGCTATGGCATACCCCCGAGGGGTTTGCGGTCAAGCCGCTTTATACTGCCTTGGATCTGGAAACGCTCGAACATGTCGATAGCTTTCCCGGCTTCGCGCCGTACCTGCGCGGGCCGCGCGCGACGATGTATGCGGTACGGCCGTGGACGGTGCGCCAATATGCCGGGTTTTCAACGGCCGAGGAATCCAACGCGTTTTACAAGCGCAACCTGGCGGGCGGGCAAAAAGGCCTGTCGGTGGCGTTCGACCTGGCTACCCACCGGGGGTATGACTCGGACCATCCGCGCGTCGAGGGCGATGTCGGCAAAGCCGGCGTGGCCATCGATTCCGTCGAGGACATGAAGATCCTGTTCGACGGCATTCCGCTGGGTGAAATGAGCGTATCGATGACGATGAACGGCGCCGTGCTGCCGGTGTTGGCGGGGTATATCGTCGCCGGGCTGGAGCAAGGCGTGGCGCTCGATCAATTATCCGGCACCATCCAAAACGACATCCTCAAGGAATTCATGGTGCGCAACACCTATATCTATCCGCCCGGGCCGAGCATGCGCATCGTCGCCGACATCATCGAATACACGGCCAAGCATATGCCGAAATTCAATTCGATTTCTATTTCGGGCTACCACATGCACGAGGCGGGTGCGACCGCCGTGCAGGAGCTGGCCTATACGATTGCCGACGGCGAGGAATATGTGAAGGCCGCGCTGGCCAAGGGCCTGGCCGTCGACGACTTCGCACCACGCCTGTCGTTTTTCTTCGGCATCGGCATGAATTTTTTCATGGAGATCGCCAAGCTGCGCGCCGCGCGCCTGCTCTGGGCGAAGACGATGGCGAAATATCATCCGAAAAATCCGGTATCGTCGTCGATGCGCACGCACTGCCAAACCTCCGGCGTGTCGCTGACCGAGAAAGATCCATACAACAATGTGATCCGCACCACCGTCGAAGCGATGGCCGCCGTCCTGGGCGGCACGCAATCGCTGCATACCAATGCTTTCGACGAAGCCATCGCCCTGCCCACCGATTTCTCGGCGCGCATCGCCCGCAACACGCAGCTCGTCTTGCAGCACGAAAGCGGCATCACCAACGTCGTCGATCCGCTCGGCGGCAGCTACTATGTCGAATCGTTGACCGCAAGTTTGGTGGCCCATGCACAAGCATTGATCGCCGAAGCGAACGCCATGGGCGGCATGACCAAAGCCATTGAAGCCGGCATCCCCAAGCGCAAGATCGAAGAATCCGCCGCGCGCAAACAGGCGCGCATCGACCGCGGCGAGGATGTCGTCGTCGGCGTGAATAAATACCAATTATCTTCCGAAGATGATGTCGAGATTCTCAATGTCGATAATGCGAAAGTCCGCGAGGGGCAAATCAAGCGGCTGGCGGAGGTTCGCGCCCGGCGTGATGAAAAAGCCTGTCAGGCGGCGCTCACTGCGTTGACCGAAGCGGCGGCAACTAAAAAAGATAATTTGCTAGCGCTGGCGGTGGAAGCGACCAAAGCGCGCGCCACCGTCGGCGAGATTTCCTTCGCGCTGGAAAAAATCTATGGCCGCTACAATGCCACCGTGCACACGATCTCCGGCGTTTACGGCGCGCTCTACGACGGCGATAACAGCCTGAAACCCGTCCGCGATTTGGTTGCCGAGTTCACCAAAAGCGAAGGCATACGACCGCGCCTGCTCGTCGCCAAGATGGGCCAGGACGGTCATGACCGCGGCGCCAAAGTCATCGCCACCGCCTTTGCCGACATGGGTTTCGAGGTCGAGGTCGGCGCGTTGTTTGCCACGGCCGAAGAAGTCGCCAGGCTCGCCGTCGAAAAAGACGTACATATCATCGGCGTATCGTCGCATGCCGCCGGGCATAAAACCTTGGTGCCGCAGCTTATCGACGCGCTGGAAAAAGCCGGCCGAGCCGACATCACCGTGGTGTGCGGTGGCGTGATTCCGGCGCAGGATTACGCATTTTTGCAGGATGCCGGCGTCGCCGCTATTTTCGGCCCCGGCACCAACATCCCGGAAGCAGCGGAGAATTTATTGCAGCTCCTCAAGAAGCGCCATAATTACCGGAAACGCGGATAGAAATTTTAGAGCGTGCGGTCAGGGCCGCTAAGGCTGGAATGGCTGGATAGGCTTTCCAAACGCGATGTGGCGCTTTTGCTCAAATGACTGCGGGCAATCATGCCGACGCCGGCCAGCCAGCCCATCACGTTGGGCACCTCCCATATGATGCCCATAGAGGCAACATTATCCGCGCGTTTCTTCGACCACCCTAAGGTTTTTTGCAATATGCCGCTGGTCCCGCGAATGAGGTCGTCGGTATTTTTGGGAACGATGCGATTGACCAGTATGAGCGATCCTAAATGAATGCCCTCATCGGCGGAGAGCACGGCCCAGTCATGCTTGTTGAGGTATCGGTATAGCACCTTGTCCTTGAACCAATCGCCCGTAACCGGTTCCTTATGGTGGTTCAAATCCGTCATGTTGTTGGATAGTTTGCGCACGGCCAGCTTGGCGGCCATGCTCGCCGCCCAGGCCGAGCTGAACACCACGATCGTATGCGCAAGACGCTCAGCCCGCTCCTCGCGCGATTTTGTGAGGTCGGGCTGGCAATCTTCCAGTTTGCAGATAGTCTTGAGTCCGCCTTCCCAATAATCCAGGAATGGCTCAACACAGGTTTTGGAGATGGCTTTGCTGGCGTATTTTATGAGGCCGGGCGCGAGATCGTCGGCGACGGCAACGACGCCAAGCGAGGTAGCGATGGATGCGAATTCGGCCACACCGAGCCCGAGCGATTCCTTGGCTATGTCGCCAACAATATCGCTTTTACGCCTGCCGCGAATGCGCTTTAGATCATCCGTCGCCATAAGGCCGAACCTTATTTAAACCTATTTCCACCCTCGTATCATACCATACCCGAAAACCAGTATTATGACATTTTTGTGAAGGTTGAATGGGTTAAGCCGCGAGCGGCGGGCGGCTTCTAGACGTCCAGGTTCTCCACCTTCAGGGCATTGCTGACGATAAAATCCCGTCTTGGCTCAACAATATCGCCCATCAGGGTCGAGAAAATCGACTCGGTTTCAGCATCGTCGCCAATCGTCACCTGCAGCAAGCGGCGGGTTTGCGGGTTGAGCGTCGTATCCCAGAGCTGGTCGGGGTTCATCTCGCCTAACCCTTTGAAACGTTGGATGGTAATGCCTTTGCGGGCGAATTCCATCATGACGTTGTAAAACTGCGCCGGGGTGGTGATTTCTATTTCGGCCTGCTTGCGCCTCAGCAGCGACGGGACGGCAAAAAATTCGTCGAGGAACGATAATTTATTGGCGATTTCGTGGCCTTCTTTGGAGAGCAATGTTTTCTCGTCGACGAAATACACTTCCTCGACGCTGCGCAATACGCGCTGCAAACGGAAACTGCCGTTGCTGAACTGGCACGTCCAGCCCGCTTGCTCGCCGGCGAGTTTTTCGAGCGCCATCTGCCAGAATTTGGCTTTCTGCTCATGGCCGCCCTTGCCGTCGAACACATGCGCCAGCGCGCCGGCTTCGATCAGCGTGATCGGCATGCGCTTGGCCAGCACCATCATCGCTTGAGTAATTTTAGCAGTGTTTTCAAGCACGCCGCGCAGCTCTTCGCCGGAGACGGATTTGCCGTCTTCCAATATCAGCGCCGCCTCTTCAAGGCTGGCGGTCATCAGATGCTCTTGCAGCGCATCGTCGTCTTTGAGATACACGTCGTGACCGCCGCGCTTCATTTTATAGAGCGGCGGCTGCGCGATATAGAGATAGCCCTTATCGATCAGGTCGCGCATCTGGCGGAAGAAGAATGTCAGCAGCAGCGTGCGGATGTGCGAGCCGTCGACGTCGGCGTCGGTCATGATGATGATTTTGTGGTAGCGCGCCTTGTCGATGTTGAATTCCTCGCGGCCGATGCCGGTACCGATGGCGGTAATCAGCGTGCCGATTTCCTGGCTGCCGAGCATCTTGTCGAAGCGCGCGCGCTCGACGTTGAGGATTTTACCTTTGAGCGGCAAGATCGCCTGGAAATTACGGCTGCGGCCTTGCTTGGCGGAACCGCCTGCCGAATCGCCCTCGACGATGAACAGCTCGGATTTCGCCGGGTCGCGCTCCTGGCAGTCGGCCAGCTTGCCGGGCAGTGAGGAAATATCGAGCGCGCCTTTGCGCCGCGTAAGCTCGCGCGCCTTACGCGCCGCTTCGCGCGCGGCGGCGGCTTCGACTACTTTGCCGATAACGATTTTTGCATCTTGCGGATGCTCTTCCATCCACTGCGCCAGCTTGTCGTAGGCATAGCTTTCGACGACCGGGCGCACTTCCGACGAGACCAGCTTATCTTTCGTCTGCGAGGAAAATTTCGGGTCGGGCACCTTGACCGATACGATGCAGGTCAGCCCCTCGCGCGCATCGTCGCCGGTGATGGCGACTTTTTCTTTTTTGGCGATGCCGGATTCCTCGTAATATTTATTGATGGCGCGGGTCAGCGCGGCGCGGTAGCCGATCAGATGCGTGCCGCCGTCGCGCTGGCGGATGTTGTTGGTGAAGCACAGCACGTTCTCGTGGTAGGAATCGTTCCATTGCATGGCCAGCTCCACGCCCATGCCGTCGCGCTCGCCCTTGATGACGATGGTCGGATGCAGCGCCGTCTTGCTTTTATCGAGATATTGCACATAGGCTTGCGTGCCGCCTTCATAATAAAATTCGGTTTCGGTAACCGGGTCGGTGCGCAAATCGCTCAGCTTGATGCGCACGCCGGAATTGAGGAACGCCAGCTCGCGCAGGCGGTGCTCGACGGTTTCAAAGTTGAACTCGGTCATGGTGAAGGTTTCGGTCGACGGCAGGAACGTCACCGACGTGCCTTTTTTGTTGGGCACGTCGCCAAGCACCGTTAAATGCTGCGTCACGTCGCCATGCACGAACTTCGCTTCGTATTCCTTGCCGTTGCGCCAGATGGTGAGGGTGAGCCATACCGACAATGCATTGACCACCGACACGCCGACGCCGTGCAGGCCGCCGGACACTTTGTAGGAATTCTGGTCGAACTTGCCGCCGGCATGCAGCTGCGTCATGATGACTTCGGCGGCGGAGATGCCCTCGCCTTCGTGAATGTCGACGGGAATACCGCGGCCGTTGTCGGTGACGGTGCAGGAACCGTCGGCATTGAGCGAGACGGTCACCAGGTCGCAATGCCCGGCGAGCGCTTCGTCGATGGCGTTGTCGACCACTTCGTAAATCATGTGATGCAGGCCGGAGCCGTCGTCGGTGTCGCCGATATACATGCCTGGGCGCTTGCGCACCGCTTCCAGGCCTTTGAGGACTTTTATCGAATCGGCGCCGTAATTATCTGCTGCTTCTTGTTCCATCGTCTTTATCAATGTTGCTGTATTAGACATTTTTTTCACTCATCGTATGTGCCCGTTTTCCACTCGGAACAGCCGCGCTTTTTGCTCTAGTTCGGCAAATGCCCGCGCGTCGGTTCCGGTCATCCAAGTTTGTGCCCCAATCTGGCAGATTTCCTCGAACAACTCAAGCTTTCTTGTGCCGTCGAGATGGGCGATAACCTCGTCGAGCAGCAGCACCGGAACGATGCCGCGCCAGGCCGCTGCCGCCCTCGCCTGCGCCAGGACAATCGACAGCAATACCGCCTTTTGCTCGCCGGTCGAGCAACGCTGCGCCGGGAGCTGTTTTTGCGCATGAATAACGCATAGCTCGCTGCGATGCGCGCCCGCGAGCGCCCGCCCCGCCGCGGCATCCTGATTGCGGTTTGCCGCCAGCAAAGATTTGAACGATTCCTCGGCAAAAACGGCGGGCTTGCCCTCGCCGATCCAGCCTTCCATCAGCCCCTCGATGTGGATGATCGCCTTGGGGAAACTCAAGGGCGAAGCGGCGATGGTATGGTTGATGGTCTGGGCGGTCGCCAGGCGGCTGCCGGCGATGGCGGCGGCGGTTTCGGCCATCGTCTGCTCGAGCGCCTCCAGCCAGGCCGTATCCCAGCGGCCGGTCTGCAAAAGCTTGTTGCGCTCGCGCATGGCGAACTCATATTCATTGACGCGCGCCGCGTGCTCCGGCTCGAAATTATAGACCAGCCGGTCCAGGAATTTCCGGCCCGCCGAAGCGCCCTCCGCAAAGAGCTGCTCCATCTGCGGCGTCAGCCACACGATCGCCATATGCCGCGCCAGCTCGGCATGCGAACGCACCGGCTTGGCGTCGATTCGAAGCAAACGCTTATTGCTGCCCTCCTCGGCGGAAAAATCATAGCCGGTGCCGATTTGCGCTTCGCCCTGCATGCCGTTGACGGTGGCGGAAACGGCCCAATGATGCTCCTCCTGCGATACCGGCGCCATTCTGTCGAGCTCCGTCAGCCGCGCACGGCGCAAGCCGCGCCCCGGTGCGAGCAACGACAATGCTTCTAAAATGTTGGTTTTACCGGCGCCGTTAGGGCCGGTCAGCACCACCGGCGCCGGCGAAATCTCGATGCGCGCCTGCTCGTAATTGCGGAAATGGTGGAGGGAGAGAGAGGCGATGGAAAGAACGGATGACCGGATGACTGGATGACCGGATGACCGCTCATCCAAAACCTTGCTTATCTGGTCATCTAGTAATCCGCTCATCTGGTCATCTATTTTTATACCCTCATCGGCATGATGACATACAATGCGCTGACGTCGGCGGTATCGCGCACGATGGCGGGCGAGGCGCCGTCATTGAGCAGGAACTGGGCGGTGTCGCCTTCGATCTGCCCCATCATCTCTAGCATGTAGCGGGAGTTGAAGCCGATCTCCATGGCGGGCGCGGAGAAGGTCACGTCGATCTCTTCCGACGCCGTGCCATGCTCGGGGCTGCTGGCCGACAGGGTGAGCTTGCCGTTTTCGAGCTGGAATTTAATCGCGCGCGATTTTTCCGACGAGATGACCGATACGCGATCGACCGCGTCTTTAAACAGCTTGCAATCCACTTCCATGATTTTCGTGTTGCCGGTGGGAATCACGCGCTCGTAGTCGGGGAAATTGCCGTCGATCAATTTCGAGACCAGCACGGCATTGCCATAAGCGAAGCGGATTTTGGTGTCGGACAGCGAGACCTGCACGTCGCCCTCGCCGCTTTCCAGCAGTTTTTTCAATTCATAGATCGCCTTGCGCGGCACGATGACGCTGGGCATGTTGTCGGCGCCGGCGGGCAGCGCGATCTCGATGCGCGCCAGGCGGTGGCCGTCGGTGGC
>JAGVLW010000044.1 GCA_020054105.1 Alphaproteobacteria bacterium | reverse complement strand
ATAACAATAATGTAGCCCATCCGCCCCAAAGCCAGCGGCAAAGCGTCACAAGACTGTCACTTTAATAATTATTAGTAATCAACTATCATGGCGCCATGACGTCATTGGCACATTTTAACGGCCCAAGCGAGCTGCTTCCGGCATGGGAAGGGTTTGTCGACCGCTATACGCAAAACGGCACCGCGAAAGACCGGGTCGAAGAAGCGCGCCTGCTCCATGAATTCATCACCACCGCGGTTACGCCCGGCGAGTTCCTGGCGCAACACCAGAAGATGGGATTCGCGCGGCTGAAATCCGCCATCGATAATATTTGCGCCGCACAGTCGAATGAAGCCGGTGAAAAAGGCAGCGAGCGGGAGTTGAACCACTATATCGCCACGCAGCTGCTCCATAAATGGATCGCGCTGCTTGCCGAGCAGGGATTATATCCGCCGCCGGTGTCGGCCATTCCCAAGGCGATAAAAGAGCAGCGTGACGCCCTGCGCAGAGAACCTGCCGGCGGCTTGATCGCCTCGGCCATTGCCTCCATTTGCCTCAAAACGATCCTAGGCAGCAGCAAAATCGTTAAAAACAGGCTAAAAGGCGCGGCAGGTTTCGACCCGCATGCGGCCGATAGCGAGGCTATGAACATCTTCGACAAAACGCTTTTTTCATTCGACGACAAGGAAGGCGATCAAGAAAGAAGCACAGGCACCCGCTTTCAAATATATCTTTACAGAAGAATTCAGAGCAACACGCCGCGAGGCGCTTTTATCGATAGCGACGGCCCGTCCCTCGACCGACGGTTCGACGATGGCAAAGGCGAAGGCGCTTCATGGCATGAGCGGCTTAGCGACGCCAACGCTGCCAGCCCGGCGCTGGAGGCCAGCAAGCGCGATCTATTGGCCCGGGTTCTGCAAATTATGGAAAAAGAGCTCCCCGCGCGGGAGCGCGATATCCTTGAATACCGTTTCGGCTTACTGGATGGACATGCTCACACGCTGGAAGAAACCGGCGAGCTTTTTGGCCTCACCAGGGAAAGGGTGCGACAGATCGAACAAAAGTCCCTGCGCCTCGTGCAAGCGCATGTGGAAGGCGAGGCGCCAACGCCAAAACTGCCCAAGCCCCAAACACCGCCTGTGATAAACGGCGCGCCCAAACGACCAAGGTCGTTTGCTAAGCCAGTGACGATGCCGCCGCCGAGCCCGGAAATCTACACGCCTGAGCTGAGCACAGAGCATGAAACGGCGCAGTGGAATGTGCTTTTAGAAGCGCGCCATCGCATCGGCACGGCAATCATACCGGGTCATCGCGAGGCCGAAGCCGCCGCGCTGGACTTGTTCAAAGCGTTGCTTATGCACGCGCCCGATACGGCGGACGGCGCCTTGGAGGCAACGACGGAGGGCATGAGCTATAATGCGGTGCTGCAAAGATTCGGCGGCTTCGATTTGCGCCGGCCCGACAAGATAGCCGATGCCTTAGTCTGCGACCCGGAATGGCGAAAAGAAATTGCCGGTTATTTAGCGCATGCGCCCGCCGCATCCTTGTCGCAGCAATTGCAGGACATTTATAAGCCGAACCATTTCCTGCCATCGGCCTCTTTTGGCGAATGCCTCGACGCCTATGTATTTTGCGGCGGCCGGGAGCTCAGCGAATTCCTCACTCTTTACTGCCAGGCAAAAGGCCATATGGTAAGCGCCAGAGGCCCGGGCGAGCATCATAGCGGCAAGCTCGTGCCCAGCCCCAAAGCGCTGGCGGCCGAACTCAATGACGGGATGGATGCCGGCAATGCCATCTCCTTTAATACTGTTTGGCATTGGATGAATGTGAGAGGCAAGGAAAAGCGCCCACATAAAGTATCGGAAAAAGACTGTGAGGTCATTTATCAAAAATATGGATTCACGGAAGCGCAAAGAAACCGTTTCGCCTTCATCAACGGCAACCTTGGCACACTGGATAACGCGAAGAACATCCTCGACAGGGAAGAGCTCAAACTCAAAAACGCCGCCTCACCCGATACCCACGCCTGTGCGCTGACTGTTTTGAAAGGCTTGCTGCAAACTCAGCCCGGCCTGACCCCGGAAGGGTTGTCGAAAAGAATCAAGGGCGCCATCTCGCCGCCGGTGCTTCAAAAATGGGTGAGGGAAAATAAAATCTATCCCAACACGCTGCTGCCTTGCATCGATGACGTGGCGCAGGTATTAGTCCCGCACGATCCGGCGTTGGCGCGAAGAGCGGCTAACCTGATGCTGGGGCTGCCCGCGTCCGGGGAAATGACATTCCATGAGGCCATAGGCTTCGCACGCACCCAAGGCTACACCATCGCCGAATTCTTCGACATGCGCCGATACCAGCTGCGCGATGTCATAAAACGCCATTGGGACGCCACGCATGACGATGCGGAGAAATTCAACGGGTTTCGCGCCTTCGAGCAATTCGTGATGGCCGGCAAGCCGGAGGATATGCATTTGTCCCGCGGGATGCTGGAAAGGATACGCGTAGACAGCCTGGCGGATGTACCGCCGGCAAACATATTGGATTTTATCGCCGGCAAGCTTGGCGCAAGCGACGACGCCGATCGCATCGCCTTCCGGCAGCTATGCTACGCGCATGCCCTGAATGCGGGACAGAAAAAGGTCGCTATGAGTCTGGATATGCTGGAAGCCGCCGGCGATCCCGCACGAAAACAGGAATGTCTTCGCCGGCTGTTGCTCGACGCGCAGGAGCGCGACGGCGCGCAATGCCACATCGATCTGGTCAGAAACATGCTGGCTTATGCGGCGCGAAAGAGCATTGCCGTGCCGGTGACGGAATCCACCTTCAATGCATATCTTGTGGATGCGATGAAACAGGGCAAGCCCATGAAACGGGAAACCGCGTCGCTCGCCGCCACCTATCTCTTCCCCGACGACGAAAGGCGCAAGGACACGTTATATAAACATCTTGCAGGCTTGGGGAAACTCGCCCCCACCCGCAACTCGCAAGCCAGTTGGGCGGAAACCGCCGCCCGCAGCAATGGCGCCGGCGGGAAAAGCAACGGGTTGCCGTCGCATTGAGGAGTTGGCTGGGGCGCCAGGGATCGAACCTGGGAATGGCGGAATCAAAATCCGCTGCCTTACCGCTTGGCTACGCCCCAATAGCTAGTGTCTCGTGACTCGTGCCTAGTAATGAGTGGATAGTGACTAGCAAATGGCACGGCGATAAACAAGCCCTTATTCGCCGCGCGTTTCGTCTTCCACCCATTTAAGAAACGGTGCAAACCCATGCTGCGCCGGGTAGGCAACGATGCAAGGCAGGGTGTGGGGATGCAGGGATTTCAGCATTTCCATGGCTTTTGCCAGCGCCTGCCTGCTCGTTTTCGCCAGCAGCAGCGCCTCCGGCTCCCGGCAAACCGCGCCTTCCCAGCGATAGAGCGACGTCATGCCGTCCACGATGTTGGCGCAGGCGATCAGGCGCGCCGCGAGCAGGGCATCCGCCGCAGAAATCGCTTCGTCTTTTTTGGCGAATGTGCTATAGAGCAGGTATATTTCCGACATATAAACAACCTCGGGTTTTTATGAAGCGTCCCGTCCTTGTTATTGCGGTTTTGGTCTTGCCGCTAGTGGTTTTAGCATTGCTCTCACAGCATGCCCCCGCGCCGCAAAATACCCCCGGTAAACAGCAGGCACAGCAACGCGCGAGGCAACAAGGGCCGCTGACGCTCGAGCAGGAGCGCGGGCGCATCGAGCGCCGCCTGGCGCAGCTGGAAAAATGACGCCGCAGGACTGGGATGCGGAGACCAAAAGGCTGGCGGGCCGCTTCCCCATGCGCCCGGCTTCGCTGGAAGCAGCGCGCACGCTTAACAAGGCCAAGCTCGAAGATTTGAAGACCATGCCGCTGCCCGAGTGGCGGGAAAAATACAGCAAGCCGCAAAAACCCTGACCGGCTATTTTTGCAAACCGAGCATCCGCGTGCGCAGGCCCAGGCAGTTGAGCACATAGGCCGCCATGAAATAGGCGCCGCCCCCCACCGCCACCAGCACGCCCAGCGCCGCAAACCGCACCAGCTCGCCATCCCATAGGAACACGGCGATGGAATCCTGGATGCAATAGAGCGTCGACGCCATCAGCAGGCTGGCGGCGAGGATTTTGGCGAGCTGCACGCGCAGATGCGGCTTGAACTTCAGCCAGGCGCGGCGGCGCAGCACCACGATCATCATGACCGCATTCACCCAGCCGGCAATCGAGGTCGCCAGCGCCATGCCGACATGCTGCAGCGGCACCATCAGTACCAGGTTGAAAAACAGATTGATGAAAATGCAGATGGTAGCGATTTTAAACGGCGTTTTCGTGTCCTCGTGCGCGTAAAAGCCCGGCGCCAGAATCTTGATGAGGATGAAGGCGGGAAGCCCGCTGGCAAAGGCCATCAGCGCCGGGTAGGTCGCCACCGTATCATGGGGCGAGAACGCGCCGCGCTCGAACATGACGGTGATGACCGGCTCGGCGATAACGACCAGCGCCAGCGCCGCCGGCAGGCTGAGAAACAGCGCCAGCTCGATGGCGCGGTTCTGGCTGTTATAGGCGGCCTCAATGTTGCCTTCGCGGATCTGGCGCGACAGCATCGGCAGCAGCGCGGTGCCCACCGCGATGCCGATCACCGCCAGCGGCAGCTCGTTGATGCGGTCGGCGTAATAGAGATACGATACGCCGCCGTCGAATTGTGAGGCGATGATGAGGTCGATGAATAGATTGACCTGCGCCACCCCTGCCCCAAGCGCGGCGGGCGCGATCAGCAGTAGCAGCTTCTTGACGTCGGGCGTCAGGCGCGGGCGCATCAGCCGGGGCAGCATGCCGCGCTTGCGGCAGAAATGCACCAGCCACAGCCATTGCGCCACGCCGGAAACCATCACCGCGATCGCCAGCGCATGCGCGCCGGTCGGCGTCAGGTCGCCGATGAAGTACGGAATGATAATGAGGCAGAGATTCATGATGATCGGCGTGGCCGCCACCGCCGCAAATTTATCGCCGCTGTTTAAAATTCCGCCCAGCAGCGACACCAGCGAGATGAAAATGATGTAGGGCATGGTGATGCGCGTGAGCAATATCGTCAGGTCGAATTTCGCCGGGTCGTCGGCAAAGCCCGGCGCCAGGATATACATGAGCCACGGCATCGCCAGAATGCACAGGCCGGTGACGATGAGCAGGATCAGCAGCAGGAATGACATCGCCTCGCCGGCGAAATGCCTGGCCTTCTGCTCGCCTTCCACCGCCAGCCGGCCGGCGAATTGCGGCACGAAGGCGGAATTGAACGCGCCCTCGGCAAACAGCCGGCGCAGGAAATTCGGCAGCTTGAACGCCACGAAAAACGCGTCCGACAGAAAGCCGGCCCCCAGGCTTGCGGCGATGGTCACGTCGCGCACGAAGCCGAGCACACGCGAGATGAGCGTATAGCCGCCGATGGTTGCCGTGGATTTGAGGAGGGACATTAGGATAGTCGTTAGTCGTTAGTCATTAGTCGATAGCATTACACTAACGACTCATGACTGTCGACTAACGACTAACTCAGCAACACATCCCTCGCCTGGTTGATCTTGGCGGCCAGATAGTCGTTGCCGCCTTTGTCGGGGTGGTTCTTGGTGATGAGTCGCCGGTGCGCCTCGCGCACGGCATCGGGGCGGGCCTGGGGAGAAACGCCGAGGATGAGCGCCGCTTCTTGCCTGGTCATCGTAGCACCCGAGGCGGCGCTCTGGCGGCTTTCGGCCTGGCGGAAATGGGGGAGAATGAAGGGCAGCGCCGTCAGTACCGTCGCCAGGGGGATGCATAATATTCTGGCCAGCAGCACGGCAAATCCCAAAAAACCGCCGGCTTTTATCCAGCCGGCCTGTTCGCGCTTATTGGCCCGCTCCAAAAACCAGATGGCAAGGCCGCACACGACCAGCAATAAAATGATATACGGCATGTCCGCCCGTCATTAGCCGGCGAGCTCGACCAGATGCTTCTCCAGCGGCGAGTGGACAGGTTCCTTGGCCTCTTCCTTGACTACAACCGGCTCGGCCTGCGGGGCAATCGCCGCCAAGACCTTATCGTCAGCTTTAGGAGCGATTTCTACTTCCGGCGCGGCGGGCTGCTCCTTGGCGATCTCGGCGACCGGCGCGGCCACCGCTTCGGGCGCAGCCGGCACGGCGGCGGTTTCTTCGACGCTGTCGTCATCGTCGTCCTGATCGTCCTTGCCGGTTTTCTTGAGCTTCTCGTCGATGGCGGCGATTTTAAGCGTGCGCAGCAAATCGCGCACTTCCTGGCGCGCCGCCACATGCGACATGGAGATGGTGCCGGCGCCGTCCATGATGTCGAGCACGGTGAGCCCCTGCAGGAACATCTCGCGGAAAATCACCCGCTCGGAAAAGCCGGGCGCGACGCGGAAACCGATGCGGCGCGACAGGTCGCCGGTGACTTGCGTCATGAAACGCTTGTTCTTGGCGTCGATGTTGGAAAGGCGGTTGCGCATGACGATCCACTCGATCGAGCCGCCGTCGCGCTTGGCGCGGTGCAGCTTCTGCTCCCACATCATCTCGGAATAGATGCTCGGCTTGATGATTTTCATCGTCTGGCCGTCAACGGTGGCAAGCACGTCGAGATCGACGAAGCTGTCATTGATCGGGGTGATGACGTTGTCGGCATAGGCGTGGGCGACGCGGGCGAGATAGGTGTCGCTGCCGGGGCTGTCGATCACCACGAAATCGTTGGCGGCCTTGACGCGCTCGAGCGCGCGGGTGAAGCGTTCCAAATCGTCGGCTTCGGCTTCGGCGACGATGTTAAACGGGCTGCGCTGCACGACGATATGCTGCGGCTGTGGCAGGCTGACGCCCTCTTTGAGCATGGTCTGGCGGCGGTTTTCCAAATAGCGCGAGAGCGAACGCTGGCGCGAGTCGATGTCGATCGAGCCGACCGAAAACCCCAGCCGCAGCAGCGAAATGATGATGTGCATGCAGGTGGTGGTTTTGCCGGAGCCGCCTTTTTCATTGCCCAGCACGATAACATGGGCGTTTTTGGCGGGCGCCGAGACGGGCGCGGTGGGTACGGACGAAAACACTGGTTGATTCATGACTCTACCCTATTGATTTTTTGCTGTTATTTTTTGCGATTATTTTTTTATTTTCACGTCACGGGGCCAGGCCCTGCTAACAAGTAATAGCATTGTTTTACAGCAGTTCATTTGCCGGCTCACTTTCCGCTAGGAAAAGCCCGTAGGCCGTAGTGGGGACTACGGACAAGGGCTTCGACGACGCGGGCCGACAAATGAACGCTGCCCTTCGGGTCGGGCGAAAATGACGAACTACGGCGTCAAAAAGCTTGTGCGTAGAACCACTACGCTCTGCGCTTTTTTCCTGGCATTTCGTCATTTCTGCCTCGATAAAACATTACTATTATTTGTTAGCAGGGCCTAAGGCGAAAAATCCAAGGCGGCTGCGCCTTATAGCCTCGTCCGGTGCATGTGCATTCCGGCAATCTTACACATTATCATCCCCCGTACAAGAAAAAATACGCCGTCATCGAAAATCCGATGCAGCTCACCAGCAGCCGCACTTTTTGCGGCGATACTTTGAGCGCGATGCTGGCGCCGACATAACCGCCGCACATCGCGCCTACGATCATCACGCCGGCGACCGGCCAGACGACTTTTCCCGAGAACAGGAAAATCACCACCGCCGCTGCGTTAATCGCACCGGCCATCAATGTTTTGAGCGCGTTCATGCGGTGAATGTCGGAAAAACCCAGTACCTGCAGCATCGCCAGAATCACGATGCCGATACCGGCGCCGAAATAGCCGCCGTAAATGGCGGTGAGAAACAGGAATAGCCAGACAATAGCCGTGATTCGCGGTTCGTGCCTTGTGGTTTGTGAAGAAGGGAAGAGTATATATTTGCCGAAGGTGAAAAGCAGCGTCGCAAACAGCAACAGCCACGGGACCATCTGGTTGAACACACGCTCCGGCGTGCCCAGCAGGATGAACGCGCCCGCCGTGCCGCCCAGCAGGCAGGCGGCCAGAAACGGCATGAGCCGGCGCCATTCCGCCATCCGCTGGTTGCGGTAGGCATAGGCGCTGGTCACCACGCCCGGCCACAGGGCGATGGTATTGACGATATTGGCCTGCAGTGGTCCCATGCCGCTTAGGATAAGCACCGGGAAAGTAAGGAAAGTTCCGCCACCGGCCACGGAATTGATTGCCGCGCCGCCGGCGCCGGCCAGGAAATATAACACTATATCTAGTAAATTCATTGCGTTTTGACCGGTAACATGGCAGAAATGCTCACCTATATATAGTGGGTTAAACCACGGGCAGAACATAGATGACAACACAAAAAATTGCCATAGCCGGAGACCATGCGGGGTTTGAATTGAAAACGCTGCTGGCAAGCCATCTGCGCGAAAAAGGATTCGACGTGACCGACCTGGGAACGAACGACACACAATCGGTTGATTACCCTGATTATGCCAGCGCGATGGCGAAATGGCTCGAAGCGAATACTACCGGTAGTGGCATCCTGATCTGCGGCTCCGGCATCGGCATTTCGATCGCCGCCAATCGCCATACGCATGTGCGCGCGGCACTGTGCCATGACGGGTTGGGCGCGACGCTGGCGCGCAAGCATAACGACGCCAACGTGTTGTGCCTGGGCGCACGGCTCATCGGCAGCGACGTTGCCAAGGATTGCGTGGAGCATTTTTTGAACACCGCCTTCGAAGGCGGAAGGCACGAAACAAGAGTGAAAAAATTATCGTAACGGAGAAGCCATGACCAAAGCAGCAGTGCAATATGACGGAGACAGCATGAACCCATTTTTCGATACCGACCTGGCAAGCGCCGACCCGGAATTATTTTCCGCCCTCGAGGAAGAGCTGCATCGCCAGCAAACGCAGATCGAGCTGATCGCGTCGGAAAATATCGTAAGCCTCGCCGTGCTGCGCGCGCAAGGCTCGGTCATGACCAACAAATACGCCGAGGGCTATCCCGGCAAACGCTATTACGGCGGCTGCGAATTCGTCGACAAGGCCGAGACGCTCGCCATCGAACGCGCCAAGAAGCTCTTTGGCTGCGGCTTTGCCAACGTCCAGCCCAACTCCGGCTCGCAGGCCAACCAGGGCGTGTTTCTCGCCTTACTGAAACCCGGCGATACGTTCCTGGGCATGTCGCTGGCCGCCGGCGGCCATTTGACGCACGGCGCCGCACCCAACCTGTCGGGCAAATGGTTCAACGCCGTGCAATATGGCGTGCGCGAAGACACGCATCTCATCGATTACGAGCAGCTCGAAGCCCTCGCCCGCCAGCATAAGCCCAAGCTCATTCTCGCCGGCGGCTCGGCCTATCCGCGCGCCATCGATTTCGCGCGCTTCCGTAGACTCGCCGACGAGGTCGGAGCGATTCTCATGGTCGACATGGCGCATTATGCCGGGCTGATCGCCGCCGGCACCTATCCCAACCCATTCCCGCACGCGCATGTCGCCACGACGACGACGCATAAAACATTGCGCGGCCCGCGCGGCGGCATGATACTTACCAACGACGAGGAGCTGGCGAAAAAATTCAATTCCGCCATCTTCCCCGGCGCGCAGGGCGGCCCGCTGATGCATGTGATCGCCGCCAAGGCGGTGGCGTTCGGCGAGGCGCTGCGGCCTGAATTCAAGCTGTACGGCAAGGCCGTGCTCGACAATGCCCGCGCGCTGGCCGACACGCTGGTGGGGCGCGGCGTCGCCATCACCACCGGCGGCACCGACTGCCATCTGATGCTCGTCGATCTGCGCGCCAAGAAAGTCACCGGCAAGGCGGCGGAAGAATCGCTCGAGCGCGCCGGGCTGACCTGCAATAAAAACGCCATCCCGTTCGACCCGGAAAAACCGTTCGTCACCTCAGGCATCCGCCTGGGCACGCCGGCCGGAACGACGCGCGGCTTCGGCGTGGCCGAGTTCAAGCAGATCGGCGAATTGATCGGCGACGTGCTCGACGGACTGAGCAAAGGCGGCGATAACAGCGAAGTCGAAAAAACCGTCAAAGCCAAGGTGGAAGCGCTGTGTAAACGCTTCCCGATTTATTCCGGGTTAGATCAGAGGTAATTTATGAAATGCCCATTCTGCGGCCATGCCGACACACAGGTGAAAGATTCGCGGCCCAGCGAGGACGGCTTGACCATCCGCCGCCGCCGCTATTGCCCGGAATGCAACTCGCGCTTCACCACTTTAGAGCGCGTGCAACTGCGCGAGCTGACCGTGCTCAAGAAAAACGGCGAGCGGCGCATGTTCGACCGCGACAAGCTGGCGCGCTCGCTGGGCATTGCGCTGCGTAAACGCCCGGTCACGCCCGAGCAGGTTGAGCAGCTGGTCACGCGCATCACCCAGAAACTCGAAAGCCTCGGCGAAAGCGAAATCCCCACCGCGATGATCGGCAAGACCATCATGGACGAGCTGAAAAAAATCGACAGCGTCGCCTATATCCGCTTCGCCTCGGTTTACCGCGATTTCCGCGAGGCCAAGGATTTCGAGAATATCGTCGAAGAGCTCGGCGAGAAAAAACCGTAAGCCGTTAACTGGATTCCGGCTCTCGCCGGAATGACGAGCACACATGCATTCTCACCCTCATTACATGCAACATGCGCTGGCGCTGGCGCGGCGCAATCTCGGCCAGACCTGGCCGAACCCGTCGGTGGGCGCAGTGATCGTCAAAGACGGAAATATTATCGGCGAAGGCGCCACGGCGCGCGGCGGCCGGCCGCATGCGGAAACCCAAGCGATTGCCCAGGCCGGTACAAAGGCCAAGGGCGCGACGCTCTATGTCACGTTCGAGCCTTGCGCCCATCGGGGCCAAACCCCGCCTTGCACGCGGGCGATCATCGAAGCCGGCATTGGCTGCGCCGTCATCGCCTGCCGCGACCCGGCGGGGCACGTCAACGGCCAGGGCATCGCGCAGCTTAAGGCGGCAGGCATCGAGGCCATCGAAGGCGTATGCGAAAGCGAAGCGCGCGAACTCAATCGCGGATTCATTTCTGTTATGGAACGAAAACGGCCGTTCGTGGCGCTGAAGATCGCGGCGTCGAAAGACGGGAAGATCGCTGGCGGCAAGGAGCGCTGGATCACCGGCGAGGCGGCGCGCGCGCATGGGCAGCTTCTGCGCAGCCGGTACGACGCGATACTTACCGGCATCGGCACGGTGCTGGCCGACGACCCGCTGCTGACCGTGCGTATCCCAGGCCTCGAGGATAAATCGCCGGTGCGGGTGGTGCTCGATCGTCAAAACCGGCTGCCCGCCGGAAGCAAGATCGCCGCCACGAAGGACGCCGTTCCCACCTGGGTGCTTTCCACGCCTACGCTGGAAGAAACCCTGTCTGTGCTTGCCGAAAAAGGCATCACCCGCCTGCTGGTCGAGGCCGGAAAGACGCTCAATACCGCCTTCCTGCAACGCGGACTGGTGGACCGGATTTACTGGTTTTGCGCCCCCGCCGCCATCGGCGAAGGCGGGCTTTGCGCCATCGAAGGCGGGCTTTCAGCGCTTGCAAGCTGGCAGGTGCTGGAGCATACTGCCCTTCCCCCTGACACATTGGAAATATTGGAGCCATGTTCACCGGCATCATAAGCAGCATCGGCGCGATCACCTCGTCACAAAAGCGCGGCGACCTTGCCGTGGCCATCTCTTGCCCGTGGCGCGACCTGCGCATCGGCGAGTCGGTTGCGGTCAATGGCGCATGCCTGACCGTAACGGAAAAAACGGCGGACGGTTTTTCTGCCGCCGTTTCCGACGAAACCATCGCCCGCACGGCACCGCGCTGGAGCACGGGCGAGCGCGTCAATCTCGAGCGCGCGCTTAACGCCGGCGATGCGCTTTCCGGCCACATGGTCACCGGCCATGTCGATGGGCTGACAAAAATCATTGCCATTACCCAAGCCGGCGATTCGCACGTTTTGGAGCTCGAAGCCCCGCCGGCGCTTGCCCGCTTCATCGCCGAGAAAGGCTCGGTGACGCTCGACGGCGTGTCGCTGACCGTAAATCAAGTGGACGGCAACCGCTTCTTCGTGAATATTATCCCGCATAGCTGGGACGCCACCACCTTCCACGCCAGGAAACCCGGCGACGTGCTGAACCTGGAAATCGACATCATCGCGCGCTACGTGGCGCGGCTCATGCAGAAATAATATGCCGCACGCCAACTATCTCTCCCCCATCGAAGACATACTCGAAGACGCCAAGAACGGGCGCATGTTCATCCTCGTCGACGACGAAGACCGCGAGAACGAGGGCGATCTCGTCGTCCCCGCGCAGTTCGCCACGCCCGAAGCCGTCAATTTCATGGCCAAGCACGGGCGCGGGCTGATTTGCCTAGCCATGACCGGCGAGCGCGTGAGCGCGCTGGGTCTCAATCTGATGTCCCGCGAAAACAACTCGCGGCACCAGACGGCATTCACCGTGTCGATCGAGGCGCGCGAGGGCGTGACCACCGGCATTTCGGCCGCCGACCGCGCCCATACCATCCAGGTCGCCATCGACCCGTCCAAAACCGCCGCCGACATCGCCTCGCCGGGGCACGTCTTCCCGCTGGTGGCCAAGGATGGCGGCGTGTTGGTGCGCGCCGGGCATACGGAAGCGGCGGTGGACATCGCACAGCTCGCCGGGCTCAACCCGGCCGGCGTCATCTGCGAGATCATGAACGACGACGGCACGATGGCGCGCCTGCCCGACCTCGTCGCCTTCGCCAAGACGCACGGGCTGAAAATCGCCACCATCGCCGATCTGATCTCCTACCGCCGCCGCTCGGAAAAGCTGGTGCGGCGCGTCATCGAAAGCGATTTCGAAAGCCGCTTCGGCGGCGTGTTCCGCATGATCATCTATACCGCCACGCACGAATATGCCGAGCATATCGCGCTGGTCAAAGGCGCGATCGACCCGGCATTTCCGGTGCGCGTGCGCATGCATTCGCTCAACCTGCTGCAAGACATGCTGGGCGACGCGCATGCGCCGGGCGTCGGCCTATTGCAGGCGGCCATGCGCGACATCGACCGCCATGAAAACGGCGTCGTCGTGCTCATCCGCGAGCCGATACGCACCTCGGTCTCCGACCGGCTGCGTGTGAAGAAGGGCGAGCGGCCGATGGCCGACATGGATTTGCGCGATTACGGCATCGGCGCGCAGATCCTGGTCGATCTGGGCGTGCGCGAAATGCTCTTGCTGTCGAATTCCAAACGCGCCATCATCGGCCTCGACGGATACGGCCTGACCATCGCCGGATACGAACCCATCGAAACGGAACATCCATGACCCATATCCTCATCGTCAGCGCCAATTTCTATCCCGAGCTTTCGGCGGAGCTCATCAAGGGCGCGGTTGCCTGCCTGGAAAAGGCCGGCGTATCCTACGAGCGGATCGAGGTACCCGGCGCGTTCGAGATTCCGGCGGCGATCGGCTTCGCGCTGGCCGCCAAGAAATATCACGGCTATCTCGCGCTGGGCTGCGTCATCCGCGGCGAGACCTCGCATTACGATTATGTGTGCAACGAGTCGGCGCGCGGGCTGATGGAGCTTGCGCTGCACCACCACGCCGCCATCGGCTACGGCATCCTCACGGTCGAAAACGAGGCGCAGGCCTGGGCGCGCGCGAAAACCGGCGAAGGCAATAAAGGCCGCGACGCCGCCGAGGCCTGCCTGCGCATGATCACACTCAAACAGCAATTCAAGGCGGGCGCATGAGCGAGACGAAAAAAACGCCCAATCTCTCCTTGCAGAAAAAAACCGCCGCGCGCTTGGTGGCGGTGCAATGCCTGTATATGCAGGCGGCGACGAAGGAAAAGACGACGCCCGCCGAGCAGGTGGCGCAGGTGAAAGCGCAGCTTATCAACAATAAAAACGAGCAGAAGCTGATGCTGGGCAGCCCCATCGAGCCCAATTACAGCCTGCTCGAAGCGTTGCTTACGGGCGCCGCACAGCACGAAGAAGAAATAAGTAAGCGCTTGGAAAGCGTTCTCGATAAAGGCTGGAAGGCCGGGCGCATGAGCCCGCTGCTGCTGGCGATTTTGCAGTGCGGCATCTTCGAGATTTTTTTCTATAAAGATACGGCGGCGAACATTCTCATCGACGAATATACCAGGCTGACGCGCAGCTTTTTCGCCGACGCCGAGGTCGATTTCACGCATGGCGCGCTCAAGGCGCTGGCAAAGAAGTATCATGGATGAATTCAACCTCATCGCGCGCTATTTCGCGCCGCTGGCCAAGAATTTCCCCGGCGCGCGCGGTTTAAAAGACGACGCGGCAATATTGGCCGTCCCCGAAGGGTTCGAGCTGGTCGTCACCAAAGATGCGATCAGCGCCGGCATCCATTTCATCGGCGACGAGCCCCCTGCCCTCATCGCGCGCAAATTGCTGCGCGTCAATCTGTCGGATCTCGCGGCGATGGGCGCAACACCCTACTGCTATTTTCTCGCCCTGATGCTACCCCCTTCTTTGTCATTCCCGCGAAAGCGGGAATCCATCTCTCATAATAAGATGGATCCTCGGGTCAAGCCCGAGGATGACATGGGTTTATGGCTTGCCGACTTCGCCGCGGGCCTGGCGGAAGACCAAAAAACCTTCGGCATCCACCTCGCCGGCGGCGACACAACCGCAACCGCCAGCGGGCTATCGTTCTCGCTGACCGCGCTGGGATTGGCGCCCAAAGGCATCGCGCTGCCGCGCGGTGGCGCGCGGCCGGGCGACGATGTGTATGTCTCGGGAACCATCGGCGACGGCGCGCTGGGATTGCTGTCACTGCAAGGTGGAATTACAAAAAACGAATGGCTGGAGCAGCGTTACCTGCTGCCGCAGCCACGCACGGAACTCGGCGAAGCCTTGCGCGGCATCGCCACGAGCTGCATCGATATTTCCGACGGGCTGCTGCAGGATATGGGACATATCTGCGCGGCCTCGAATGTCGACGCGACCTTGCACCGCCCGCTCCTTCCCCTTTCCAAACCGGCGGCAGCGCTGGTTGGCAGCGATCCCACGCTTTGGGAAAATATCCTGGGCGGCGGCGACGATTATGAGCTGCTCTTTACCGCGCCGCCGGAAAAAGCCTCACGGCTGGCGGCGCTGCCCGTGACCAAAATCGGCGCGATGGCGCTAGGAAGCGGCGTGCGGATATTGGATGAGAATGGCAGCGCGATCACGCCGCAGAAAAAAGGCTTCACGCATTTTTAGTGGGTCATTGCCCTGCGGCACGAGGTCCCGGCCTTCGCCGGGACGGCTATTCGCTAAGCTCGCATACGCTCGCTAATCGAATTACGCCGCTTCCTGCCTGCCGAAGAAAAGCTGGCGGTAGGAGAGCGCCTCGCCGACATGCGCACTGGTGACACCGTCGCTGCCTTCGAGATCGGCGATGGTGCGCGAAACACGCAGCACGCGCGTGTAGCCGCGCATGGACAGGCGGAGTTTTTCGGTCGCCTGTTCAAGCAATTTTTTGCCTTTATCGTCGGGCACGACGATCGCATGCAGCGCCTCTCCCGACAGCTCGGCATTGATGCGATGCGGCAAATCCTTGGCGGCGAAACGCTGCTTCTGGCGCTGCCGCGCCGAGGCAACCCGCACCGCCACCGCCGCGCTCGACTCGCCGAATTCCTGGCCGAGCATGTGCAGCGTCTGCACTTCCGGCACGTCGATGGTCATGTCGAAACGGTCGAAGAGCGGGCCGGAGATTTTCGACTGATATTCGACGGCGCAGCGCGGCGCCTTGCCGCAGGCGCGCCCGGCATCGCTTAGATAGCCGCAGCGGCAGGGATTCATCGCCGCCACCAGTTGGAAACGCGCCGGATAAGTCACATGCGCCTGGGCGCGCGCGACGCTGATCTTGCCGTTTTCGAGCGGCTGGCGCAGCGATTCGAGCACCGCGCGCGGAAATTCCGGCAGCTCGTCGAGAAAGAGCACGCCGTGATGCGCCAGCGAAATCTCGCCGGGCTGCGCGCGCCTGCCGCCGCCGGTCATTGCCGCCGGCGAGGCGGTGTGGTGCGGGTCGCGGAAGGGGCGCGTGCGGCTTAGACTGCCGCCTTCGAGCTTGCCCGCAATGCTTGCGATCATGCTGCTTTCCAGCACTTCCTGCGCATCGAGCGGCGGCAAGATGCCGGGAATGCACGAGGCGAGCATCGATTTTCCGGCGCCGGGCGGCCCCATCATCAGCAAATTGTGACCGCCGGCAGCCGCCACTTCCAGCGCGCGGCGCGCCGTCTGCTGGCCGCGAATCTCGCGCATGTCGGTGGCGCGTGACGGCGCTTCCTGCGTTTCGCACGAAGGCGTGCCCAGCACCTGCGTGCCCCGGAAATGGTTGATGAGCGCCAGCAACGACGACGGCGCCAATATCCGGTCCAGCCCCGACCACGCCGCTTCCGAGCCGCAGGCTTGCGGGCAGATCAGCCCCTTCTCTTGCGCCGAAGCATGCAGCGCCGCCGGGAGCACACCCGCCACCGGCAGAATGCTGCCGTCGAGCGACAGCTCGCCCAACGCCATAAAACCGTCAAGTTCGTCTTGCGGCAACACGCCCATGCCGATGAGCAGGGCGATGGCGATCGGCAAGTCGAAATGGCTGCCCTCTTTTAAAATATCGGCGGGCGATAGATTGACGATGATGCGCTTGCCGGGAATGGACAGCCCGAGCGCGTGGATCGCCGAGCGCACCCGCTCCTTCGACTCGCCCACCGCCTTGTCGGGCAGGCCGACGATGGTCATCGACGGCAGGCCGGAGACCATCTGCACCTGTATGTCGATGGGCACGACACCGATCCCCTCGAACGTCACCGTGCCGACATGCGAAACCATTTTTATTCTCCGGTCATGACTGCGAATGTGCGAAGCATACGGCAGGTTTCGCTCAGCGGCAAGCCGACGACGTTGGAATAGCTGCCGCCGATCCAGGGGATGAATGATTCGGCGGCGCCCTGTATCGCATAGCCGCCGGCCTTGCCGCGCCATTCGTTGGTTGCAATATAGCTGTCGATCTCTTTGGCGCCCAGGCGCGAAAAACGCACCTGCGTCATGACGGTTTTGTGCATGCGCTTATCGCCGCTTCGCACGCAGACCGCCGTATAGACGCGGTGGCGACGGCCCGAAAGCAGCGCCAGGCAGGCGCGTGCGGTTTTTTCGTCCTCGGCCTTGGGCAGAATGCGCCGCCCGCACGCCACCACCGTATCGGCCGCGAGCACCACCGCATCGGGATGCGAATTTGCGACCGTTGCCGCTTTCTGCGCGGCCAGGCGCTGCGCGTAGGCGATGGGCAATTCGTTTTTTAGCGGGGTTTCGTCAATGTCGGCGGCGACCACCCCGCCCGGCGCGATGCCCGCCTGCGCCAGCAATTGCAAACGCCGCGGCGAGGACGAGGCGAGGATGAATGTGTTATTTCTCACGGAACTTGATACGGCCCTTGGTCAGGTCGTAAGGGGTCATCTCGACGATCACCTTGTCGCCGGCGAGCACGCGGATGCGGTTCTTGCGCATCTTGCCCGAGGTATGGGCAATGACGATATGGCCGTTTTCGAGCTTCACGCGGAACATGGCGTTCGGCAGCAGCTCGGTGACGATGCCCGGGAATTCAAGTAGTTCTTCTTTGGCCATACTATCCTTTACGTTTCAGGCGTTATAACACAGTTTTTTCAGAGCGCAAGACGAGCAAAGCGGATTTACTGCCTGATATGGAGCACGCAAATCAGCGTGAATAAGCGCCTTGCCGTCTGAAAATCCACGGTTATTTTGCCTTGCAGCAATTCCTGCAGCAGCTGGGAGCCTTCGTTATGAATGCCGCGCCGGCCCATGTCGATGGCCTCGATCTTCGCCGGGCCGGGGGTTTTGAGCGCCTCGTAGTAGCTTTCGCAGATCAGGAAATAATCGCGGATGATGGCGCGCAAGGGCGCGACCGACAGCGCCACCTTGGTTTTTTTATCGGCTTGCCGCGAGGTGATATCGAAGATCAGCCTGCCTTCCTCGATGCGAAGCAGCACGTCATACGGGCCGGATTGCATGCCTGCCGGCTCAAATTGATTATCGCCCATGAGATCGGCCATCGCCACCTGGCGCTCATGCTCCGCCTCTTGCGAACGGCGGCTGACGCTGGCTTCGTCGAGCGCGATATGGGCGATGCGCTCGGTCATGGCGTACGAATCGAAACGGAAAGCGCGTGCGCGTCGAGCCCTTCGCTTTGCGCGAGCGTTTGCGCGTACGGAGAAAGCATGGCCAGCGACTGTTCGCTGCAGCCGATAATCGACGTGCGCTTTAAAAAATCGAACACGGACAGCCCCGACGAAAACCGCGCCGTGCGCGAGGTCGGCAGCACGTGCGACGGCCCGGCGACATAATCGCCGATGGCCTCGGGCGTGTGGCGGCCCAGGAATATCGCCCCGGCATGACGAAGAAGCGGCAGCAGCGCATCGGGATTCTCTACCGCCAGCTCCAGATGTTCCGGTGCGATTTCGTTAGCCAGTTCGCAAGCCTGCGCCCAATCTTTTACGACGATGACGGCGCCGAATTTTTCCCAGGACTCTGCCGCGATGGCTTGGCGCGGCAGGGTTTCGAGCATACGTTCCACCTGCGCAACGACTTGATCGGCAAAGGCGGCATCGTCGGTCATGAGGATCGATTGCGCCTGCGCGTCGTGCTCGGCCTGCGACAGCAAATCGGCGGCGATCCAGGCCGGGTCGCTTTTATGGTCGGCAAGCACGAGTATTTCCGACGGCCCGGCGATCATGTCGATGCCGACCTTGCCAAAGACCTGCCGCTT
>JAGVLW010000051.1 GCA_020054105.1 Alphaproteobacteria bacterium | reverse complement strand
CGTGATCGCCGCCGTGAGCGACGTCTTGCCGTGATCCACGTGCCCGATCGTCCCGATGTTGCAATGCGGTTTAGTGCGCTCGAATTTTTCTTTGGTCATGGTATGCCTCTTCGCAGATAAAATGGTCGGATGTTAAATATCTCGTGCGCCGTTCATAAGCGCAGGACAAAAGAAAGTCTAGATTTTTTTTGTGCGGGTGAGGAAAGCGGCAAGGGATGGAGCGGGTGAAGGGAATCGAACCCTCGTATGCAGCTTGGAAGGCTGCCGTTCTACCATTGAACTACACCCGCATTATACGCAGGGTTTAGCCTTTAGGGAGTTGTCCGGGGAAAGTCAATAATTCCCTGCGGGAATTGCGGGTGAAGGGATTGACTCGGGCCTGCTGACCCTCGCCCTGCGGGCGGCCAAGCGGCCGTCAAAATCGTCTACTGACGATTTTACGAACCCTCGTATGCAGCTTGGAAGGCTGCCGTTCTACCATTGAACTACACCCGCATATGGCGCATTTATTGGGACATTCTTTCTTCCAACTCGATCGCCTTCAGATCGTTTTCCCAGGATATTTTGCGCTGCCGCTTGAGCGCCATGCGCATATCCTCCTTTGCCAGGGCGAATTGCCCTTGCAGGCGATAGCCCATCGCACGCTGCTGGTAGGCATCCGCGTCTTCGGAATTACGTTGCAGAGTGCGGTCTGCCAGCGTAACCACCGCCCTGCCGTCGGACTGCGCGCCCTGCCCGTCCTTCAATTCGCGGCGAATCAGCCCGCGTTGGATATAGGCCTGCAAATTGCCGGCATTTTGCGCGATCGCCTGCGAATAGAGCGTTTCTGCCGCCCGGTAATCGCGTTGCATCACCTTGCCGACCGCCTCTAGCATCAACACCTGATCGCCGCCTACTTCCGGGCGGCTGGCCGAAGCGACCTTGCCATTCTCGATCACCATCCTTTGGGTTTGCGCCTGGGCGGGAAACGCCAGGCTCAAAGCGACGACCATAACCGGAAACAGGGTAATTTTGCTATACATGCGACGGCTGTAACATAAATGGGCGCAAATATAAAGGTTTTGGTAAAGCGCGGCTGGTTCTACGCTAACACATTGTTAAAACGTCGCTCTTACGACCAATGGGCAACCGGCGCCGCCTTTGGTGAGCACCCGGCTTTTATTATTCACGTTATATTGCGGCGGCGTCACCCCGTTATTGGCGCAGACCGTCGTCGACGTGGAACCATCCGGAACGTTTCCGTAAGCAAAAGGCGCAAGGTAATTGGTATTGGCGCTGCCGTCGGTGGCCTTATCGGCCTGAAGGCTATTGCGCGTGGCGATAACGACCGAGCCGGAAGCCGGCAACCCGTCATCCATTTTCGAATCGATGCGGAAATTTTCCAAAGGAGTGTTAAGCGGCATCGATGCATTATTTACCGCAATCGGGTTGGTGGTCAGGAAAAAGGCATTATAGATCGTCCGGTCGCCGGCGCCGGTGGGATCCGCCGCCAACGTAAGCTTGGTGAAATAATTATAGGATACCCAGATGCCGATATATTCCAATTTTGTCGCCGGGAAATCCGTGCCCCTGCTAAGGGACGTGGCGCCCAAGCCGGTATAATAGCCAGCGCTGGTAGTAGTGGCGTCTTTACCGGGAAAATTTTCATCGAGAATACGCGACTCATAGAGATGTTTCCAGAAATTCAGGCTCTCGACGCCGTCTTTGGTACCGCTGACGCCATTATAGGTATAACCGCCGCTATATTGGCCACCGATGAACCCGTCGCCGCAATAGGGCGGCAGCGGGCTGATGGAAAGATGATAGGCGTCCAGCTCGCAGGAATAATTGCCGAACCCGTTTCTGACGCCATGACGGCAATCTCCCGGCAGGCAGCCATATTTGCTTTTGAAGGTGTTGGCAGCAGCATTGTATTTATTGATCTGGCTGATCACATTGCGGTATTTGGAATTGTCCGCCATCTCGGCCCCGGCCAATATCCCGCCGACGGCAAGAGCGATGATTAACAGCACCATCGCCATTTCCGCCAGGGTAAAGCCGGCATTGCCATTTATTCTCGTCGCTGTCATCGTCCGGCTCTGCGCAGATCAAATATCCATGCATACGCCTTCATCGTTGATATTTGATTAAGAATACACTTTAGGCGGCTTTCTTCTGCTCCCGCGTCACGCCGCCTTCCAGCATGGCGCGCAGCGCGGCGCGTTTGCGCTTCGCCTTTTCGAGGTTCGCTTCCTTGACCGGCCCGTAGCCGCGAATCTCGTCGGGCACGCTAAGCAGCTCGGTGCAGATATCGAGGTTATTGCCGCGCAGCGTTTGCCGCACCAGCGCCATGTCCGCCTCGTAATCGGCGATGAGCCGGCGTTCGGCGCGGCGGTCCTTGTGATAGCCGAAAATATCGAGCTTCGTGCCGCGCAGGAACTTGAACTTCGCGAGCAGCCCGAACGCCGGCAGCATCCAGGCGCCGAATTCGCGCTTGCGCGGGCGGCCCGTTGCCGGGTCTTCCTGCTCCATGATGGGCGGGGCGAGATTGAAGCGGATTTTGTAATCGCCCTGGAACGTCGCTTTCAGCTCTTTCATGAAATCGCCGTCCGTGTACAGGCGCGCCACCTCATACTCGTCCTTATAGGCAAGCAGCTTATGGTAATAGCGCGCGGCGGCTTCCGTCACCGAAAGCGTTGCCGGTTTCAGCGCTTCCTCGGCGGCTTTCAGGTCGGCGATCGCTCCGGCATAGCGCTGTGCGTATTGCGCGTTCTGATAGCCGATCAGATAGGCCACGCGCTTGGCGATGACGTCTTCCAGCGTTTGCGAGATAACCTCATCTTGCGCGTCGCCGCGCATATCGGCCAGCATTCCTTCGATGGCTTTCGGGTCGTGCGCCGCCAGGCGGCCGAAATTGAACGCCTTCTTATTGGCGTTGATTGACACGCCGTTAAGCTCGATGGCGCGCTCGATGCTTTCGCGATGCAGCGGCACCAGGCCAAGCTGCCACGCATAGCCCAGCATGAAGACGTTGGTGGCGATCTCATCGCCCATCAGCCCCATCGCATAGGAGGAGGCCGGCACGAAATGCTGGCCGCCTTTGAGCGTGGCCGAAAGGATTTCGTTCTTAACCTGCGCCTGGTGGAAATCGACGCTGTTATTCGTCACGAATTCGGCGACGGGGGTATTGTCGGTGTTGATGATGGCTTTCGTGCGCACGGGGTTGAGCGTTTCATGCGCCGTTTTTCCTGCCGCCGCCACGATATCACAGGCGAGCAGCAAGTCCGAACCGCCGGTCGTGATATGGCCGGTGCTGATGGAATCGAGGCTTTTGACGAGCCTAACGTGCGAGAGCACCTCGCCGCCTTTTTGCGCCAGGCCCGTCTGGTCGAGCACGCGGCAATGCTTGCCTTCCAGATGCGAGGCCATGCCCAGCAGCGCGCCGACGGTGAGCACGCCGGTGCCGCCGATGCCGGTCACCATGATATTGTAGGCCTCATTGCCCATCGCAGGCACCGCCGGATCGGGCAGCCCGCTGAATATATCTTCTTTCGCACCCGCCTTGGTCTTGCGCGG
>JAGVLW010000054.1 GCA_020054105.1 Alphaproteobacteria bacterium | reverse complement strand
CGCAGCGCCGCCAGCGGCGCCAGCAATGCGGCAACGCCCATGACCGCGCCCCAGGCGAAACTGTCAGCAGTCTGCGGATAGGCAAGCAGGACATAGCCGACCAATTGGTTGGCCAGCCACACGCACAGCATGAACAGCACAGCCCCGCGCGGCGCCAGCATGATGGCGGCAACGGCGGCCAGCGCCGCAAACGGCATGGCGCAGGCGAACACGTAGCTCAGCGCGACGCTGCCGATTAGCAACGCGGCTAGCCAAAGATTGCGCCGTTTGATGGCGTTTGCCGAGGGGAAAGACATGACGGGCGGTTGCATAGGTGATCCTAAAATAAGTGGTTAAAATCAGTGTATAAAACCATCGGGGTAAAGTCTATCCGTTCTTTCGCTTCTTCCTTGTCATTCCTGCGAAAGCAGGAATCCTGTCTTTCCCAATGCCCATGCAGGATCCCTGCTTTCGCAGGGATGACAAAAGGTAAAAGGTGAATCGAATAGGACTAATAACTCAGCTTCACACCGGCAAAGAGCGACAGGCCGGGCTCGCCGTAGCCATAGACTTCCTCGTAACGCTTATCGAGCAGGTTGTCGATGCGGCCATAGAGGGTCGCCGTTTGGTTGATCCTATAGTTCGTATACAAATCGAGCGTGGTGAATGGGCTGGTATTGGCCGGGCTGAAGGAAAAATTGGAATCGAAGCTCGTGCCGACATGGCGCAGGCTGACGCCGACATCGCCTTCCTGGCTATATTGCCAGTCGGTGGAGACATTCACCAGATGCTTCGGGCGGCGCTTGAGGCGCTTGTCGGTGCTGCGGTCGTCGGCCTGGGTGAAGGTGTAGGTGCCGGCGATTCTCCAATCCGCCGACGGACGAAATTCCAGCGACGATTCGACACCCTGCGTACGCGCCCGGCCGATATTGACGTATTTATAGATCAACGGCGCAACCTCGACCGTGTCGAGCAGCCCGCGAATGTCGTTGCGGAAAATGGTGGCGCCGAACGTCACCTTGTCGCCCCACAGCGTCTGCTCGAACCCGGCATCGTAGCTTTTGCTGGTTTCCGAACTCAGCAACGGATTGCCGTAGGTCAGGTCGTAGAGGCTGAACAGCGACGGCGCCTTGAAGCCGGTGCCGTAGCTGGCTTTGAGCAAGGTGCCGATTTTGCCGATGCGGTAGCCGGGCGCGACTTTCCACGTCGTCTGCCGACCGAAGCTTTGGTGCATGTCGGAGCGAATGCCGGCATTGACGAAGAGGTTGGGGGTGATGGTGTATTGATCGTCGAAAAACAGCGCGCGGTTATCGACGTTGAGTTCGCCAAGCGCGATCTGCGGAATGGTATTGAGCTTGTAATGATCGCTCCAGGCCTCGACGCCGAAAGTGAAAGCGTGGTCGGGAATCAGCTTCACATGATGCACCCAGTCGGCCTTCTCGCGCCAGCTTACATATTGCTGGCGGCCGAAATAGGAATTGAACGAAGAATCGAAAAGCTCGGTGATCTGGTTGCGATGAAGGGTGAGATAGGAAAAGCCCAGCTCCTGTGTCCATTTGCCGCCCAGGCTCGAATATTCGCCGGCGACGCGGCCCTGGATCTGGCGGGTGTCGTTGTTGGGAAAGCTGTCGTCGTACGGGCGGGTGAAGCTGCCGGGGCTGTCGAACTGCGTGTTGTTGCGGTTATAGCGCAGATTCAGCTTCGCGGTCAGCTGATCGGTCAGCTTGCCGGCGACGTTGCCGGAGAAGGTGTAGATGTTGCTGCCGTCTTTCTCCTGGCCGCCGAAACGCTTGGCCATCGAGGAGATGCCGTTCGTGTGGTAGTTGCTCACCTGCAGCGCATAGGACAGGCCCTGCGCCTCGCCTTGCGCGCCGACGCCGGCGCGGCTGCTGTTATAGCGGCCATATTCGGAAAAGCCGTTATAGCGCGGCGCACCGCTTCCCTGCTTGCTGATGATGTTGATGACGCCGCCGATGGCCTGCGAGCCGTAAAGCGTGCTTTGCGCGCCGCGCAATATTTCGATGCGCGCGATATTGTCGGTCATGAGGTTGGCGAAATCGAACGCGTCGTTGGGGTCGGACGGGTCGTTGAGCCGCACGCCGTCCATCAGCACCAGCACATGGTTGGAATTGGTGCCGCGCATGAACACGCGCGTGCTCTGGCCCGGCCCGCCGCTGTTTGCCACACTTAAGCCCGGCACGCCGCGCAGCAATTCGGCGATGGTCGGCTTGTTTTTGCGCTCGATCTCTTCTTCGTCGATGATGGTCATCGAACTGGCGATCTGCGACAGATCGGCCGGCGAGCGCGTGGCGGTGACGACAATTTCGGGGATAGTGGCGGCAAAGCCCGGCTGGGCAGTAACGAGGATAATCGCGGCGGTAGACAGTAGACTTCCTGCGTAACTCGCTCCGGCAAAAAAGCGCGCAGCGATGGAAACCGAGAAAAAGAGTGTACACGTAAGTACATGACTTTTTCGAGGAGGCTCCAGCGCAAGCAGATTTGAAGCCGGAGTAGAGTTACGCAGGAAGTCTAGTAAAATAGCACGGTTCATAAGACGCTCCATCGGAGCTTGCTGCATGCAGCAAGCCCACAAAGATTATAAAAACGCCGCGCTATAAGGGGAAATCCGCTACAGACACAACGCACCAACTTCAGCGCGTCTGTGCTGCATACTGCTCCAATGGGCACACCCCGGCCTTTGGGACAAACGCTCTCACCGGCAGGTCTCCTGGCTTGCGGTGAGTAGCTTGCGCTACCTGCGTCGCACCTTCCCAGGTTTCCCCAGTGGTTTTTGCAACGCTTTTAACCGCTCACAGTTGCGGGGGCAGCCACCGAATCTTTGCTCCTTGCAAAGCAAATGTCACGGCGTTCCCTTTTTCATCCGTTTTCACGGAACCGGTAATGACGAATGGTTAAGGCAATGGCTTCGCCTTGTCAAGCCTGGTGCTGCAACGCAAGGCCATGCCGGATTTGGCGGCATTTCGAGAATTTATCGGCTTCCTCTTTGAGATAACCGGCGCCTTCTTTGATTTGTCCCTTAACGGTCATAAAAAACTCTATTTATTGGTCACACACATAGACAAGCAGCAAGACCATTGTGCCATTCCCTAACTAAGAAAACGATGCGAAGAAAGGAGCAATTTATAATGAGAGGATAGAAGCCGCGCATGTTGCGTTCTTACTTTAAGAGTAGCCGTCAACTTATTGATTAAGTTGTGATTTTGTGTTTGTATGTTTTAAAGCACGCCGAAAATATTGAGCAAGATAATGAGGGTGATGGGAACGCCAAAAAGCCAGAGCACTAAACTACGCATATCATTTTCCTTGGTAAAGGTTAGAAGGCAGGGCAGCCATCGCCGCCCTGCCCTCATATATTAGGTAACGGAGGGCCCACTCCGCTATATCTTCACACTAGGAATTCCGTTATCATTTCGCCATGCGGCGGCTATTACACCGGCATAATTTATTCATAAGCAAGCAGTTGAATAGATAAACGGAACATTATGGTTCCCTTATATCGACGCCGCATGGGCCATATATGAAAATAACAATGCCGCCGTTACGCTACCTATAGCCCAAAATCATTTGGGCCAGAAATGGAGTATCTTTATGCTGAATTATGTCATCACTTTTTTCCTGCTGGCAGTGCTCGCGGCCTTTTTGGGCTTCGGCGGCCTGGCTGGCACCTTCTCGCAGATCGCACAATTACTGGCGATCGTCTTCGTGGTGCTTTTTTTCGTCAGCCTCATCCGCCATTCGACGTCCAGCCGCACCCCGCCGCTATAAGCCGTTATTGTTCACCCATTCAAGGAGATAGTATGCGTCCCATTATTATGATTCTCACGCTCATCGCGTTTTCCTCGCTGACCGCCGCCTGCAACACGATGGAATGCGCCGGCCAGGATATAAAAAGGGGCGGTGAAAAACTGGAAGAAGCGGCCGAAGAAAACAAGAATTACTAACATATCCTCTTAAGCGCAGGCATAAAAAAACACGCCGGGTTTGAAACCGGCGTGTTTTTTCGTCTTTAGTGTTTAGTGCTTCACTTTTTCTTCTTCGACCGTCTTGCCGTTCACCACTTTCTTATGGGTGCTGTCAACCGTGCCGTCGGCATTGGTGGTAGCCGTATCGGTGGTCTTCACCTTGGTCTTATTCATCAGACCCTTGGGATCGACGACTTCTTCCGTCTTTACCGTCTTATCGACGTTGCCTTTGGAATCGACATCGATATCGACTTTCTTTTCCATGCTGGTGGTGGTGCCGGCAGCATCGGTCTTGGTGGTTTCGGTCTTTGCTTCGTAATTGCCTTTGGAATCCTTCTCGATTTTGGTTTCGGATTTGAAGGTTTCCTTATCGGCGGCGAAGGCCGGGGCAGTCAAAGCCAGTGAGGCTGCCGAAGCCAGTAACAGTGCGGTCTTGTTCATAATGCTATTCCTTCTTTGGTTGTAATCACTTTTTGTAAAGTGCCCACTGACGGTAGCAACTGTTGCGATACAGGGCAGTGACTTTAACATTAATAATATTTTAGCTGAGCGCCGATCTTCCGCATGGAAAATTTATGTATAGCGGCGAATGGGCGGGCATATTCCTTGAGGATGCGGAATCGTCCTCGACGATCTTGAGCAACGCCTTATAATTTCCCAGCTCTGGCAAAGAATCGCAGTACGATGAATCCGCCCAACGTGGAAAGCAGCGAGCCGAAGATGACGCCGACCTTCACCATTTCCTGTATCTGCGGGTCACTGAATGCCAGCAGCCCGATGAACAGGCTCATGGTAAAGCCAATGCCCGCAATGATGGAAACGCCATATATATGCATCCAGCTGGCGCCCTCCGGCTTGCTGGCCAGGCGCATGGTCACCAGCAGCCAGGCCGTGCCGAAGATGCCGATCTGCTTGCCGAAGAACAGCCCAAGCGCGATGCCGAGCGGCAGGGGTTGCAGCAAATCGCTTGCCTGCATGCCGGCAAAACTCACGCCCGCGCTGGTGAACGCGAATATAGGCAATACCACAAAACTCACCCAGGGATGCAAGAGGTGCATGGCATGGTTGAGCGGCGAGTGATGAAGCCGGTCTTTGTCGCGCATGGGGATCGCCATGCCGACGGCGACGCCAGCAATGGTGGTATGGATGCCGGAATGATAGAGGCAGAACCATAAGTAGACGCCAGTGAGCATATACGGCGCCAGTGCCGTGACGTTTTGCCGGTTGAGCAGCGTGAGCAGCAGGAATCCTGCCAGCGCCAGGATCAACGGCGTAAATGCCAGCGAGCTATTATAGAACGCGGCGATTATCAGAATCGCACCCAAATCGTCGAATATTGCTATCGCCAATAGGAAAATCTTTACAGCGGGCGGAATATTTCTACCCACCAGCATCAGCACACAAAGCGCAAAAGCGATATCGGTGGCGGAAGGAATCGCCCAGCCTGCAAGGTTGGCCGGGTGTCCGTGGTTAAATGCAAAGAAAATAACAGCGGGAGCAAACATGCCGCCCGCCGCCGCCAGCAACGGGAGCAATATCTGGTCGCGCCTGGATAAAAAGCCTTCGCGCATCTCGCGCTTAAGCTCCAGGCCGACGATGAGGAAGAAGAACACCATGAGGATGTCCTTCACCCACACTTTTAACGGTTCGGCAGCGGCGGCTTCGTTTATGCCAAAACCGATTGAAGTATTGATGAATTCCTTATAGAGCCCGCTCCACGGCGAGTTGGCGGCAATCAGCGCCAGCACGGCGAAGGCGATCATCACGATGCCGCTGGCAGATTCGGTTTTCATGAAATCGCTGATCAGGCGCGGCAACACGCCTTTTTTCACGGCTTCCAATTCGGAAGGGTGTTGTGTCATAAGTGCTCCTTTTCGCGAAACCGGCGCAGCGCCGTATCCACCATGCCTTCGGCGCTGCCACACTCGGCATATTGCTTGCGCAGATAATGCGCATCGCTACCTTCATGAGGGACGCGGGTAAGATGCTCCAATGCCGGTATGCTTTCCAGCGTTTCGGCATAAGGTTCCATTTTGCGCAGCGTGGCGAGAATATCCTCGCGCAGCGACAATGTCTCGTAAGATTTTGGATGCACGATAGAGCCTTCCAGCCCGAAACGGCAAGCCTGGAAGCGGTTATAATTATAGACGAGGTAATCATCTTCGACAGGTGGCGGCTCATGACGCTCGAGCAAATATTTACACAATGCCTGTAGATAGCATGCAAGGGCGGCGGCTCTTTCCACGCTAAGAGGCGTGTCGCATACGCGCAGTTCAATCGTGCCGTATTCAGGCTTAGGGCGAATATCCCAGTAAAAATCCTTCATGCTCTTGACGATGCCCGTGTGTTCCATCTTGGTAAAATAGTCGTCAACAAACTCATCCCAGCGCAGCATGAACGGCGCGCGGCCGGAGAGCGGGAAAGCAAACACGGAATTCAGCCGCGCCGAATTGAACAGCGTGTCGCGCCCCTGCACAAACGGCGAAGAAGCGGAAAGCGCGATAAAATGGGGTACATAGCGGTTCAGCGCATGCAGCAAAAACATCGCATCGTCACCGGAAGAACAGCCGACATGCACATGCTGGCCGAAGATGGTGAATTGCTTGGCAAGATAGCCATAAAGCGCCGAGACTTCACGAAAGCGGGGCTTGGAGAATACTTTTTGCTCCGACCAGTTCTGAAACGGATGCGTGCCGCCGCCGCCGATGCCGATATTCAGCGTATCGGCGGCGCGTACCAGAGCATCGCGCATTTGCAGCAGCTGATTCAGCAAATCCGCATATCGGGTATGGATGCCGGTGGAAATCTCGATCATGCTCTCCATGATTTCCGGCACGACATTGCCGGGGAAAGCTTTGCGTCCCAGCAGATGCAGCAAATCCGGGCTGGAAGCGGTAAGATCGAAATTCGACAGGCTCACCAGCTGCAATTCCAACTCGACGCCCAGCGTCAGCGCGTCGGATTTTTTGAACGGCTCAATCGGCATGCGGCGTTTCCTTTGCAAGCGCCAGCGCGCGCTGGGTGATGATCGGCCCAATGATTTCCATAAATAACGTCATGGCGGCGAGTGCGGCCATCTCATCGACGAACTCGATACCGAGATAACGCGCCTGCTCCAGCACCAGGATCACGAATACGGAAATGGGCGCGAGGGCAGCGCCGGTCAGCATGCCCTTATGCCAGGGGATGCCGCTTAAATTTGCGAACGCAGCGACACTGAACGTTTTCACCAGCAGGCGCACGCCGATCAGCACCAGTCCCAGTGTCGCTCCGGCCCATATTTTCTGCCATTCCAGCGTCGAGACGACGAAGACGAACAGCAGCACCGTTAGCAACTCGCCCAGCGCGCCGAAATTGCGTTGGGTTTGACTTAAGACGACGCGACGGTGGCGCGCGACGATGCCGAAGGTAAGGGTCGCCAGCACCGGCGAAAGCTTGGCGGCATGCGTAATTGCCACCAGCAGGATCACGGCTAGCGCAAAGGCAATAGTTCCGTCTTGCGAGAGAGTTCCCAACTTGCGCATGACGTTGGGAATCAGCATGCCAAACGCACCGCCGAGTACGGCGGAGATGCAAAGCACGACCAGGCCGCTCGACATTGCATCCCAAAGATTACCGGAACTGCGAAACACCATGAAGCCGACAATCACCTTGAACGTAAACACCGCCAGCACGCAGTTGATCGCAGTCAAATGGATCAGACGTTCCGTCACCTGGCCGGAGCTGCGCTGCTCGTTGATAACCCGAAGAATACCCGCCGGGGACGTGGACATGGCGAGCGACGCCAGCAGCAGCGCGTTGATCGACGAGGTATTAAACCCGCGCGCGACCGCGTAAACGGCAACGAAAGTAGCAATGGCCTCCACCAGCCCGGTAACGCCGATCCACGGGTTGGCGCACAGCCAGCGCAAATGCACGCGGTAACCGCACTCGAATAAAATAAGGCCGAAGGCGATATTGGCAAGCAACAGCATGGCGGTGTTTTCCATCGGCGGAAGAAATCCCGCCTGCGCGGGCGCCAGAGCAAACCCCACCAACCCGTAAATGCTGATGCGCGGCAGCCCGGAAAGCCGCGCGCCGAACTCACCGGCGATCCACGCCAGCACGATCGCCAGCGGCCAGGCAACTTCGGAGGAAAACATCATCAGGTCGGACATAGATATTGTGTACTCTATTTTGCTTGCCGTGACTATTCGCTATGTTTTTCCCCAGCTGTCCCCATAACTGTCCCACGGAGCATTTTTTAGGGGCTGGCGGAGGGAGTGAGATTCGAACTCACGGAGGCCTGCACCTCGCTAGTTTTCAAGACCAATAAAACTCATAAACTACAGCATGTTACAATCAATTACCGCTAAACAATTCAAAGGCTTCGGTTCGAATTCTGTTTGTACGCAATCGCCGTTATTCCTACTTATTCGCAGCGAAATGTCCCGCCAGTGTCCCATGAACTATTTATGCGGGACAATCACCGCATCAGCATTCTTTGGCAATCCTGGCACCAACCAGCGAAAGAGAATCGTGGCCATCGCCGCACCGGCCAGCTGGGCGATAATAAAGCCCGGCACGTCCACCGGGCGGATGCCCGCGAAGGTATCGCTTAGGCAGCGGGCAAGCGTTACGGCGGGATTGGCGAATGAGGTGGAAGCGGTAAACCAATACGCGCTGGTGATATAGGCGGCTACTGCAAACGGCACGGCACTGGAGCGCTGACGCGCGCATCCCCAAATTACCGCGACTAGGCCGAACGTGGCGATGAATTCACTGAATAGCTGCGCGCCGCCCGCTCTGGCATGTTGTGAGGCGGAAAATAAGGGTTCCCCAAACATCAGATGCGCCGCCGCCACGCCGATCAAAGCGCCGACGATCTGAGCCAGTATATAACCCGGCACTTCCCGCCAGGCGATGCCGCCTTGCGACGCATCGGCCAGCGTCACGGCGGGATTAAAATGCGCGCCGGAGATTGGGCCGAAAGTAAGAATCAACACCACCAGCATTGCGCCGGTCGCCAACGTATTCGCCAGCAGCGCGATGGCGACATTCCCACCGGCCAGGCGTTCGCCCATGATGCCGGAACCGATAACCGCCGCCAACAGGAAGGCGGTGCCGATGGTTTCGGCGGCGATACGGCGCGCGTGCGTCATAGCGCGCCTATCGCATTTAATTTTTCGATCAACGTTGCTTTATCCATGCTTTCCACCGGCAGTGCCACCAGCGCCTTGATGCGGCGCTCTAAAATGCCGAACACGCGATCAAATTCCACTCCGATCTCGGCTTGCGTGCCTTGGAAATGTGCTGGGTCTGGTGCGCCCCAATGCGTTTTGACCGGAGTGCCGGGAAAAATGGGGCATTGTTCGCCTGCTGCATTATCGCACACGGTGATGACGATATCGAGATCAACCAGGTCTTTGAATATGTCCCATGACTTGCTTTCGTAACCCAGCGATTGCATACCGTGGCGCGAGAGTGTGACAATACTCATCGGATGCACTTTACCGCTGGGAAAGCTGCCAGCGCTGAATGCACGGAACTTTCCTTTGCCATGATGATTCAATATGCCTTCGGCCATAATGCTGCGGCAGGAATTGCCAGTGCAAAGGAACAGGACGTTTTTCATTTGCGGCGTTTTTTATTGGATGGTTTAGGCGGGCAGCACTCCGCATCGCTTGTTTCCTGAATGCAGCAATTTTCATAGAGGAAGCCGATTAGCCCTTCGATGGCGTTGGTTTTGGCGCTGTAGATGATCGAGCGCCCATCTTTGCGCGAGGATACCAGCCCGGCGTGACTTAAATGCGAGAGGTGAAACGATAGATTGTTATGCGAAATGCCCAGGCGCTCACCCACCACGCCCGCAGGCGCGCCGGTGCTGCCATACTCAACAAGAATTTTAAAAACCTTGAGGCGTGTTTCCTGAGAAAGCGCTGATATAGCGACGAGTGCGTGATCGATATCCATATGTCAATGATAGTTGACATGTTAGGAATATGTCAATGGCTATTGACGCATTTATTTAATGGCAGCGCTTCATTTCCTTGCCGATTAGCCAAAGATTAACTGGGAATGCCGCAATATAGCCCGCCGGAATCGCAATCATCAAAGCTTGCCAGAACTGCCAACTGCCAACCGAACCGGCACGCATACCGCCCATGTGGTAGTCTACCGAGTTCATCACTAATTCCATCACGCCGATTGAAATCGCTTCCCCTAACCAGATGGCTTTCAGGGCGCTTTTGAACGGTAAGTGAGCGCGTTTCATCAATGGAAAAATAGTAAGTGAAAAGCCGCTGATATAAGCCAGCACCGTTGCCAGTGCCATCGAGCTATAGGGATGCAATCCAAGCGTGACACCGATCATCAGACCAATAGTTTCACCGATAACGCAGCCGGTCAAACAATGTAACGTCGCGTGGGCGGCAGCATTCCATGAGGACTTGGTATGCCCTGCATGTGCCTCGGCTTTTTTCTCGGCAATATGGCAGTGTTCGGTGTGCTTCATATCTACACTAGATATTGGGCTACAAAGGCAAAATAAAAGCCTGTGGCATACATAAAAAGTGAAAAATAAAAAATGCCGCTACTCATACGCCGAAGCCGCAGGCAGGATTTTGCTTGCATAGGATCAACCGGACAAGGCGCATTGCGCGTGAGGTAGCGCATGACGCCGGAAACAATGAGCATGATTCCGGCGAAAATAAATAAGCCCACCTTATGCTCGGAAAGCCATACCAGATGCGGGAACGTGCTTACTAGCCCGATGACTGCCGCGCCCGCGCCCAGGCTCACCAGCAAAGCCGGTAACGCGCAGCAAATTAGTGTGCCAAGTGAACTGAACAGAGCAAGTGTCGATACCAACCCAGAAGTTGCGCGTTTTTCCGTCTGCATTATTTTTGCCGTTTAATGTCGGTGACAGTATAGCCGGAATCGGTAAGCAGCTTGGTGACCGTTGCATCATCCAGGTTTTGATCGGGCTTGGTTTTTACGCTTACCAGCTGATGATCCAAATCCACCTTTACACTCTCGACCGCTGCCTGCGCCTTAAAGGTTTTCTCAATGCCGGTAGCGCAGAATGAGCAAACCAGCCCGTTGACGGTTGCGTTGATGGTGTCGGCATAAGCCGCACCTGACAGCATTGCTATAGAAGCGGAAAGCATGAGTAGTTTTTTCATAAGATTCTCCTTAGTTAGAATTGCAGTACCCAATTGAACATCACATGGTCGTTGCTGCTGTAACCTGCTTCAACGAGCGTGGTTTTGTAGAAGAAGCGCACTAGCGGTGTGACCACCAGCGTGTCATCTTTGGCCGGATGGTGATCGACTTGCACCATGAACCAAGTATTCAAATCCTCGTAATTGGCAACGTAAGGTGCAAAACCTACCCGCGCACGCTGCCATACAGACTTTTCGATATCGCCCGCATACATGAACCGTGCTTCATACGAGGTGAAGATGCGCCTGGTTTCATAATCGGCCAGGAAGCTCGTCCAGGCGCTGGGTTCATTCTTGCCATCGAGACGCGACACGCCAACGCCGGTTAAGTTAAAAATATTGCCCTGCGCGCCGGGGAAATTCCAGCGTTTGATGAGCGTATTTAGCTGTGGCCCGAAGGTCGTGAATTCATCGCCTTCATGCTCTTTCTTGGCATATAGGCCTACCGCGTATTTCGGAGAAAGAGTGTAATCAACGGAGAACGTATAGCCGGTTTCGTCATTTTCCTGCATCACCATTACGCCATCGACATACGATATCGGCTTGGCTTCGGCTTGTGAACCGTCAAACAGGATGCCTGCGATCAGCACTCCTACGAGAGCAATTTTTGCCTTACGGATATGATCGATAATCGGACACGCTTTAATAGGCGTAGCATCGCCAGGGCAGCGTTTCACCAGATCAGTCAGCACCCGTTTAATTTCCTTCAACTCTTTGATTTTGGTTTCCGCTTCCGCGATTTTCCCCTCCGTATGTTTTACCATTTCAGCGCAAGTGGCGCGGTCGGAAGTGTTGATAGCAAGCAGCTGGCGTATTTCCTCTAGCGTAAAATTGAGTGCCTTAGCGCCACGGATAAACTGCACAACAGCAATGCTATCAGGGTTGTAGAGGCGGTATCCTGCTCTTGATCGGCTTTCCGCTTTCAGCAGTTTCATTTTTTCATAATAGCGCAGCGTATCGGCAGTAATGCCGGTTTCTTCCGCCAGTTTTCCAATAGTAAGCTGCTGCATATACCCCCGCATTTTTGTAAGCTTAAACCTTGGAGTATACTCCAAGGTCAAGGGGTTTTCACGCGTGGATTTTTCGCTCTTTTAATGCCCTGGAAATAATCTGCCGCGCGCCGCTTAGGGCGAGGAAACCAAGAATGGCCGCAACTATAATATCCGGCCAGGCGGTGGCGGTAAAATAGACTGCGCCCGCTGCCGCGATGACCGCTATATTGCCAATGGCGTCATTGCGGCTGCAAATCCATACTGATTGCCGGTTGCTATCGCCTTCGCGGTAGCGATAGAGCAATGCCGCACAGCCAATATTCACCGCTAGTCCCAACAGGCTTACCAGCGTCATGATCAGCGGAGCCGGTAGACGTGGCTCCAAAGCGTGCAGTAATGTTTCGTAAGCTACCCATAATCCCACTAGGCCGAGCGATACGCCCTTAAAGAGCGAGGCATTGACTTTTGCTTTCAGACTTTTACTTAGAACAAAAAGACTAATGCCGTAATTGGCAGCGTCGGAGAAGAAATCGAGCGCGTTGGCGAGCAGCGATACCGAAAGCGCCTGGTAGCTGGCGGCAGTTTGCAACACGAACATACCGGCATTACCTACCAGGCACACCCACAGCACCACACGGTATTTAGCATCCATTTCCGGCGAATCATTGTCACAGCAATCAGCCATTATTTAATGCCCTGTACTTTTACCGGCTTGCCGGTCATTTCTTCGCAGATTTTCTTCATCTTCTCGAAATGACGCACATTGGCTTCGTCCTTCGGCTTCAATCCTTTTTGAATTTCCTGGCCGCATTCCTGCGCCAAAATTGTCTGACGCTCGTTCGGACTTTTACCTGCCAGTTTCTGCTCTAAAGTTTCGCGGTAGCTGGTGGTGCATCCGGCAAGCGCAATGACGGCGATTAAGGAAAGTGCAATCGTTGTGCGGTTCATAGTTACTCCTGGGCTAGATTGGTTTCATGCATGGCGTCGCAGATTGTCCACATACGGGTTTCATGGCCGATATAATCACCATCATGCCCACCCGGAACCGGGTAACGCGCACGTTGAATGCAAGCGTGATAGGCCTCTTTCTCACGCTCTGCGCCGGTTTTACCGGAAAGCCTTTCCTCAAGCGTCGGCGCTTTAATGCAGGCGCTTAGACTCACTGCCATAATGGGAATCAGCAAATAAGATTTGATGCTCATAGATCACTCCTTTTGTGCGTAATTGTCCGTCATTTCACGGCAAATATCCTTAAGGCGCTTTGTTTCTGCGCTATCGCCGTGCCGGTGTCCGCGATGACCATGTGTTGTAGAGCGCGGCTTCTTACCCACATGCTCGGCTTCATTGAGGCAGGCCAAGCGCAGCACTTCCTGCTTTTCCTCCGGCGTTTTACCTTCCAGTTTTTCTGAAAGCGTTTGCTCCGGCTGCGCGGCGCAGGCACTAAGTGCTAGAGTTAGTAAACAGGCATAAGCAAATGATTTCATAATTCTTCCTTCTCGGTTACTTCGCGTCCTAGGTTAAAACGGTTATAAAGCGCGGGCAGTACGAACAGCGTCATGGCGGTAGCGACGATCAGCCCGCCGATCACCACCACGGCCAGCGGTTTCTGTACTTCCGCGCCCGCGCCGGTGGAGATCGCCATCGGCACATAGCCGAGCGACGGTACGACGGTTGCCATAATCATGGCACGCAGCCTATTCAACGTTCCTTCACGGATCGCCTGCAGCTGCGGCAGGCCTTTCTGCACCAGCTGGTTGATGCTGCTGATCATCACCAGTCCGTTCAGTACGGAAATACCGGAGAGCGCAATAAAGCCCACACCCGCCGAAATCGAGAACGGCATACCTAAAATCAGCAATGTGAAGATGCCACCAACTACCGCCAGCGGAATGCCGGTAAATACCAGCAGCGCCTGTTTGACGGAATTCAGCGCGGCGAATAGCAGCAGGAAAATAAAGAAGAAGCAGGCGGGCACCACGACCATCAGGCGGGCGCTGGCTTCCTGCAAATTCTTGAATTGTCCGCCCCATTCCAGCCAATAACCGGCAGGCACTTTCACCTTGGCATCCATCGCCGCCTGCGCATCTTCGACAAAAGAGCCGATATCGCGTCCGCGCACGTTGGCCTGAATCACCACGCGCCGCTTACCGTTTTCGCGGCTGATCTGGTTCGGGCCTTCCACCATTTCGAGCTTTGCTACTTCGCGCAGCGGCAGGTAACGCGGGCGGCTGTGCGGCGCGCCGTTGCCTTCATCCTCGTTATCATTTTCTTCCGGCAACAGGATGGGTAGATTTTCGATGATGGCGAGATCTTGCCGCAAGCTATCCGGCAGGCGCACCAGGATGTCGAAACGGCGGTCGCCCTGGAACACCAGGCCAGCCTCGCGGCCACCTACGGCGATGGTGATCACGTCAAGCACGTCGCTGACATTCAGGCCGAAACGGGCGATGGCTGGTTTATCCAACCTGATTTCCAGAAACGGCAGGCCGCTGGTCTGCTCGACCTTCGTATCCGCCGCGCCCTCGATGCCCTGCAATACTTCCATAATGCTGGTGCCAGTCTTTTCCATGACGGCGAAATCGTCGCCGTAGAGCTTAACAGCCACATCGCTGCGCACACCGGAGATCAATTCGTTGAAGCGCATTTGGATTGGCTGGCTGAATTCGTAATTATTGCCCGGCACTGTTTCCACCGCTTGCTCGATGCGGTCGATCAGCCCTGCCTTAGAAAGCGATGGGTCAGGCCATTCATCCTGCGGCTTTAAGATAATGAAGGTGTCCGACACATTAGGCGGCATAGGATCGGCAGCCATTTCCGCCGTGCCGGTTTTGGAAAAGACGAATGCCACTTCCTTGAAGCCGCTGATGGCTTTTTCAACACGGAACTGCATGTCCTGCGATTCCGACAGCGACGTGCTGGGGATACGCATGGCGTGCATGGCAATATCTTTTTCATCGAGCGTTGGAATGAACTCGCGCCCTAAAAAGCTAAAAATCACCATCGACACAACGAACAGGCCAGCGGCAATCGCGCTGGTGAAACCCGGCCTTGCCAGCGCGAAATCCAACTTGGGAAGATATAGCGCTTTTGCCTTCTCGATCATCCGGCCTTCGCCTTCTTTCACCTTGCCTTTGACGAAAATGGCGATCATCGCCGGAACGAACGTGATGGAAAGGAAGAACGCGGCAACCAGCGCCAGAATGACGGTAATCGCCATCGGCTCGAACATTTTCCCCTCGATGCCGGTGAAGGTCAGCATCGGAACATAGACCAGGATAATGATCGCCTGGCCGAACACGATGGGCTTGATGATTTCCCGGCTTGCTTCCATCACCACATGCAGCCGTTCTTTTAAGGTCAGTTCGCGCCCCAGCTCTTTCTGATGATGCGCGAGGCGGTGCAGACAGTTCTCGGTGATGATAATCGCGCCATCGACGATCAGCCCGAAATCAAGCGCTCCCAGGCTCATCAAATTACCGCTGATGTTCAGCCGCACCATGCCGATTGCCGTCATCAGCATCGAAATGGGGATGACCAGCGCCGTGATCATGGCGGCGCGGATATTACCCAGCACCAGGAACAGCACGGCGACCACCAGCAACGCGCCTTCGGTAAGATTGGTCTGCACGGTACTGATGGTGCGATCCACCAGGGCGGTGCGGTTGAGTACCGTCTTGGCCTCAATGCCGGGAGGGAGCGACTTGATAATTTCCTTGAGTTTCACATCGACAGCTTCCGCCACCGTGCGGCTGTTTGCGCCGATCAGCATCAGCGCCGTACCGACCACCGCTTCCTCGCCGTTCTCGCTGGCCGAGCCGGTGCGCAGTTCCTTGCCGATGCCAACTTCCGCGATATCGCGCATGTAAATCGGCACGCCGCCGCGCGTGGTCACCACAATCTCACCGATTTCCTCGGCGGTGCTGATACGCCCGTCGGCGCGCACTACATAAGATTCACCACTCTTTTCAATATACCCAGCGCCGACGCTTTGATTGTTCTTCTCCAACGCTTCCACGATCTGGCTAAAACTCAAATTCAGTGCCACCAGTTTTTCCGGATAGGCTGCACATGGTATTGCTGTACATAGCCGCCAATGGCATCAACACCCGCCACGCCCAGAACGCCTTTCAATTGCGGGCGGATGATCCAGTCCTGCACTGTGCGCAGGTAGGAAGCTAATTCTACTTCGCTTTTGAGTTTCTGCCCTTCGGGCGTCAAGTAACTGCCGTCGCTCTGCCAGCCGGGTTCGCCGTTTTTCATTGGCGCGTCCTTACCCTTGGGATTCGTATAACGCACCGTCCACATATAAATCTCGCCCAGCCCTGTGGAAATTGCACCCATACCCGGCTCGGCTCCGGCGGGCAGCGTTTCCTTGGATTCGCTCAAGCGCTCACCTACCTGCTGGCGGGCGAAATAAATATCCACATCGTCGCGGAAAATGGCCGTCACTTGCGAGAAGCCATTGCGCGAAATCGAGCGGGTGCTTTCCAGGCCGGGAATACCGGCGAGCGCCGTTTCCACCGGGAAGGTGACTTGCTTTTCCACTTCCAGCGGCGAGAGCGCGGGTGCGCTCGTATTGATCTGCACCTGGTTGTTGGTGATGTCCGGCACGGCATCGATCGGCAGGTTTTTCAAGCTGTAAAAACCGAATGCCGCAATCGCTGCCGTGACCAGCGCGATCATGTAGCGGTGATGAAGTGAAAATCCTAAAATACGTTCAATCATGTTTTTTTCCTTTTAGTGATCGTGCGAGGCACCAGATTTTCCGATATCCGCCTTGATCTGAAAACTCTTCTCGCTCACATAGCGCGCGCCTGGCTGCAGGCCTTCCAGCACTTCCGTCCACATCGAATCGCTTGCGCCGGTGCGGATAGGTTGCATTTCATAATTTTCGCCCTCCTGCACGAATACCGCCGTCTTGCCCTCCATGCGCTGTATGGCAGCGGTTTTCACCGCTACCGGCACCTGCCGTTCGGCAATCACCACATCGCCGCGCACTGTCATACCCGCGCGCCACAACCCTTCCGGGTTTGGCAATGTCACGCGCGCCACCACTGTTTGACTGGATGCCTCGGCAATCGGCAGCATGGTGGTAATCGGCGCTTCGCCGGTATGCCCGCCCTCGAAGCTGGTGATCATCACCTTCTGGCCGGTCTTGATACGGTCGATGTCGCGCGGGAAGATATGGAACTCCGCCCATACGTCCGACGTATCGGTAATGGTGAACATCGGCGCATCGCCCGCCACATCACCGACATTGGTATTGCGTGCGAGGATCACGCCACTGATCGGCGACTTGACCGGATAAACTTGTAGGCTTTCGTTGCTTTCCACCATCGCCAGCACGTCGCCGCTATTTACAGATTCGCCGGGGCCTTTTTTTACCTCGCGCACGATGCCTGGGAAGCGTGCCTTGACCTGTGCTGTGGTGTTCTGATTCAGCGTGGTGCGGCCAGTCAGCTTAATGGTTTCATGGATGCTGGCACTGACCGCTTCCTCGATTTTTACTCCTGCCGCGTCGGAGGCTTCTTTACTGATTTTTGTGCGGCCTTCGTAAGATTCAAACGCCCACTCATAGGTTTTTCCGTCATGGACTGCCTTTACCTTCACGTCGAAGGAATGCGGTTCTTCCACTACGCCGCTGCCTGCCAGGAAATTATCCTCCGGTGTAAAAGTGAATTGGTTGACTTCACCACCCAGCCGCGAAAGCTCGATGGCCAGCTGCACCTCCGAAGGGTTCAAGGGCTTTCCATCATCATAGGCGTAGATGCGAAACTGCGGAGGAACACCCTTCTCGAAAATGGTAATTTCGACCGCGAAATCGTCCTTCTTCAGCATCCTGCCGTTATTCGGCCCACGCTCGAATTCTTCTTCCCCTGCGCCGTGACCTTTTTCCTCACGCTCGCCTTCCTTATGGCCTTCTTCTTTTCCTTCCTTGTGGCCGTGGCCATCTTCGGCTGCGTGCTCTTCCTTCGCCGGATTTTCCGGTGTGGAATCGCGCATGACGTAGTAGCCGCCTGCCACAGCCAGTAACAATAGTATGATGATTAGGGCGCGTTTACTCATTGTGTTCCTCATTCGGTTGAATCTTGTCTGAATGCGCCGCCGTCAGCCGCTCGACCTCGGCGCGGTGCGTGTGGTAATTTTTAAGAGAAGTATTGTACTGGCTGCGCGCTTCAAACAATGTGCGCTGGGCGTCCAACACTTCCAGGTAAGGAAATTTCCCCGCCTGATAGCCTTGGCGCGCCAGCGAAAAGGCTTTGTCGGCGGCGGGCAGTATGGTGGCTTTCAAACTATTGGATTCGTCGTAAGCCGTCTGCAGCTCCTGCGCGGCGCGGGTCAGTTCATTGCTTAAAGTAAGTGCCGCCACCTGTTTGTCGCTTTCGCTCTTGCTTACTTCATGCTGCGCTTTGGAAATATTGCCCTGGTTAAGATTGAATACCGGGATCGGGATGGAAATACCTGCTACGAACGCCTGATCGCCGCTATCGCGGAAATCGCGCATACCGAGGCTTAGGGTGGGGTCAGGAATAGCGTTTGCGCGTTCGAGTTCGAGATTAGCTTTTGCGCGCCAAAGTTCGGCCTCCAGGCGCGCGATGTCGGGAGTGGCGATAAGCCGTGCGGCGGCATCAGGAAGCGCAGGCGGCGGCTGGATCGTAAAGAAATCGGAAGCATCAAGGATAAAACCGTCGCCGTCTTGCCCCCACAGCGAGGCTAAATTTTTCTTGGCGATTTCTAATTCGCGGACGGCCTTATTAAATGCGATCTCGCTGGTCGCCCGCGCTACTTCCGCTTTGCTTTTCTGCACCAGCGGTTCTGCGGCAGCAGCAACACGCTTGGAAACAGTTTCCAATACTTGCTCGGCCAGATTTCTCTGCTCATCGGCAATCTTGACTTCCTCCTGGGCGGCAACTGCATCTGCATAAGCACTGGTGACATTGCGGATCAGGTCAAGCCGTGCTGCTTTATAATCGAAACCGGCAATTTCATAACCTTTGCCTGCGGCTTCCTGGCGCGCCGAGCGCTTGCCTCCTATCTCGATCAATTGCGACACACCGTAAGTAAATTCAGCGGAGCGCGTCCCTTTATATGCCCCTTGGCCTGCGACGTTCTCGGCTTCGATACCGATTTCGGGATTGGGAAGCGCACCGGCCTGGCGTCGCGCGCCTTCGCTTGCCAGCATTGCCGAATTTGCTGATTTCAATTGCGGAGAGTTAGCCAACGCCTTTTCGAGCGCGGCATTTAGTGTAATGATGTTGCCGTTTACAGGCGCTAACGCTGGCAGTGCTGGGGGCGCGTCCGGGGACTCCGCCACCGCTTCATTTTGCGGGATCTGCGCAAGCGGCGCTTCCTGCGCCCATGCCGCCGAGCTGCCAAATAGGATAACTGCGGTTAGCCAAATAAAAGATTTTTGTAACATGAAAACTCTCTCGTTCTTAATCTAACAATCAGCGCATACACGAATGGCATAAGGCACGGTGGAGCGCCTTCCGCCACGGCGTGTGCCGTGGTTAATGATTAAGCGTGAGAGGGTGGTTCGAGAAGTGGCCCCAGCGTAATCGAGGCTAATGCGTCATCGGGTGTGATGAACGGGGCGGCGTATTTTACAGAAAGAGATACAATGCCGGAATCAGAAGCGGGAGCGGTTTGATGCTGGCAACAGCAGCTATGCGCTGCCTTCGCCAGTTTACCGTCATCCTGCTTTTTCTGCTTGGAGGACTGATCCGCTAGCGTGCAGCCTGTATCAGGACAATTTACTCCCGCTGCATGCGCCACAGGCGTAAGCATCAGGGAGAAAACCATAAATAGGCATACAAAAAGGCGTTTCATGCGCGTTACTATAAAAGAAAGCCCTATATTATGCAAAAGCTTTTAAAAAAGGATGAAGATATGTTGTGTTTCAACATATCGTTAAAGCGCAATTGCTTCTTCAGGCCATGTTCGCCCGGATAGAATATGAGGATGGCGCGGTTCATTGTTAATACGCCCATATTCATCGCGCAGCCGTTCGATTTTATTCAAACATTGCTCCGCTAATTCGGAGAGGGCATCGCCGGCAGGAAGCATGGCAAATAATTGTTTCCGAAACTCCACCAACGGCATGCTATAGCGCTCAAATGCGTTGGCCCATTCTGCCGATCTACGCTCACCAATCGCCAATTTACTAATCGCCTTTGAAAGTCGCTGATCGTATTTCTCACCCCTGACAGCCATTTGACGCATAATTGCAAGGATGGTGTCTGCGTCGGCCACCTCAACAAGAGCGCCCTCAACAATGGCCTTAGCGACTCCACCACCAGCCATGCCTTCATAGCGTCTGAGCATTTCGGCACGCAAGGCGGGATATTTTGCAGCAAAACTTCCCAGCTGCTCAGAGAGCCGCCAAATCCCCATGCCACCACGCTCACCTTTTACCGTGCCATCACAGATTAAATCCAACAATGTGCGTGCCGCTTCCTCTGTTCCTAATCGGATTAAGGCATCGAGCCATTCATGATCTTGAGCAATGTTGACATCGCGTTGCGCCAGGGCTTTCAGCACATCGAGCGCTTCGGGGTGAGGACTATAACCCAGGGCAGATATCAGACGGCGCAGCTGTAAAAACTGCCGGTGATTGTTAGGCAGCTGATCGATGATTTCCATTACGGCCAGTGGTCGATCAGATAGGGCAAATAATTCCACCCAACCCATCAATTCG
>JAGVLW010000068.1 GCA_020054105.1 Alphaproteobacteria bacterium | reverse complement strand
TATCAAATCGAAAAAGGTGGCGTAGAGAGGTAACGGGTAGCAGGTGACAGGAGACAGGAAAGAGCCTTATGCGCCGTTTGAGAAACTCGAGGTATTTCGCCGTGCTTATCGTGTTTCTCTGAAGATTCATAAAACCTCGAAGAAATTCCCCAAAGACGAGCAGTTTTTTCTTGCTGACCAATTGCGTAGAGCAAGCAAATCGGTGTGCGCTAATATAGTGGAAGGGGTGGCAAAGCAATTTCATTCCAAGCCCGAATTCAAACGCTTTCTTTTAATTGCCATCGGTTCTAGCGACGAAGCCAGAATGTGGGTGCGTTATGCCTATGATCTCGGTTATATTGAGCAATCGACATGGCAGGAATGGCGAGACGAATACCAGACGATCTCCCGAATGCTACATGGTTTATATAAGGCACAAGGAAAGACATGATGCCATCCGTTACCCGTAACCTGCTACCTGTGTCCTTGCGTGGGCAACATTATATCCTTACGCTTTCATGCAACGACGCGCGCGGCATTGTCGCTGCGGTCACCGGCTTTCTTGCCGAGCATTACGGCTTTATCACCGAATCCGCCCAGTTCGGCGACGAATCGACCGGCCGGTTCTTCATGCGCGTCGATTTTTCGATCGAGGCGGGCGGGCCGGACTTCGAGAAACTGCGCTGGCAGTTCGAGGAAAAAGTGGCGACGCATTTTGGCATGCAGTGGCAGATGGTGGACAAGCACCGCAAGAGCCGTGCGCTTATCATGGTGTCGCAGCAGGGCCATTGCCTCAACGATTTGCTCTACCGTTACAAAACCGGCCAGCTTGCCATCGAGATTCCCGCTATCGTCTCTAATCATGAAAGTTGGCGGCAGGCGGCGCAGTGGCACGATATTCCTTTTCATCATCTCCCGATAAACGGCGATGCCGCCAAGCCGGCGCAGGAGGCGAAAATCCTCGCGCTCGTCGAATCGCTGGACATCGACGTGGTGATCCTCGCGCGCTACATGCAGATATTGTCGGCAGAATTATGCGCGAAGCTGCAAAGCCGCGCCATCAACATCCACCATTCCTTCCTGCCGAGCTTCAAGGGCGCCAAGCCTTACGAGCAAGCGTTCGGCCGCGGCGTGAAGCTCATCGGCGCCACCGCGCATTATGTGACGACCGACCTCGACGAAGGCCCGATCATCGAGCAGGAAGTCGCCCGCGTCGACCATACCCAGACGCCGGACGATCTGACGGCCATCGGCCGCGACATCGAATGCGCCGTGCTCGCCCGCGCGCTGAAATACCACACCGAGCATCGCGTGTTGCTCAACGGTAAAAAGACGGTGGTGTTTAAATAAAAGCAAGCCAGGGGACGTTGTGCTCAAAGTAATGGCCCAGAAGCTCTCCGGTTTGCGCGAGCAAGTGTATGTTCTGCAAATAGGCGCTATGGATGGAATAAGCTTCGATCCGATTCATGCGCTTATCTTGCAGTATAATTGGCATGGGTTATTGGTGGAACCGCTGCCCCACCATTTTCAAAACTTGACCAAACTATATGAAGGCCGAAAAGGATTGCAGCTGGCTAATATCGCTATTGGCCATGCTCAGTCGCAAGAGCCGTTTTATTTTATTGACCCGGTAACTGTCGATATCTTCGGATTGCCGGACTGGGTGCTGGGCATCTCCTCTTTTTTTGAACAACATATTCGCGATCAGGAAGTATTCTTCAATGAGGCCGGGTTTCATAATATCATGCAGTTCATCACCCAAACGTCCATTCAAACCACGACGTTGTCCGCACTGCTGCAAACCTATCCGCTGGCAAGTGTGGATGTATTGCAGATCGATGCGGAAGGCTTCGACTATCAGATACTCCGACAATGGGACTTTACCAGCCAGAATCCGGCGATCATCAATATCGAATTCGCCAGACTCACGAGCGAGGATAAAGAGAAAACTACGGCGCTTCTATTGAAAGAAGGCTATTTCCTCGCGTTGCAGGGACTCGACATGTTGGCCCTGCAGCCGGAGCTGCTGGACGCCCACGCACCCTAGAAATCGAACTGGCTGCGGATCATCCAGACTTGCGGATCGTCGTGAGGCGTGGTGGAGAATGCGTCCGTATCGGCGCGGACATAGTTGACCGCGAAGGCGATGTTCGCCGTCGGCAGCCAGCGCAATCCGAGCGTCACATCTTTCATGCGGCCGCCACGTATGGTGTTGTCATCCAGATTGATCTCGCCCCAGCGTGCGCCGACTTGCCATGCGCCCCAGCCGTCGCCCTTGAGGCTGAACGGCCATTTAGGCGTGACGCGGTCGAACTTGCCCTGCGAGGCGACGTAATTCCTGCTCTCGCCGGTGAGGAAGTAGGAGGCCTCGGCGTAATAGCCGCTGAAATCCTCGTCGGTAAGGCCGGTACGGCGATCGACGGCGGCCATCATATATTCGCCCTGCAGCGAGAAGGGGCCATACACGCCCGCGGCTTCGAAGCCGATGAGATCGACGCTATCGACGCCCGAAATATTGCCGGTATCGACCGATTGCGAGCTGGTCAGCCGGGTTTCCGGGCGCGAGGAAAAGCGCATGGTGTCGGAGGCGCTGTCGGGAATACGGTGCGAGCCGGCGACGCCGAAATGCAGCACTTCGGTCTTGCCCGCGAACGGGGCGAAGGTGAGGCGGCCGGTGAGGTCACGCGCTTCGTCGTCGGTGCTGGCGGTGCCGGCATTGCCGTTGAAGCCGCCGACGGTGGCGCTCCAGTTGCCCATCGGCGAATCGCCGTAGGTAGAAACGGCCAAGCCGATATTGCGGTCGGGCGCGAAGGCAAGAATTGAGGCGCGCTCCATGAAGGTGGTGAAGAGATCGCTGGTGAGCACCTCCATGCCGAACGGTTCTTTGAACTGACCGGCCATGATCGAGACGTTCTCGAAGCCGGCATATTCGAGATAGATGTCGATCAGGCTGCTGGTGGTGGTGTTGGGGGTGACGGCGAAATCGTTCTCGATCTTATATTTGAAATCCTTGGCCAGCGTGCCCGTCGCGGAAAGGCGCGCGCGGCGGACGTTGGTGCCGTCGGGATGATCGCGCACGTCGTCTTGGAAAACGCCGGCATCGACCTGTGCGAAGCCGCCGACTTTAAAGCTATAGGCGCCGTCGGCGGTCTCGAACTTAGGCGCCGGCGACATGGTGATCTTGACGTTGTTTTCCGGCTTCATGGCGATCTTGGCGTCTTTGATCTCCTGTACCACTTTATCGGACGATTTGGCCTGGGCCTTGGTTTGTTCCAATTCAGCCTTGAGGCTTTGCATCTCGCGGGTTCATCCGCTCCATCTGCGCCTGCATGGCCTTGAGCTGCGCCATCATCGCATCGTTGTCGGTTGCCGCCACGACAGGCTGCAGGGCAAGCCCGCTAAGCAGAAGTGCACTTACCCATACAGCCTGTTTCATGACACGCTCCTTATTTAGCGGTTTTCAGCGATGCGGCGCGTTCCTGCGCGAGCTTGGCTTCTTTCTCGTGCAGTGGCAGCAGGCCTTTGGCGGTCAGATAGCCGTTGGGGCCGATGGCCGCCGGGCTGACCATCTGGTTCGCGAATTCGGCGATGCCGGGAATTTTGCCGATATGGTCGCCTTTGATGTAGATATAGAGGCTGCGCGAGACTTTGTATTTCGCGCTCTCGATGCTCTCCATCGTCGGCTCGACACCGTCGATCTTGCTGGCTTGCACTTTGTTGCGATTTTCTTCGAGGAAGCTGTAGCCGAAGATGCCCAAAGCGTTTTTATTGCTCACCAGCTTCTGGACGATGATGTTGTCGTCTTCGCTGGCGGTGATGTAGGGACCATCCTCACGGACGGCGCCGCAGGCTTTCTTGCGGGCTTTCTCATCCGGGTAGGCGGTGGTAAAGCCGGGGAATTCCTTGCAGGCTTCTTCCATCACCAGCTCGACAAACGCGTCGCGCGTGCCCGAAGTGGTCGGCGGGCCGTACACTTCGATGGGTTGTGCGGGCAGGGCGGGATCGATTTCACTCCATTGCTTATTGGGGTTGGCGGCCAGCGTACCGTCCTTGCCGGGCAATTGCGTGGCCAGCGCCATGAAAATCTGTTTCTTGGTCAGGTTGAATACTTTGCCGCCCTTGGCGTTGGCAATCACGATGCCGTCATAGCCGATGGGGATTTCGGTGACGGAGGAGACGCCGTTTTTCGCGCACAGCTCTTTTTCGCTATCGGTAATGGGGCGCGAAGCGTCGTTGATGTCGGGGAAATTTTCGCCGGTGCCGCCGCAGAACAGCTTGAAGCCGCCGCCGGTACCGGTCGATTCGACGATAGGGGTTTTGAAGCTGCCACCCTGGCCGAATTGCTCGGCGGCGGCGGCGGTGAATGGGAATACGGTCGACGAGCCGACGACGCGGATCTGGTCGCGCGCCTGTGCGTCAGCGATGGTAAGCGAGAATAGGCAGGCGGTGGCTAAATATACTCCTAGGGGGTATGTTGCGCGTTTCATTAATACATCCTTTCGCTGGTTGGTATCGCCGTCACTAGGCGATGGGATAAACACTAAGCGATGGAACCAAATGCAAGGCAAGGATTTTTTGCGTATAATGAACGTATATTTTTAACGCTGGTAATTTAGCTGGAAACGACTACGATCAAAAGTTAAATGACCGGCAATATACCCCTATAGGGTATGTTGCCGTATTCCCGCTTTCGTAAGCCCGTCAAAAGGCATTACAGCGTGGCCAGCAGCGCCTTGACCTTGGCTTCGATCAGGTCGCGCACGACGCGGAATTCCTCCGGCGGCAGATGCTTGGGATCGGGAATGTTCCATTCCTCACGGCGGCGCGCGCGCACCAGCGGGCAGCCTTCGTCGCCGCAGCCCATGCCGATGACCGCTTCGTATTCGATGGCGGGAATGTCATCCAGCGATTTGGAATCGTGCGTGGCCAGGTCGTAACCGCGCTCGCGCATCGCCTCGATGGCTTTAGGATTCACCTTGCCCGACGGGCGCGAGCCGGCGCTGTAAGCTTCGGCTTTCCCGCCCCCATGCATCCGCGCGAAAGCCTGCGCCATCTGGCTGCGGTTACTGTTTTCTACACAGACGAAAACAATCGACGGCTTGCTCATGCCGTCCTCGGCAGGCAGCAAGGTTTATCATGGACGCAGCGGCAGGCAAGCACGGCGAACGCCGCCCCACACACCGGCGCAATCAGGTAAAGCCACAGCGCCTGTAATTCACCGCTGACGAGCGCGGGGGCCAGCGAGCGGGCGGGATTCATCGAAGCGCCGGTGACCGGGCCGGCAAACAGCGCTTCCAGCCCGACGGTCGCGCCGATAATGATTGCAGGCAACATGCCTTTTTCCTGCGCGCCGACGGCGACGCTCAAAATGACGAACATCAGCAGGAAGGAAAGCGCACACTCGACGATGAATGCCTGCGCGTGGCCGATGGAAGGAAGCGTTGCGCCCAGTGTGGGATGGGTAGGAAAGAGCAGAAATAGCAGAAGGCTTGCCAGCAATGCGCCTGCGCATTGACTAATTATATAGGGCAGGACGCGCCGCGCCGGAAAACGGCGGGCAAGAAAAAAACCCAGCGTGACCGCCGGGTTTAAATGCGCGCCGGAGACGTTGCCCATGGCGCCGATCATGATGAATACCGCAAGCCCGAACGCCAGTGCCACGCCCATATGGCCGATGGCGCCGCCGCTGACGTCGTTGATGATGATGGCCCCGGTGCCGGCGAATACGAGTATGAAAGTGCCAATCAGCTCGGCTGCCAGTAATCTCATGGGCTTAGTGCGTCACGATGCCGGGCTCGCCGTCGGGTTTGGGCGTGATGGTGCCGGCGTCTTTATTGATCGGCGGTGTCCATTCGATGGATTCGGGCATGCGCACCAGCGCGTGCTTTAGCACGTCATCGACGGTGGCCACCGGAATCAGCGTCAGGTCGCGCTTGACGTTGTCGGGGATTTCCTCGAGGTCCTTAACGTTTTCCTGCGGGATGAGCACGGTGGTGATGCCGCCGCGCAGCGCCGCCAGCAATTTTTCCTTGAGGCCGCCGATGCCAAGCACGCGGCCGCGCAGCGTGACCTCGCCGGTCATGGCGACGTTCTTTTTCACCGGGATGCCGGTAAGCACGGACACGATGGCGGTGGTCATGGCGATGCCGGCCGACGGGCCGTCCTTGGGCGTGGCGCCTTCGGGAACGTGCACGTGGATGTCCTTGGTTTGGAAGGTCGGCGGAATGATGCCGAAATCGAGCGAGCGCGAGCACACATAGGAAATCGCCGCCTGCACCGATTCCTGCATGACGTCGCCGAGCTTGCCGGTGATGCTGGTTTTGCCTTTGCCGGGCATGGTGACGGCTTCGACGATGAGCAGGTCGCCGCCGACTTCCGTCCAGGCCAGGCCGGTGACCATGCCGACCAAATCGTCTTTTTCCACTTCGCCGTAGGTGAATTTGCGCACGCCGGCAAATTTGCCCAGGTTGCTGGTCGTGACTTTGACCATGTTCTTGCCCTTGAGCAGAATCTCTTTGACGGCTTTGCGCGTCATATTGGCGATTTCGCGCTCCATGTTGCGCACGCCGGCCTCGCGCGTGTAATAGCGGATGATGTCGCGCAAACTGTCTTCCGAGACCGACCATTCCTCTTTTTTCAAGCCGTGCGCCTTCATCTGCTTGGGGATAAGATGGCGCTTGGCGATATGGACCTTCTCGTCCTCGGTGTAGCCGGGGATGCGGATGATTTCCAACCGGTCGAGCAGGGGCCGCGGCATGTTGTAGCTGTTGGCGGTGGCGACGAACATCACGTCCGACAGGTCGTAATCGACCTCGAGATAATGATCGTTGAACGTGTGGTTCTGCTCGGGGTCGAGCACCTCGAGCAGCGCCGCCGCCGGGTCGCCGCGGAAGTCGTTGCCCATCTTGTCGATCTCGTCGAGCAGGAAAAGCGGGTTGCTGGTCTTGGCTTTTTTCATCGACTGGATGATCTTGCCGGGCATCGAGCCGATATACGTGCGGCGATGACCGCGAATCTCGGCTTCGTCGCGCACGCCGCCCAGCGAGATGCGCACGAAATTGCGCCCGGTGGCGCGGGCAACCGATTTAGCCAGCGAGGTTTTGCCGACGCCGGGAGGGCCGACGATGCACAATATCTGCGATTTGACCTGCTTGGTGCGCTGCTGCACGGCCAAATATTCGAGCACGCGCTCCTTGACTTTTTCCAGCCCGTAATGGTCTTCGTCGAGCACTTTCTGGGCGAATTTCAGGTCGCTGATGATGCGCGAGGTTTTCTTCCAGGGGATGGTGGTGATCCAGTCGAGATAGTTGCGGATGACCGACGCTTCCGCCGACATGCTGCTCATGGTGCGCAGCTTCTTGACTTCGCCCAGCGCCTTTTCGCGCGCTTCCTTGGACAGGCGCAGTTTTTTGATTTTGCCTTCGATCTCGCCGATCTCGTCCTTGCCGTCCTCGCCTTCGCCGAGCTCTTTCTGGATCGCCTTCATCTGCTCGTTGAGGTAATATTCGCGCTGGGTTTTTTCCATCTGGCGCTTGACGCGCGAGCGGATGCGCCGTTCGGTGTTGAGCACGGCGATCTCGCTTTCCATGAGCGCGAAAATATGTTCCAGCCGCTCCGGCACGACCAGCATCTCGAGGATCTTCTGCTTCTCGGCGATGTCCACCGACATATGCGCGGCGATGGTATCGGCAAGCAGGCTCGGATGGGTGATCTTACTCACCGTGCCCAGCGTTTCCGGCTGAATTTTCTTGTTGAGCTTCACATATTGCTCGAACTGGCCGAGCACCGTGCGGAACATGCCCTCGATCTCGGTTTTATCGCCTTCGTCTTCGGAAACCATCTCGGCCATCACCTGGAAGTAATCGCCATTCTCCAGGAAATCGGTGATGCGCGCGCGCGCCACGCCTTCGACCAGCACCTTCACCGTGCCGTCGGGCAGGCGCAGCAATTGCAAAATATTGCCGACCGTGCCCATGCGGTAAATATCGGTCTGCTTGGGATCGTCGACGCCGCCGTTTTTCTGGGTGACGAGCAGGATCTTGCCCTCGCGCTTGACGACTTCCTCGAGCGCGCGCACCGATTTCTCGCGGCCGACGAACAGCGGCACCACCATCGAGGGAAACACCACGATGTCGCGCAACGGCAAAACGGGGAATATTTCGGTTTTCTGATCCAACGGCAGGTTCATAAGGCTCCGTGCGGGTTTTATGGGGGATTAGGTGACAAAGACTACAAATAAATATAGGGCAAGTTCCGCCCTATTGCCAGCCGCAAGTGGCAGAATTTTATTTATTGTTGTTTTTCAATATTTTATATCGATAGGCCCGTGCCCAAAGGCGTCAGCCAGCCGAAGCCAACGGCGAACGTAATACATCCGGCAGCCCTCCTTCGCTTTCGCTATGCTCAAGCTTCGTAGCGCATCCTTCGGCGTAATGTCTTCGGCTGCCTTACGAAGGCGTAAGCCATCCGAAGCCAACGGCGAAGGATGGTGCGGATAGAGGGACTTGAACCCCCACGCCTTGCGGCGCCAGAACCTAAATCTGGTGCGTCTGCCAATTTCGCCATATCCGCGTCCTTTGCCGTCTTAGTCGGGCTTTGCGCAACTATCCAGTAAAAACATATAGTGTTAAACTCTTACGGCAAGGTGAGAGGCAAAGCAAAGATAGCATGACCCACTAATAATTAGAACGGCTGCCCCTTTCTTTTTGGTTGGTGCGGGCTTTATCGATAAGGGTTTGGTAGGCTTTGGGTTGTTCCATGCTCATATTGGCAAGTTCGGCGAGGATATCGCCATGACAGCCCTCCGGCTTGCAAAAACATCCCAGCACTTCGCCTTGCAGCTCATCGCGTATGCGTTCCAGCATAGTCGGGTTCGATAAAATATCCTGCCGGTACAGTCGCAGCGATTCTTCGCGACTATATTCACCGGGTTTGTCGCCGAGGCGGTAAGGGTTACCCCATCCCATTGGCTTGCCCGTGTTGTAGCGCGTCTGCCATGCTCCACCCGGACCGGGCCGGCCGATATATACGGTGTGTTTTCCTTGTTCCGGCTTCGTTACATTGACAACGGAGGTTGTTTGCATGGCCAAGCTTTACCGGCCCTTGCTCTTGCCGAGGGCACTGATGGCGTCTTCGCCTTTATAGGTGCAGCCCGGCGCTGAAGGATTGCCCTGGCAGGCGATGCCGGCATAATCGAGGGTCGTCCAATCCATCGATTGCTGGCAACCTTCCAGCACCAACAGCAACAGGCCGCACCCTAAAAGGCGAAATAAGTTCGTATACATGCGCTTATCCTAGCACGGGGAGGGTATAAAATCTAAGAAATAGTAACCCAAAACCCCGGTTGTCATCAAACTTTCACATTACTATCGACAGAGATATGGTAGAGTTAAGGCTGGAAAATCCACTAAGTGCTTGACCATGCCCGCCGAAAAATCGCCTTTAGAGCTGAAAATCGAAGCCAATGCCGGGCGCGTCATCGAGCAGTCGCTCAATGACGAGGGGCCGCTGACCGAGTATTTCAGCAAAGTGCGCGAGGGCATTCGCAGCAAACTGACCGCCACCAATGAATTCAAAAAATCGCGCGGCAAAACGGATGTTTTGTCTGCCGAGGATATCGAAAAACAAACCAATGCCCGGCTCGATGAATTTGCCCGCAAGCAGGTCAAAGAGGCACTGGTCGCCTCGTCGAAAGGCGATAGCCATGCCGGGATCGATCTCGGCGCAATCGGCTCGCTCGTCAAGGACGGCCAAAGTGTCGCCGCGAATTTGAGCGCCTTCAACCCGCTGGGCATCATCGCTTCGGTCATGTCGCTGCTGGGCAATTCGCTGATCGGCGATTACGTCTCCGCCGCCGTCAAATTATTTACCGGCAAGCCGGAAACCCGGCCGCAATCTTTCGCCGATGCGCTGGCCTTGACCAAGATGGAAAAAGGCCTGGCGGCATTCGCCAAGGAAACCGGCGCCGGCCTCGGCGATCTCAAATCGGAGCTGCTCGCCGAGTCGCCGGCCCCGGCGAACGATAATCCGGTTGCGCATCCCGAGGCATCTTCAGGCATGATTGTGCCGGTTCCACCACCAACACCTGGCCAAGCACCTGCGCCATCGAACAAAGCGGCGACGCCGCCTAAATAGCAAATTGCTATTGCCTTTTACCACGCTTTATGGTTTTCCCTTAGTTCCTCAAAAAAGCACCCGACTCCGCGATAAATGCGGGCGGCAAAAAGGAATGTCCCATGAAAGTTACCGAACGCGAATCCAAAGGCCTGAAACGCAGCTACCAGATCACCGTCGATGCCAAGCGCATCGGCGAGCAGACGCAGGCCGAGCTGAAAGCCGCCGGCGAGCGCGTCAAGATGCCGGGTTTCCGCCCCGGCAATATTCCGATGAAAGTGTTGCAGCAACGCTACGGCAAGGCAGTGCAGGCCGACGTGCTCAAGCAGGTGGTCAACCGCTCGACCGTCGAGGTGCTCAGCGAGCGCAAGCTGCGCCCGGCCATCTCGCCGAAGATCAACATCGAAAACTACGAGGAAGGCGGCGACCTGACCTTCGTCATGGAATGCGAGATTTTCCCCGAAGTGCCCGACATGAAATTCGATAGCATCACGCTTAAGCGCGACGTGGTGGAGATCGCCGAGTCGGAAATCGACGAATCGCTGGAGCGCATCGCCCAAAGCTCGCCCGAGCTGAAACCGGCTCCCGCCGGAAGCAAGGCGGCGCTCGGCAATGTCGTGACCATCGATTTCAAAGGCATGCTCGACGGCGTCGCGTTCGACGGCGGCACGGCCAGCGACTTCAACCTGGAATTGGGCAGCAACCAGTTTATCGAGGGGTTTGAAGCGCAGCTTGTAGGTTGCAAGGAAGGCGACGACAAGCTGGTGACCGTTACGTTCCCGGCGGAATACCAAAGCGCGCAGCTTGCCGGCCAAGAGGCGACTTTTTCCGTGAAGGTGAAGAAAGTACTGACCAAGGAATTGCCGGTCATCGACGATGCCTTCGCCAAGGCGCGCGGGCTGGCCGATGTGCGCGCCCTGCGCGAAGCGGTGCGTAATCAGCTGATGAAGGAATATGACCGCGTCATCCGCAACCAGCTCAAGAAGCAGCTTTTCGACGAGCTGGAAAAAACGTCGCTGGAGCTGCCGGCGCAGATGGTTGATATGGAGTTCGATGCGATCTGGCAGCGTCTGCAGGAAGCTAAGCAGCAGGGCGACGAGTCGTTTGAAGGCAAAAGCGACGAGGAACTGAAAGCGGAATATCGCGGCATCGCCCAACGCCGCGTCAAGCTTGGCATCATGCTCGCCGAGATCGGCAACCGCAATAAGATACAGGTGTCGCGCGAGGAGCTGAGCCGCGCGGCGATGCAGCAAGCCTCGATGTTCCCCGGGCAGGAAAAAAGAGTGATCGAGTTTTACCGCGAGAATCCCGAGCGCATGGAAGACCTGCGCGGGCCGATCCTCGAGGAAAAAGTCGTCGATCATATTTTGACCAAGGTCACCTACAACGACAAAAAAATCTCCGCCGCCGAGTTGATCGCTTCCAGCCAGGAAGAGGAGAATGCTCCGAAAAAATCCGAGAAGC
>JAGVLW010000110.1 GCA_020054105.1 Alphaproteobacteria bacterium | reverse complement strand
TACTCCCGGGTATTCGGAGTTTGGTTAGGTTTGGTAGGTCTTTGGGACCCCCTAGCCCATCCAGTGCTCTACCCCCCGGGGTATTCGTGCGACGCTATACCTAAATATATTTCGCGGAGAACCAGCTATTTCCCAGTTTGATTGGCCTTTCACCCCTAACCACAGTTCATCCCCGACCTTTTCAACGGGCGTGGGTTCGGTCCTCCAGTGGGTGTTACCCCACCTTCAACCTGACCATGGCTAGATCACTAGGTTTCGGGTCTAATACGTGAAACTAAATCGCGCTATTCACACTTGCTTTCGCTACGCCTACAGCTATCGCCTTAAGCTTGCTTCACACATTAAGTCGCTGACCCATTATACAAGAGGTACACAGTCACGGGGCTCATCGAAGATGAGCCAGTGACTAGTGGCTCGTGGCTAGTGGCTCGTAAGAAAGAATGCTTCCTACACGAGTCACGAGTCACGAATCACGAGTCACGAGTCACCGGGGCCTCTTCTTTGAAGAGCCCCGCTCCTATTGCTTGTAAGCATCCGGTTTCAGGTCTATTTCACTCCCCTTGCCGGGGTTCTTTTAACCTTTCCCTCACGGTACTAGTTCACTATCGGTCGGTAAGTAGTACTTAGGCTTAGAGCGTGGTCGCCCTATATTCAGACAGGATTTCACGTGTCCCGCCCTACTCGAGGATCTGAAAGCTTTCTACCGATACGGGGCTATCACCCACTATGGCCGCCTTTTCCAAAGCGTTCTCGTTCTTACTCTCAAACCACTGGCCTAGTCCCCGTTCGCTCGTCACTACTAAGGGAGTCTCTGTGATTTCCTTTCCTCCAGGTACTTAGATATTTCAGTTCCCTGGGTTCGCTTCTTGTACCTATGTATTCAGTACAAGATCCTCATACGAGGGGGTTTCCCCATTCGGAAATCTCCGGATCAAAGTTCTTTCGCAACCCCCCGGAGCTTATCGCAGCGTAACACGTCCTTCATCGCCTCTTACCGCCAAGGCATCCACCAGATGCTCTTAACATATTTATTTATTAAATTAGAACGATGTCTGAATTATGAACGTACAGAGCAAAGCAGCTTTTTGTTTGCGCCCGCTCGGTCTTACGACCTCACATGGCGCGCAGCTCAAGGCTGCGTCTCTGCACGGCAACATTTTTTCAACATCAACTCAACAATTGATTGTTAGCTCAGAATTGGGCCATCCGCTTTTGCAAGCGTGTGCGTCCCTTTTCCCGCGAACTAACAATTAAATGTCAGAAAAACCTATTCACAATATCAATCGGCAGCAGGACAAAAGTCGCCTAAAATCCTGCGTTTTAACCACTTCTATGTTTGAAGGGAGAACTCGTATACTATCGCGTAGTAGGTATGTCAACAAGCTTTATGAGATTTTTTTGGGGCGGCCGGAAGGGCGATATTTCCGCCACTATTTCGAGTCTTTAACGCTTTCGCTGTGGCGAAGCGAAAATGGTGGTTTCTCAAGACCCGAAGCGCAACGTACGTGTTCTGGTACGTGAGCATCGGAAGCTTGAGAAACCGCTATTTGCAGCCAGCTACAGTAGAAAGCGGCCATCGCTTAACCAAAAATTTAGCCGGGTATAGCATACTCCACACCATGAACGCCCTGAGAAACACGCTATTTGCCGCCATTGCGCTGGCTGGGACCGCCGGCCCGGCGGCGGCGCAAGACAGCCAGATGCCCCAATACACCAACGGCACGGCGTTTTTCATCACCAGGGACGGCTACCTGCTCACCGCCAATCATGTCGTCAAAGGCTGCGCCGGCAAACCCTATGTCAGCGGCCGGTTTATCGTGGCAGGCGACGCATTGGCCGCGCCCGAGCCGTATCTGGGCGCCGAAAGCGGCAGCGTCGAGACGACGCTGGAAGTGAAGGTGGTCGCCACCGACCCCGAAAACGACCTCGCTTTGCTCAAAATCCGCCCCAACCTTGCCATCGAGAATTATACGCTGCTGCGCGCGCGCAATCAGCCGGTCCGGCTGGAGGATACCGCCATCGCCGCCGGCTACCCGCTGACTTCGGTCGAAAAGCTCCGCCTACTCGAATTCCAGGTGCAGACCGGCAAGGTGATCGCCATGCGCGTCGCCAACGCGCCCAAAAACACTTTTTTCGTCGCCGGCGACGGCAGGCCGCTGGGAACGCACGGCTATAGCGGCGGGCCGATACTCGACATCGCCGGCAACGTCATCGGCGTCAACCTGGCCATCGCCTGCCTCGGCAAGCGTTGCACCGACAATACCAAGCAGTTCCGCGAGGATTTCGGCGAAACCCTGACGGCCAGCCTGCTGCCGCCCGACACCTACCAGGAGAAGCTCGAAGCCTATCTCGACAGCAGCATGGTCGCCGATTTACACGCCACGCGGACGTTTCTCGATAAGAATAATATCGTCTATGAAGAGGCCCCGTCCGACTCGCTGGCCTCGCAGGCGCGCATCGTCAAAAGCTCCCACTCCATCGCCAATGTCGGCTGCACGCTAAGAAGCGGTGGTGATAAATAATCCGTCATTGCGAACGACGTATTCTGTTTATGGATTCCGACCGCTCACGGCGCGAGACTTTCCCGCTATCGCGTCGAGCACGGGATTGGAAACGCCGTTATCCAGCAATCTTTGTATGCCCCCCCCAGACTAAAATATAACTGGCCATCATGGGAGGATACGGGTTTTCTTGCGGTGTCATCACTGGCCGTCACCTCCGCATCATCGGTATTTTTGGTAATATCGAATCCTAAGGCTTGCAATGATTGCTCTACAGCTATTCTTTCCATCAAATTCTTAGGCGGAGATACTATTAGACGTTCAAGCCGGCCACCATCAGCGCCGTAATAAGGATGGTAAGTAAGTTGGCCAAGATGGGCGCGTGCGACGGCTTCGCGATTAGTATCTAGTCTCGGTATTTTCGTATGTCTTGCTGTATGCGATGCCATTGTAACTCTCCCGAAGATTGAAATATATTAATACCTGACCCATGCGCCGGAGACCAGTGACAGTTTTATGACAGCGCCGCATTCCTTTTTTACTTGAAATAGGCTATAGTGGCATTATATGGCTAATCAATGGGTTAGTCGTTAAGTTAGTGAATTAACCTTTTCTTTGTTAGATTTATCGATAGAAAATTAGTAATTTTAATAGAATGGCAATCTTCATTTAACGCATTGTTCAAGCTTTATGCCCATAATGGCACTATATACCGAGAAATCCTCGCTCCCGACTATTAACATGGGAGACGATGGAAAGAAGCAGCCTGGCCTGCCCGACCGGCAAGACGGGGTGCTTCTAGCGGAACCGGAGGTGAAAACCAAACGTCCCCCGCTTTTCAAGGTGGTGCTGCTGAACGATGACTATACGCCGATGGATTTTGTGGTCTTTATCTTAAAAGACGTGTTTCGCAAAAACCATGAAGAGGCCATCAGCACCATGTTGGAAGTCCATCAAAAGGGAGCAGGAGTTTGCGGCATATACACGCGGGACGTCGCGGAGACCAAAGCGGAACTGGTGATTACCATCGCCCGCCGCAATGAGTATCCGCTGCAATGCCGGGTGGAAAAGGAATAGTGAATCGTGATTCGTGACTAGTGACTCGTAAAGAAAAACGAGCCACGAGCCACGAGCCACCAGCCACGGAGAAAGCCGCTATGCTGTCGAAGAACCTGGAAATCAGTTTGCACCGTGCGCTGGCGCTGGCGAAAAGATATCGCCATGAATACGCCACGCTCGAGCATTTGCTCTATGCGCTGACCGACGATCCGGACGCCTCTTCCGTGATGCGCGGCTGCGGCATCGAAGTTGCCAACGTCAAAAAACACCTTATCGAATTTTTGGAAAACGAGCTGACCTCGCTGGTCGTCGAGGAAATCGACGAAGCCAGGCCCACCGCCGGTTTCCAGCGTGTCATCCACCGCGCCGCCATCCATGTGCAATCGGCCGGCAAAATGGAAGTCTCCGGCGCCAACGTGCTCGTCGCATTATTCTCCGAGCGCGATTCGCACGCCGTATTCTTTTTGCAGGAACAGGAATTGTCGCGCCTCGACGTCGTCAATTACATCTCGCACGGCATCGTGAAATATGCCGACGGCCAGAAGCTCGCCGAATGGAAGCGCGAGCTCGATAACGAAGATATGAGCGAGTCGCTCGAGCGCGCCCAGGGCGCTACCGTCAAGGAAAAAGAAAAGGAAAAAGAAAAGGCCGACGCGCTGTCGCAATATTGCGTCAACCTCAACAAGAAAGCCGAAAGCGGCAAGACCGACATTCTCGTCGGCCGCGAGGAAGAAGTAGACCGCACGGTGCAGATTCTCGCCCGCCGCACCAAAAATAATCCGCTCTATGTCGGCGAGGCCGGCGTCGGCAAAACCGCCATCGCCGAAGGTTTGGCGCTTAGAATCGTGCGCGGCGAAGTGCCCGCCGTGCTGCGCAACGCCGTGATCTTCTCGCTCGATATGGGCAGCCTGCTCGCCGGAACGCGCTATCGCGGCGATTTCGAAGAGCGCATGAAAGCCGTCATCAAGGAAATCGAAAAAATCCCCGGCGCGATCCTGTTCATCGACGAAATCCACACCATCATCGGCGCCGGCAGCACTTCCGGCGGCGCGCTCGATGCCTGCAACCTGCTCAAGCCCGCGCTGGCCCGCGGCGGCTTCCGCTGCATCGGCTCGACCACCTATAAGGAATATAAAAACTCGATCGAAAAAGACCGCGCGCTCGCCCGCCGCTTCCAGAAGATCGACGTCGCCGAGCCTTCGATCGAAAACTCGATCAAGATCCTGCGCGGCCTGAAACCGTATTACGAAGAACATCACGGCGTGCGCTACACCAACGGCGCCATCAAGGCGGCCGTCGAGCTTTCGGCGCGCTACATCACCGACCGCAAGCTGCCCGACAAAGCCATCGACGTGCTCGACGAGGCCGGCGCGGCGCAAATGCTGGTGGCGGAAGCCAAGCGCAAGAAAACCATCACGCACCGCGAGGTCGAGGACATCATCGCCAAGATCGCGCGCATGCCGGCCAAAACCGTCTCGATGGACGACGCCGAGACGCTGCGCAACCTGGAGCAAAACCTTAAGCTGGTCGTGTTCGGCCAGAACAACGCCATCGAAGCGCTTGCCGGCGCCATCAAGATGTCGCGCGCCGTTTTGCGCGAAGAGGAAAAGCCCATCGGCAACTATTTATTCACCGGCCCGACCGGCGTCGGCAAAACCGAAGTCGCCCAGCAGCTCGCCCTGCTCATGGGCATGGAGCTGGTGCGTTTCGACATGTCGGAATATATGGAAAAACACGCCGTCTCGCGCATGATCGGCGCCCCTCCGGGCTATGTCGGTTTCGACCAGGGCGGCTTGCTCACCGACGCCGTCGACAAAAATCCCTACTGCGTCGTGCTGCTCGACGAGATCGAGAAAGCGCATCCGGACGTCTATAATATCCTGCTGCAGATCATGGATTATGGCCGCCTGACCGACAATAACGGCAAGATCGTCAATTTCCGCAACGCCATCATCATCATGACCAGCAACGCCGGGGCCGCCGATACGGCGCGCGCGCCGGTCGGCTTCATGAAGATCGACCGCGCTGGCGAAGATAAGGAAGCGGTCAACAAGGCGTTCACGCCGGAATTCCGCAACCGCCTCGACGCCATCATCGGCTTCGACCATCTGACGCCGGAAGTGGTGGCGCATGTGGTCAACAAGTTCGTCTTCCGCCTGGAATCGCAGCTTGCCGACCGCAACGTGACCATCCAGCTCGACGAATCGGCCCGCAAATGGCTGGTCGAGCGCGGCTACGAGCGCGCCACCGGCGCCCGCCCGATGGCCCGCCTGATCGCCGAAAAGATCAAAAAGCCGCTGGCCGAGGAAGTGCTGTTCGGCAGGCTCGCCAAGGGCGGCACGGTAAAAGTGACGGTTGAAAATAACGAACTGACCTTCGCCTTCACCAAAGCCCCGGCCAGCAGCAAGCAGGCCGAAAGCGACGAGGAATTAGTCTCTTAACGCCAAAAACGTCCATATTTCATCAAATTGTCATAATCGGACGGCGATTTCCGCTGTAGACTTGCCAGTACATTAACCACAAGCGGCAAGAGCAAGGCTTTATGCGAACATTCCCCAACCAAGACATCGATTTCGACGCGGCGTTCGAAACATTCACGCGCGAAAAAGCCGCAGGCGCCAACCTGCCGGAAACCATGACGCTGTTGATGCCGCTTCTGGAGACGCTTGCAGAAAGTACAGCCCATCACTATGTGGGCGGGCCGCAGGCGCTCGCCGTAAATTACGACGACTGCCTGGGCGAAATGGAGTGTCATTTGTTCGAGGCGCTCAGCAATTTTACACCTGAGCAAAATGCCACGGGGGAAGATTTTAAAAATTATGCCCTTACCGTTGCAAAGAATGCCCTAAGAGATCTTCAACGAAATGCGAATGCTAAAAAAAGAAATACGCCTACCGTTGAATTCAAACCCTCCGCCGACGACTTCAAAGCGGCAAATGTCCCCTCACCCATGGAAATTTCCATGGACGAAAAAACGGTCATGGTCGATCAACTGCTCAAAGAGCATCTGAATGATACTCAATACCGCGTCATAACAACAATCATTAGAAACCCTGACCTGCCGCATGATATATTGGCCAATCAGCTTGACATAAATCCCGTTACCTTCAGAACCAACGCATTGCGGGCGCGGGTAAAACTGGCGCGCACGATTACATCCGCTGGCGGCGAAGAATTTACCGCCGCGCATCTGCTGGAAAATATCCTGGACGAATCGGTAGCGTTCCATTCGGCAGAACCTGCGCGTCTTGCGCGTTAACATTCAGATGGATTCTCTATGACAACCACCGCTAGCCAAGACATCGACTTCGAAGCGGCGTTTGCAATGTTCAAACGCTATAAGGTGGAAACTGATGCCCCAACAAAGGCGGAGCTTTTGAACGACGTAGCGACCATGCTGATGCCGCTGACGGAGTCCATGGCAAAAACCAAGGCCGTGAGTTACCGCAACGGCAGATATGCGGCCCGCATGGATTACGATGAATGCCTAAGCCGTGCGCAGGAAGGAATTCACAAAGTGCTTTGCGCAGGCCGCAGCGATGTAGTAAGCGCAAGCCATTTTCAAAACCGCCTGCGGGCCGCCATCAGAAACAGCCTCACCGATGCCGAACGCAGAACGCATCGGGGGATTCAAACCGTTTCCGGGGACACGAACGAGGAGAGGCCATGGGAACCGGCCGCCCCAGGGGACGGACGTCCGCAGATAGACAACGAGATTCCTTTCGACGCCAAACGTACCGTCATTGATACGTTACTGCACGGCTGCCTGTCCACGGAGCAGTATGAAACTATAAAAGCATTGCTGAACGCGCCTGACGACCAGTCCTGGGAAGAAACAGCGGCGAGTATCGGTGTGAGGCTGGGAACGTTTAAAAGCAGGTTAAGCCGTGCGCGCGCTGTACTTCGTGCGCATCCCGACCTTGAGCAGGAGGTGAACAATATATTGGCCGAAACATGGGATCGCGAGCCTGCCGGCGTAGGCCGAGGCTAATAAAATTCCCCCTTCCCGGCCAATCTTTTCCATTTTATAGCTAGCACCATTGAGCGCTCAATTTGCCTGTGGTGGCAGACAACCACGGCACAAGACCTGGTTTCGTGGCTCGCCTGGCGAAGCATTTCGCATCGCCTGCGAGGTCTGGCAAATGCGCAAGCGTAGCCAGGCACCAACCCCATCTGACCAACTTGCCTAAAGACTGCAACGTGGCCGGCCACACTTTATTGAGATAACCAGATGACCAGATGACTAAAAAAAGATGAGTAAATAACCAATGATTAGCAACCAAAATATACTTAGTCATCCGGTCATCTAGTCATCTCCCTACTGCAAAATCCCCCGGCTGGTGTCGGGTGCGCTGCTGCTGGAAGGCGGTGGCTGCGGGACGTTGGCGGGATTGAAGATCGATTTCCCGGTATTGGTAGGGCTGGCGGGCTGCTCGGTTTTTTTCTCCGGCGTCGGCTCTTCTTTCTTCACCGTGGCGCTGGGCACCGACAGCAGCGTGCGCGTCGTCGGCATGGCTTTCGGGTCGCGGAAATAAGAGCCGCGCAGCAAGATGAACGTGATGCGGCGGTTGCGCGGGCTGTTGGGCTCCTGGGGCGTCAGCAGCTCTTTTCCGGCAAGCGCCACGACTTTCATCACGCGCTCCGGCTCTAGCTGCGTCGTGCTCAGGAACCGGCGCGCGCCGTTGGCGCGGTCCGCCGACAACTCCCAGTTGGTGTAAAGAGGATTTTCGGTGCCGCCGCCGGCATCGGTATGGCCGTTGATAGTGATGTTGTTGGGCGTCTTCATAATCATGTTGGCCATCGAGTCGAGCACTTTCTTGCCCATATCGGTGAGCACGGCGCCGCCCGGCAGGAACATCGGCTTCTGCGGATCGTCGATCATGTCGATCTTGAGCCCTTCCGGCGTGTCCTGGATGATGATGTTATTCTGGTATTCTTTAAGGTCTTTATCCTGATCCAGCGCCTGCTTGATGTCTTGCGAGGTCGCTTTGAATTCCTCGGTATCTTCGGGCATCACCTCCTCTGATTTGATCGCCGCCGCCGCCGCTTCCGCTTCGGGATCGGACTGGCCCTGTTGCGCATTCGGCGCATCCGGCGCATCGCCCTGCTTGACCGAGCTGGCGACCAGCCCGACCTCGGTCAGGTCGTTCTTCGAGCGGCCAGGCTCCGACTGCTTCACGCCGCCCTTAAAGCCGATGCCCATCGAATCTTTAAGACCGATGGTCGGGGTAAAAAACTCGGCGAGTCCCGCTTTTTGCTCGGGCGTCGTGCTGCTGAGCAGCCATAAAAGCAGGAAGAACGCCATCATCGCCGTCACGAAATCGGCATAGGCGACTTTCCAGGCGCCGCCGTGATGGCCGTGGCCGCCTTTTTTAATCTTTTTAATTACAATGGGTTGTACTTGTTCAGCCATATGACGATAGTATGACAGTCAATACTTAAAAAGTGGTTAGTGCGAAAGGGCGCGATTAAATGTCATAAAACAGTCACTTTATCTGCCGCCAAACTGTATTATAATGAAAAATAGAAATGCGTGTGTTTACCGAGGCAAGACTGATGGCCTATAACGACGACATCGAAACCGAAGACCCCTCCTTCCTCCGATCGGCAGGCAGCTTCCTGTGGAATGCGCTGAAGATTGTTGCGATTACGGTGGCGGTCGGCGCGCTGATCATGAGCGGCCTGGCGCTGACCAGCGACAAAGTGGCCAACTGGATAGACAGCAAAACCGCCAATGCAGAAAAAGGAACTAAAGGTTGGGCAACGAAATCGCGCGAGGCGCTCGGATTGCCCCCTGCCGCAGATCCAAACCCTACCGTACGCGAACAGGTGGAGCAGGTCGCAAGCGAAGCGGGCGGCGCTCTCGTACAGGGAACCATTATCGCCGGGGCAGGCGCTTATGCCATCAATAAAACAGCGCCTCTCGTCGTAAAAGGCGCGCAAACAGGTGTAGGCCTGGCACAAGGGTTCTGGAACATGACCAACAGCGCCGGTGATAAACTTATCAACGGCGTCCGCTGGATGGCCGGTAAGGCGCCCGCCGGTGGAGCCTATGCGCTGGAAGGCGAAGCAGCGAAATCAGCAGGCAAAACGGCGGCATACCGCGCCGGTGCGCTGACACGCGCATTGCCTGGAGCATTGGCAAGCGGCGGAGCAGCATTGGCCCCGGCAGCCCTTCCGGCTGGAATAGTGGTGGCATCGGGCCTGGCCGTAACGGGCGGCGTAATGGCCGGCAAAAGAATTTACGACACCGCCAGCGCTTACAGCGCTATCGATGATGCCTTTCAGCCGAATCTGGAGCCGAATTTGCGGCAACACGCCCATCTGATTACCGCCCAACAAATGTTCGGAAGGACGCTGGAAAATTTCGGCGGCGAGAAAGACGCCAATGGGAAATTTCCTCTGTCGAACGAAAAGAATGTAACCGCCCTGACGAAAGCGATTGACGATAAAAAATCGCAGTTGCAGGAAACCATTTCGGAAAACAGCCGCTGGTATGACAGTCGTTACATTCAGTGGACACAGGCCAGTATTGACATGCGCAACGCCAAGGAAACGGCCAGAATCGAGATAGCCTCACTCGACGCCGCTCTTGAGGAGCTGAAAGACTATCAGAGCACGGCGATGGCCAAGGCGCAGGAAATCAAAAAACAGAAAACCGCTCAAGCGCAGGCGAAAGACGTCAAGCTCGGTGAGGTCGGCATAGCGCCGCTAAATGGCGTCGTCGCGCCGCAAACGCCCGCTGTCGTCGCCGACGCCAAAAATAAAAACGCACAGCCGACCGGCGACCTGGCGCAGAAATCCAACGACACCTCTATCTTTTAACCTGCCGCCGTTCGCGCCAATACACCCACACATGCGCGGGGGGAATATTGCGCAGAATGGTTTTCACGCGCTTGCCGCGCAGCCGGTAATTCCATAAATCCTTCTGGTTGATCGGCGAGCCCGGGCTGTAGGTGAATTGCACGATCACGCCCTTATCGCCGATAAGCTCGGCCATCTGTTTTTCAATCGCCATGGAGATGTGCTTGGGCATGCTCATCAGCGGCAGGCTGGAAACGATCGCGCAGACGGGCGGGTTGCCCGCCCCGGCGATCACCGCACCCAGGCTTGCCGCATCGGCGCGCAGAATCTGCAGCTCGGGAAACGCCGCTGACATAATATCGTGCATCCGCTGGTCGCGCTCGATCACCAGCAGCCGCTCGCGCGCGATGCCGCGTCCGAGCAGCGCATGCGTAATCACCCCTGTGCCCGGCCCAAGCTCGATAATCACGCCCGGCTGCGTAATGTCGACCTGCGCCGCCATCGCCCGGGCAAGCGTGCGTGAGCTGGGCACGACCGCGCCGACCCTGAGCGGCGCGCGCAGCCATGCGGCGATAAAACGATAGGGGCGGCGGCGATGCGCGCGCGTCATGCTTTGGCTATTGCGCACGCGAAACCGCGGTGCGAATCTGCTCGACCGCCGCTTCGATTTTCAGGCTGAGCAGCCGGCGCCCGTAATTGGCCCCGGCATGGCTGGAATCGCCCATCGCCCCGGTCGCCTGGTAATCGCGCTCGGAGTGCTTGCCGCGCAAGTCCGAATGCACGCCCAGCGCGTCGATGGCCATCAGCTCCGACGTATCCATGAACCCGGCATGGGCGAGCGGATCGGGCACTTTGATGCCCAGCGTCTGCGTCCATAGCTCCTGGCCGTTATTGCCGTAATAATCGCCGACCTGCAGCACGGTCACGCCTTCGCTTTGCCATTTTTCGCTGAGTTCGCGCGCGACTTTCGCCTGCATTTCCTGGTTGCCGCCATGCTCGCCGATGAAGCAGATGAGCTTGAAGCCGTGCTGCTTGAGGCTGCTCGCCGCATCGGTCAGCAGCGCCTCGAACGTCTCCGGCGATACCGACATCGTGCCGAGAAACTGCATATGGCCTTCCGGCGGCGAAATGCGCCCTTCCGGCACATAGGCGATCACCGGCGCTACCAGCGCATTACCCAGCCGCTTGGCGATCTCGCCCGCCGTGTAGCGCGCGATCACGTTATGCTTGCCGATGGCCATGTGCGGCCCGTTCTGCTCGGTGCCGCCGGTGGGGATGATGGCGGTGCGCGTCCCGGCCTGCAGGCGGTCGCGCACTTCCATCCAGGTCATGTCCTCGATATAGACGGAATTGGCGGCATATGCCGGAGCGATGAACGATGTGAAGATAAAGGATGAACAGATAATGGATAATAAGACCATACGCGATTTCGTAAGCGTCATAATGCCCTCTCTTTTATCATCTGTTCATCTTTCATCGGCTCATCTATCATCTCTCTACCATGAACAAAACAAAAATCGATCAAATATTCGCGCGTTTGGCCGCAGCCGAACCGGCGCCCAGGACGGAGCTTTACTACACCAATGCCTTCACGCTGCTGGTGGCCATCGTGCTTTCCGCCCAGGCCACCGATGCCGGCGTCAACAAGGCCACCCCCGCCCTGTTCAAAGCCGCCGATACGCCCGCGAAAATGGCGGCGCTGGGCGAGACAAAACTCAAGCAATACATCAAAACCATCGGGCTGTTTAACAGCAAGGCGAAAAACATCATCGGCCTGAGCGAGCGGCTGCTTACCGTCTATGACGGCGAGATTCCGCATGACCGGCAGGCGCTGCAAACCCTGCCGGGCGTCGGCGGCAAGACGGCGAATGTCTGGCTCAATTGCGCGCTCGGCCTGCCGACCATTGCCGTCGACACGCATGTGTTTCGCGTCGCCAACCGGCTGGGCCTGTGCAAAACCACCACGCCGCACGCCACCGAGGCCGCGCTCGAAAAAGCCGTTCCCGATAAATGGAAACTCCACGCCCATCACTGGCTGATCCTGCATGGCCGCTATGTCTGCAAGGCGCGCAAGCCGCTATGCCCTGATTGCCTCATCCGGGATTTATGCGAATATCCGCACAAAACTATTTCCTGAGATACACGCCCGCCACTTCGTCGCGATAGACTTGCGTCCAGCGGTCGTGGTATTGGCCCGCCGCATAGGCCTGCGAGAACGGCAGATTGTTGCCGGCGATAATGCCTTGCACGCCGTAGCGCGCGGCCATTTCCTGCCAGCCTTTTTCCACGCGCAGAAAGCGTGCGTAATCATCCATCACCGATTCGGGATAGGCCGTCCCGGCGCGGCCGTCGACAAAGACCGGCAGCTCGCCTCCGGTCTCATAGATGATGCGCCCGCCCAAGCCGTAATCGTTGAGAAACTTTTTATCGCCATGATATTTGAAAGCGTAATGAATGGCCGGGGCCGGATCTTGCGACGGATGCGCGAGAAATTCTTCGCCCTTGAGCCGCGCGATACCGAGATAGCTTACTGTCACCAGCGCCACCGCCGCCAGCGCCAGGAATAATTGCGCGAAAGGCTTGCTAAGCGGTTGCAGCGGATCGCCGCGCCGCGTGCGGATGGCGGCGAGATGGTCGATGAAACGCTGCATGTTGATCGCCATGTACGGCGCCGATACCAGCACGAACACGGCGGCATTGCGCATGGAAAGCAGCATGGCCACCAGCCAGGCGATGGCCAGGATGCGGTCGGCGAACGGCACCGTCGATTCGCGCAGGTTAGAGACCAGCACAAACATCAGCAGCCACAAGGAAAGCCCGAGACTGTTACTGAACACAAACGGCATCCACTCGATAATAATCTGGGTAATGCTACTATCGAGCGTGCGCATCACCGCATGATACATCTCAAACCCGTACGGGTTGACAAGCAGCGCGGCAACGCTTGCAAGACCTACGATCACCAAATGGCGCAAACGCGGCCAATCCCTGAGCATCAACGCTTCCAGCCCATAAGCGCCGAGGATGGTGAATCCGGCGATGAAGGTGCCGTGCACGTTCACCCACAGCGCCATGATCGGCACCAGCCACCAGGCGAGCGACGCTTTCCAGCGGCTGCGATGCAGCAGGCGGTGCGTAAGCAGGATCAGCGCATAGCCGGCCAATTGCGGCCGCGCTAAGGCGAACTCATACATGCACAGCACCGCGAGCAACATGGTGAATATCTTGGCATCGCTGCCGATGGCCGGGCGCTGCTCGACATTGCCGACCAGCAGCAGCACCGCAAACGCCGCGAATGCCAGCGAAAATACATAGACGCCGGCCAGGCCCGCCACCTGCTTGATGGCGGCAAGCAGCGCATCCCACAGCCAGGAGATCAGATACCAGCTTTGCTCACCGCCGGTAAACGTCCAGCTATCCTTGGCCGGCAGCGCGCGCTCGGAGAAAATCAAATCGCCGGCGGCGATATGCCACGACACGTCGGTATCGGCAAAAAGCGGAAATCCCTGCGCGTAGAAATAAAAATAAGCGACCAGAAACGCCAGCAGGCAAAAGGCCGACGGCAGCACGCGAAAGGCGGAGAAATTCGTCATGGCTTCATGCTATTGGTCAGTGGGAAACGGCGGTCTTTGCCAAACAGCATCGGCGACAGCTTGACGCCGGGGCAGGATTGGCGGCGCTTATATTCGTTCCTGCGCACCCAATCGACGATCTTCTCCACCACATCGCGCGCGAAACCCTGCGCGATGATTTCCTGCGCCGATAGGCGGCCCTCGATATGCAGCGCCAGAATCCGGTCGAGCACGTCGTAAGGCGGCAACTGGTCGGCGTCTTTCTGGCCGGGCTTGAGCTCCGCCGAGGGAGCTTTGCTGATCGAGCGTTTGGGAATGACCGATGAGCGGGCGTTGCGCCAGTCGGCCAGCGCATAGATCTGGGTTTTGTAAAGGTCCTTGATGACATTGTAGCCGCCGCAGGAATCGCCATAGAGCGTCGTATAGCCCACGGCGATTTCCGATTTATTGCCGGTGGAAAGCAGCAGCCAGTCGAATTTGTTCGACATCGCCATCAGCGTCAAGCCGCGCAGCCTGGCCTGCAGATTGCCGCCCACCGCCACGTCTTCCATCCAGTCCCCGGTTTTGAACACCGGCGACAGCACCTCGTCGAACATCTGCATCGCCGGGGCGTTCGGCACGCTAAACGTCTCGATCCCTAAAAACCTGGCCGATTCCAGCGCGTCGTCGATACTTTCCTTCGAGCTGTAAGGCGACGGCATCAGCACGCCCTTCACATGATCTTTGCCGAGCGCATCCACCGCCACCGCCGCCGTAAACGCCGAATCGATGCCGCCGGAAAGCCCGAGCAGCACCGTGGAAAAACCGTTCTTGCGCACATAATCGCGCAGGCCCAAACACATGGCGTTCCATAGCCGATCGCTGTCATCCCGACCGGAGCGAAGCGCAGCGGAGGGATCTGTTTTTGAAGTAGATCCCTCGACTGCGCTCGGGATGACAAATAATCCCTCTTCAAATTCCGGCAATTGCGCGCAAAGCACGCCTTTCTCATCGACGGCGAATGAGCCGCCGTCGAACACGATATCGTCCTGCCCGCCGACCATATTCACATACACCGCCGGCAAAGCACATTCCTTGGCTGCGCTCGCAACCAACGCCTGGCGCTGCGCCATTTTTCCGGCCTCGAACGGCGAGGCGTTGATGACGATCAGGATCTCGGCGCCGCGTTTTTTATGCGCCATCGCTACTTTCTCGTGCCACACATCCTCGCAGACCAGCAGCCCGATTTTATGGCCGCGCCAATCGACCGGTTTAAGATCGGTTCCGGCGGTAAACAACCGCTTCTCATCGAAGATGCCATAGTTCGGCAGGCAGGTTTTCGGCTGCATATGCGCAATCTTGCCATCGTCGAGCAGCAGCGCCGCGTTATAGATTTTATCGCCCTCTTCCCACACGCAACCGACAATCATCGCCGGCTTGTTTTTGGTCTGGGCGGCAAGCGCCCGCGCCGCCTCCATCGCCTGCGCGCGAAACGCCGGCGCGAGGATCAAATCTTCCGGCGGATAGCCGGTGACACACAGTTCGGGAAACACCACAAGCTGCGCGCCCTGTGCCGCGGCGCGTTCGTAATAGTCGAGGATTTTTTGCCGGTTGCCGTCAATGTCGCCGACGGTAACATTGATTTGCGCGATGGCTATAATGATGCCGGACATTATTTCCCCAGCAGCGCTTCCAGCTCCGGCAGCGCCGTTTCCCAATCGGCGACCAGGCCGTAATCCGCCAGCTCGAAAATCGGCGCGTTTTCGTCCTTGTTGATGGCGACGATGACCTTGCTGTCCTTCATGCCCGCCAGATGCTGGATCGCCCCGGAAATGCCGATGGCGATATAGAGGTCGGGTGCGACCACCTTGCCGGTCTGGCCGACCTGGTAGTCGTTGGGCACGAACCCGGCATCCACCGCCGCGCGCGACGCGCCGATGGCAGCGCCGAGCTTGTCGGCAAGGCGCTCGATATGCTTAAAATTCTCGCCCGAGCCCATGCCGCGGCCGCCGGAAATCACGATGCGCGCCGAGGTGAGCTCCGGGCGCTCGCTCTTGCTTTCGGAAATCGACACGAATTCCGCCACCGTATTTTTCGCCTGCGCGGGAATGGTCTCGATGGCCGCATTGCCGCCATCGGCAGCCGGCGCGAACGCCGTCTGGCGCACGGTGATGACTTTCACCGGCTCGGCGGTTTGCACGGTTTCGAGCGCATTGCCGGCATAGATCGGATGCACGAACGTATCGGGCGACACCACCTGGATGATTTCCGACACCTGCGCCACGTCGAGCAGCGCCGCCGCGCGCGGCAGAATGTCTTTACCGGTGGTCGTGGCGGTGGCGAGAATATGCGAATAATTCTTGCCGATGGAAGCGATCAGCGGCGCCATATCCTCGGCGAGATTGCGGCAATAGACGGCATCGAAGCAGGTCAGCACTTTGCTCACGCCCTGCAAACCGGCGGCCTGCTTGGCCGCCTCTTCCGAGCCTTTTCCGGCAATGAGCACATGGATGTCGCCGCCTGCCTGCGCGAAGCCGGGGCTTCGCTCCGGCGTAGGCAGGCCGATTTGCGTAGCAGCGGTCACCGCGTGGCGCGTCGACGCATGCAGCTGCCCGTTATGAAGTTCGGCGATGATAAGAATCATATGACTTTTGCCTCGTTTTTCAATTTGCTCACCAGCTCCGCCACGTCCTTGACCTTGCCGCCGCCCTTGCGTTTTTTCGGCTCCTCGAAATTGAGGGCTTTCATCCGCGTTTCCGTTGCTACGCCCAGCTCCTGCGGCGTCAGCTTGGCCAGCGGCTTGGCGCGCGCTTTCATGATGTTGGGCAGGCTCGCATAGCGCGGCTCGTTGAGGCGCAAATCAGTCGTTACCACCGCCGGCAATTTCAGCTTCACCGTCATCGCGCCGCCGTCGACCTCGCGCTCGACCGTGGCGAAACCGTTTTCTACCGTAAGCTTCGAAGCGAACGTCCCCTGCCCCCAGCCGAGCAGGCCCGCAAGCATCTGGCCGGTCTGGTTGGCGTCGTCGTCGATCGCCTGCTTGCCGATGATGACGAGCTGCGGCTGCTCTTTTTCGACGACGGCCTTCAGCAGCTTGGCGGCGACCAGCGAATCGATGCCGCTATCGAGCGGGATATGAATGGCGCGGTCGGCGCCCATCGCCAGCGCCGAGCGCAGCTGCTCCTGGCAGGCATCGGCGCCGATGGACACGGCGACCACTTCGGTGGCCACGCCCTTTTCCTTCAGCCGCACCGCCTCTTCTACTGCGATTTCATCGAACGGGTTCATCGACATCTTGACGTTGGCGGTTTCCACGCCCGACCCGTCGGCCTTGACGCGCACGCGCACGTTATAGTCAATGACTCGTTTCACCCCGACCAGTATTTTCATCGATTCACTCCCGGTTGCCACAATACGTCCTGCTTGCCGTTATCGTTGGCCGCGCGCGAAAGCACAAACAAAAAATCCGACAGGCGGTTTAAATATTTGAGCGCGGCGGCGTTGATCTTTTCCTTGTCGGCCAGCGCGCAGGCCATGCGCTCGGCGCGGCGGGTGACGGTGCGCGCCAGATGCAGCCGCGCGGACAGCTCGCAGCCGCCGGGCAGGACGAAAGAATTGAGCGGCGCGATATGCGCATTAAGCTGGTCGATTTCCTGCTCCAACCGCGCGACTTGCGTATCGTTGATGCGCAGCGCCTTGTCCTCGCCCTTGGCGTAAGGCGTGGCCAGGTCGGCGCCCATGTCGAACAAATCGTGCTGGATGCGCATCAGCATGGCATCATACTGCGCGAATTTCGGGTCCTGCATCGTATGCAGCCGCGCCAGGCCGATCATCGAGTTGGCCTCGTCGACATCGCCCACCGTTTCGAAGCGCAGATCGTATTTGCGGCGGCGCGTTCCGTCGACCAGGCCGCTATCGCCGCCGTCGCCCGTGCGCGTGTAGATTTTATTGAGCTTGACCATGGTAGATGACTGGATGATTAGATGACTGGATGACTAAGTTATATCTTCTATATCTTTTTAGTCATCTAATAATCTAGTCATCCAGTCATCCCTCTACCTGCTCCCCAGGAAGAACATCAGCGCCAGCATGAAAATCACCAGCCCCTGCAACGACACCCGCGCCATCATCAGCTTGTTGCCGTAGCGCGTATTGGCGCCGCCGCCCATCCCCATGAGCACCACGCCGGCGATCAATGCGCCGAGCGTCGCGAGCATGAGCGCCACAATAATATAATCGCCAAACGACATACGACATCTCCTGTGGGAGGGATGTCCAATATGCCCGCAAATACGGGCGATGGCAATATCATACTGAGAAGTCTAGATTTTTGTGCAGCGCAGCGGGGAAACAGGCCTAGTGGGCGGATTTCTTCTGTCCGGCCAATAGCTTCACCACATAGGTGCGGCTGCAATAGGGGCAGACGATGCTGCCCTGGTCGGGGTCGATATGCAGGTAGACTTTCGGATGGCCGAGCGCGCCGCCGCCATCGCAAGCCACATCCAACGACTGAACCTGAAACGTTTCAAAAGATTTCATAGGTCAGTGTCTAACGGCAATCGTGGAAAATATCAATAGACTTCATGCCTATCTCGCTACGGCGAGGAAAGCGCGAAGGGATGGATACCGAGTAACACGAGTGTATACTTAAATACATGACGTGTTGCGAGAAGGCTCCATCCCAAGCAGATTTCCCGCTGTAGTAGAGATAGGCAGGAAGTCTAATCGTTGAAAATAAAATTCGGTCCGCCCGTTCTCATCCGGGTCGAGCGAACCAGGCCTTCGCCGTCGACGCGGATGATGCGCGCCTCAGGAGAAAAACTGCTGGCGGAAGGCGCTTTGGAGACGATTGCGGAAGGCTGGACTTCCGCCAGGGCAAGTATTTCAGGCGCGGCGGCGCGCCTGGTGGTTACGGGCGCCGGCGCTGAATCGACCACCTTGATGTCGGGGCGGACGATGATGATGCCGTTCTCGCGGCTACTCTCTTTGCTAGTGACCTTGATGCTGTTCATGCGCGCCGGTTGGAATTGCGGCAGTTTCTTGCCGGTCTGTTCAGGCAGGCTGGCAATGTATTTTTGCTGATCGATCTTGATGAATTTGGCCGACGAGTCTTTCAGCGGCACGTCGGCGGATTTCATGTCGCGCAGCGCAGCAACCGAGCTTTCCGGCACTTGCAGCTTGGCGGCACGCAGCTTGTCGATTATTTTGTACCAGCTGTTATAGACCATGTTGACATAGCCGCTGCCGAGCTTAGGCGTTTTGGAATGGTAGTCGGCGGCAGCTTCTTTCCATGAACGGGTTTCCTGGTACAGGTTGCGCAGGAAGCCGGCGGCGTAAGCGATATTGTTTTGCGGCTCGAAAGCCTGCTCCAGCGAGGCAAACGCCTCGGGGTGATGAAAGAGATTCACCTGCATGCAGCCCACATCCATGCTCTTGATGCCTTGCGCGCGCAGCTTCCTGGCGGCAAAAATCGCCTCTTCCTTGCTGCGGAAATAATAGCCCTTGCCCTCGGCATTGATCGTCCACGGCCACGGCACGCTGATTCTCAGCCCGTCATGGTAGCGGCCGGATTCGGTGGAGGCGATGGCGGAAAGCAGATGGGTGGGAATGCCGTATTCGCGCTCGTAGCGCGGCAGGTGGCGTGTGCACAGCTTGGCGCCTTCGATGAGCGGATCGGTAACATCGGCCAGCGCCGGCGGCGCGACCAATAAACAGACGAAGGACAAGGCGGTATGCAGTTTTTTCATCAGACCTTCCTATTTTCCTCCCCCTCTCAGGGGGAGGATTAAGGTGGGGGTTGTTTTTTATCTCAAACAGTAACCCCCATCCTGACCTTCCCCCTCAAAGGGGGAAGGATAAATGGGGACTATTCAAGAATTGTACCATAATTGTAAGGGCCTGGCCTTAACATTCAGTTAAGCCATTTATAACCTATAATACAATATCTTATATCGTTATTTTGGCAGAAATGCGCCGGCCGGCGACACGGTAAAGCCCGATGGCAGCGGCTTTCGGGGGTGTTCAATCCAGCTGGCAATGTCAGCCATGACGCGCTCGCCTTGCAAATCGCGCAGCAGCATGTGATAGCCGTCGGGGTAATAGGCAAATGTCAGCGGCGCCGGATCGCGGTCGAGTAATTGCACAATCGGGTAAGGCGGAATCACCTCGTCCTTGGCGCCGTAAAGCAGCAATGAAGGCGTCGCAAGATTGGGCGCCTGCCGGTAGGCGTTATCCATCAGACGCACCAATCCCAAAATCGCATCGGCGCGCGTGCGCTTGATAATCAGCGGATCCTTCGCCAGCCGCCGCAACATGGGAATATTGTTGGACGCCAGGATATCGAGATCGCTGCCGTCGAAGGTTTTATAGGGAATGGTATGCGCCATCAGCCAAAGCGTTGCGCGGTAAAACGGGTTGAGCGTATCGTCGCCCCACACCGCCGGCGCCACCCATATCATGCCGGAAACAGGCGGCAAGCGCTCCCCGCCCGCCGCAATCGCAACCGCCGCGCCCATGCTGTCGCCGAGAATATAAAGCGGCGCCTGCGGATGTTGTTTGGCGACCAGATGGCTGAACTCACCGAGGTCGCGCAGCAGATTCTCTTTTCCCGCCCAGATGCCTGGATCGGGCGCTGCCCCGAAGCCGCGCTGGTCGTAGGCATAGACGGCGATGCCGCGCCCGGCGAAATACGGGCCGGTCGTATTGAACGCATTGCTGTAGTCGTTAAAACCATGCAGCGCGATAATCGCCGCCTTGGCTTTTTTCTGCGGCAGCCAGGTGCGCAGCGAGAAAATCGCACCGTCCGATGCGATGAAGGCGTGATCTTCCAGCCGCGGCGATGCAAGCGGCTGCGCCACGAATTCCTGCTGCCGGGGCGCGCAGGCGACCAGTGATAAAAGAACCAGCAGGCACGCGCGCGGCAGCAGGATCATGTACGAAATCCGGTCGCCACCACATACATCTCGGAGGAATCCGAGCGGCTCGATTTCGGCTTGGCGTGCTTGACGGTTTTGAAATCGCGCTTCATCTGCGCCAGCAATTCTTTTTCCGCTCCGCCCTGGAACACTTTGGCGACGAATACGCCGCCGGGCCTTAGCACCTCGCAGGCAAACGGATAGGCCGATTCGAGCAGCCCCATGATGCGAATATGGTCGGTAGCGGCATGGCCGGTGGTGTTGGGCGCCATGTCGGACAGCACGACGTCGACGCCGGCGGCGCTCGCCTGAAGCGTTTTCAGCATGTCGCGGAGTATGTCGGGCGCGCGGTCAGCCATGAAATCGAGCTGCATCATGACCGCGCCGGTAATGGGCTCCATCGGCAGAATATCGACCGCCAGCACGCGCGGCATTTCCACCGTCGAGCGCACGCGCGCCACCGCCACCTGCGTCCAACCGCCGGGCGCGGCGCCGAGATCGAGGACGATTTTTCCCGGCTTCAGGAACGGTGATTTATCGTCGATCTCGATGAGCTTATAGGCCGCGCGCGAGCGGTAGCCTTCCTTCTTGGCCTGCTTGACATACGGGTCGTTGAGCTGGCGTTGCAGCCAGCGCGTCGAGGAGTTGGAACGTTTGCGTGCCGTCTTTACGCGGGTTTTGAGTGAACGTGTGCCGGAGGATTTTTTCATTTCTAGATTATTCAATAGATTGGAAAGCTCAAGCTGCATGCTTTTAGGCCGGGAGCGGATGACTTTACAATATAATCCCCTGCGGAAGTGCATAACAGGCTATTATGCTGTGCCGAAACGGTATACCAGCCGGGAATGACAGGAACGCCATACATGGGATTTACCGCCAGCACCTTACCTTCGTAGGGTTTCCCGTCATCCATTTTGCTATCCAGGCTAAACGCGTCCGCAGAATTAATCCCCGGCCCTACCCCACTCCAATCGCCTGTGAATGCCACATATCGCAGCATCACAAAACGCTGGCGGCCGCTTGCTTCCGTAACTGCGACTATACCTCCCCTGCCAAAGCGCGAAGCAATCTCGGTCGCCGGCACATAACGCAATGTTTCATCAGGCGTGGCGGAAGTAAGCACGGAATCGGTCGTCGCGGAAAAATCCTCTTTAATGAGACGAGCGGCGCTTAAGTCGGCCCAGAATAATATATTTTCGCAGCCGAGGCTGATCGCCAGATTAACATCGGCGCTTTCCGGATCGCACGATTCCAGCTGTTCGTTTCCATCGCCGTGGCCGCGCGCACCGCTACGCTCGGCAAAGCCGAAGCTTTCCGCCTTATCCGCCTCGATATCGCCGGCCATGCCGTGATATTTGTTTTTAAAGACGTATACGGCGGTATTGAACTGCTCTATCTGGGTGATTTGCCGGCGAACCTGCGCAACGCGAATCAATTCCCTGCCCATCAGGATACTTCCTGCAAATAACCCGATAATGACCAGCACCATGGACATTTCGATGAGCGTAAACCCACGGGAATAAGGCTTCATAGTTTTCCTGCGATTTTCAACGCCAAGTTTATAGCTTATTTCCGGTTAATTAGCGAAAGGATAATGCCTTCGCGCACGCCGCGGTCGGCGATGGTGATTTCCGCCGTCGGCCACAGGCTGCTGATCGCATCGAAAATCGCGCAGCCGGAAATGATAAAGTCGGAGCGGTCCGAGCCGATGCACGGATGGTTGAACCGCTCGGAAGGCCGCATTTTCAGCAGCCGGCTGGTCGTATTGCGTATGTCGCTGACCGGCAGCTTAAGGCCGTCGATGCGCGAGCGGTCGTAGCGCGGCAGGTCGAGATGGATCGCCGCCAGCGTCGTGACCGTGCCCGAGGTCGACAGCAGCTGCACCTTGCCGCCTTCGATCATTTCGCCGATGTTATTTTTATTATCGAACGGGCGGATGCGCTCGGCCAGCAGATGCACCATGTCGTCATACGCCATGTCGGAGAAATTCGAGCCGCCGAACTTATCGGCCAGGTTCATCACGCCGAAGCCGACGGAAAGCCAGTCGGCGATGCGCTTGTTGTTCTTCACGTCGATCCACATCAGCTCGGTGCTGCCGCCGCCGATGTCGAATACGATTGCATGCGACGAATCGTCGGTCAGAAGTGATGCGCAGCCCATGAAGGCCAGCCGCGCTTCCTCCTCGGTCGAGATGATGTCGATGGCAAGGCCGGTTTCTGCAAGCACGCGCTGCATGAAGGCAGCGCCGTTGGTTGCGCGGCGGCAGGCTTCGGTGGCAACGAAGCGGGCATCGGTCAGGCGGTAGCGGCTGAGTTTTTTCTGGCAGGCCTTGAGCGCCTGCAAGGTGCGGTCCATCGCATCCTCGGAAAGCGCGCCGGTCTGGCTTACGCCCTCGCCCAGGCGGACGATGCGCGAAAAACTGTCATAGACCCTAAGCGCCGGGGTGGACAGCTCGGTGCCGTCGGGCAAAGCATACGCAGGCGTGGCAACTAGCAGCCGGCAATTATTCGTACCAAGGTCGAGTGCCGCATAGATTTTCTCTTCCACCGCCTGCCCGTCTGCCCGCCCGCCCGCCTGCGCGCTTTTCGCGCGCGGCTCCTGCGTGGTATGCAGCATAAAACTACTCTGTGCGCAGGCGTCGCCGCCTGCCAATTCCTGTTGTTAATCCAATGGCCAAATCATAGTCGAGATCGGCGGCAGTGACAAGCCCATTAAAACTTCGGCGCGTAGCGCGTCGGCATCTGCTCGCGGTAGACCCAGGCATTGAGCAGCAGCCCGATGGCAAATACCGTCGATACGGTGATGCTGCCGCCATAGGACATCAGCGGCAGCGGCACGCCCACCACCGGCAGCATGCCCATCACCATGCCGCAATTGATGAGCACATGGATGAAGATCATCGCCGTCACGCCCGCCGCCAGCATGGCGCCGAAGGTGCTGCGGCTGCGCCGGGCGATGGCCATGCCGCTGGCGAGCAGCGCACCGTAAAGCAGCAGCAGCACGATGCAGCCCAGGAAACCGAACTCCTCGGCGAACATCGTGAAGATGAAATCGGTCTGTTTTTCCGGCAGGAAGTCGAGCTGGTTTTGCGAGCCCTGTAAAAATCCCTTGCCGAGCAGCCCGCCCGAGCCGATGGCGATCATCGACTGCATGATGTTGTAGCCGGCGCCGAGCGGGTCCTGCGCCGGGTCGAGAAAGGTTAGCACGCGCCGCTTCTGATAATCGTGCATGAAATGCCACGCCAGCGGCGCGGCGGCGATGGCGGCGGCCACGGCGCCGATCACATAGCGCCATTGCAGCCCGGCGAGAAAGCACATAACTGCGCCCACCATCACCAATATCGCCATCGTGCCGAAATTGGGCTGGCGGTAGATCAGTATGGCCGGCAGCACGATCAGCAGACCGGGCACGACAAGAAACGACAGGCGCCGGATGTTCTCCGGGTAGATCTGGTGGAAGTAGCGGGCCAATGCCAGAATCACCGCCAGCTTCATGAATTCCGACGGCTGCAGGTTCATGCCGCCCAGCTTCAGCCAGCGTTGCGCGCCCATGCCGGTATGGCCGACAATGTCGACGACCAGCAGCACCAGCAGGCACAGGAAATAAATGACGTAGGCGTAATCCATCAGCGCGCGCATCGGCATCACCGCAATGATGAGCATAACGATGAAAGCGCAGGCAAAGCGCACCATCTGCTGCGTCGCCCACGGCGAAAATTCGCCGCCGCCCGCCGACACCATCATCGCAAAGCCGATCAGCGCGATAAGCGACATCAGAAGCACCACGAACCAATTGATCTCGGCAAGCTTCTCAATATGGGAAAGGCGCTGTGGATGCATAATCTACTTTGATATGTCCTTAATTGGGATGGCGGCGGGAATGCAGCCGCAAATTCAGAGTCCTTCCCGGATTATAACGTAAAATTTTAGTTAAATACGCGACGTATTGTTAACAGGCAAAGTAAAAAATCATATTAAATCTCAGCAAATTGCGACCGATTATTTACGCTGAATTAAGGTCTGTATGTTACTGTGTACTGTTAGATTGTATTACCATGTGTTTTTAGATGATCAGCATATAATATGAGCTACCGCAACAGCAAAAAAAAGATACTGCGCTGCGTATCGGGCATCACCTCCATTGAGTTCGCAATGGTCGTGCCGGTCATGATGCTGCTCATCATGGGCATCATTGAATTTTCGCTGATCATGTTTACCAATGCGGTGCTGGAAAACGCCGCCAACGTCACCGCGCGCTACGGTGCCACCGGGTTCGTGGCGGCAGGCAGCAGCCGCCAGGACCAGATTATCGCCAATGTTCGCAACATGACCGGCGGCCTGCTTGACCCCGACAGAATTATCATCACCACCACCGTTTATGCATCGTTCGACCAGGTGGAGCGGCCGGAAACCTGCATCAATCCCGCTACCGCGCCCTGCCCCGGAACCGCCGGCGTCAACTATGTCGACATTAACGGCAACGGGCAATGGGATGCCGATATGGGTGTGGCGGGGCTTGGGAACGCCAACGATATCGTCGTTTATCAGATCACCTATCCCTGGCCGGTGACCACGCCGGTCATCAACACCATTATCGGCAACCCGTTCAACATCACGGTGCGCACCGTGGTCAAGAACGAGCCTTACACCTAGAGGCAGGGCGAGGAAGCCATGTTCAAACTACTCCGCAGATGGAAGCATTTCAGAAGGGCGCAACAAGGCGTCGCCTACCTGGAATTCGCCGTCACCTTGCCGTTTCTGCTGGCGTTGTTCATGGGCAGCGTCGATGCGACGCGCTATATCCTCATCGCGCAGAAACTGGAAAAAGTATCGCTGAGCATGGCAGATCTGGTGGCGCAATATGAAACCATGAGCACCACGCAACTCAATACGCTCATCCTGGCAACCGGGCAGGTCATGCGGCCTTATGACTTTGGGGCCAACAGTTATGTGGTCGTCTCGTCGATCACCAAAACCGGCACCAATGCGCCGGTGGTCAACTGGCAATATGCCGGCGGCGGAACGATGGTAAGTGCGAGCCGGATCGGCGCTACCGGCAATGCGGCCACCTTGCCGGCAGGTTTCACCATGGTCGACAAAGACAATATTATCATCGCCGAAGTGTTTTATAATTACACCTCGCTCGTCGCAGGCAGCGTCATGCCAAACGTGCTGATGTATAAAATGGCAGTGTTCAAGCCACGGCTCGGCGCGTTAAATACATTAGGATCTTAGGATCAGGAGGCATCTCGATGAACATGTTCAAACAAGGCGCGCATCTGTTGCGCTCGCTCTTCGCCTCGAAACAAGGCTCGGCATTGCCCATCGTCGGCCTGGGCGTACTTACGCTGATGGGGGCCACCGGCGTCGCCGTTGACATGGGACGCGTGGAGATCGTGCAGGCACGCATGACCGCCGCGCTCGATGCCGCGGGCTTGGCTGCCGGCGCATCGGCGAACACCGCCAACGTCAGCACGACGGCCGCCAATTATTTCCACATCAACTTCCCCACCAACTTCATGGGCAGCACGCTCAACAGCTTTTCCGCCGCCATCAATGCCGACAATACCCTGATCACGCTCGATGCGCAGGTAACGGTGCCTACCACCTTCACGCGCGTTTTCGGCACCTATGACGTCGTCGTCAGGGCGCATTCGGAAATCACCCGCTCCAATAAAGGCATGGAGCTGGTTATCGTGATAGACAATTCCGGCTCGATGACGGAAACCGCCGGCGGGGGCACGACTAAAATCGCTGCAACCAAAACCGCCACGAACACTCTGCTCAACATCTTATACGGCAATACCAACGACACCGTGCCGAACCTGTGGGTGGGGCTGGTGCCGTTCTCGCAAGCCGTCAATATCAGCAATACCCGTGGCAGCTGGACGCGCGCCAACCTCTTCAACTGGGGACCGACCAGCTGGGGCGGCTGCGTCGACGCGCGCGAAAATAATGGGTTGGACGTGACCGATACCGTCCCCGACACCAACATCACGTCGACGCTCTTCCCGCAATATCACTGGGTTTGCCACACCGGCAACAACGCATGGCATGGCTCCAATCCGTCCACTACCAATTGCGGCACCAACAACATCCGTTACAATACGCCTCTCGACGCCAACCGCGGCCCCAACAAATATTGCCCGACGCCCGTGACGGCTATGGTAGCATCGAAAGCCACCGTGGCCGCAGCGGTCAACGCCATGCAGGCGCGCGGCAACACGCTGGTGAACCAGGGCATGGTCTGGGCGTGGCGCATGTTGTCGCCCAATTGGAGAAACCGCTGGGGCGGCATCATGAACAGCAACAACCTGCCGCTCGATTATTACACGCCGCTGATGAACAAAGTCGTCATCTTGATGACCGACGGCGATAACTACATCGATAATAACGGCCGCGGCGCTTATTGGTATCTCAGCGATAACAAGCTGGGCACGACCAATCAAGCCACCGCCGTATCGCGCCTCGACACGCACACCCTGCAGGTATGCACCAGCCTGAAAAATAACGGGGTTATCATCTACACGGTCGGACTGGGCACCAACATCAGCTCCGCCGGGCAAAACGTGCTGAGAAACTGCGCGACCAACCCGTCCTACTACTTCCCGTCGCCTACCACGGCGCAGTTGCAGACGGTGTTCCAGCAAATCGGCGATTCTTTGGCTAACCTGCGCATCAGCCAGTAGCGTCTCAGGTTGGTGGTTGTTAGTTCGCCCGAAATCAGCTACAGCTGATGCGACGCTAACAACCACCCTTTTTGCATTATGCTCCGACTGTTTTTCCTGTTGCCGATCGTCTTGCTGCTTGCGGCATGCGATCATCTCGACATCGACGCCTTAAAGCTCGCCGACGATAAAACCCAGGCGGCTATAGAGCAGGCAAGGCAGGCCCGCCGCCAGGGCCAGGCGCAACAGGCCGTGGCCATCATGCAGGAAGCGCACGCCGCCAAGCCTGCCGATGCGCAGGTCATGCTGCATCTGGGCTATGCCTTCATCGCCAGCGGCCAGCCGGAAAACGCCGTCACTCTCTACGATGCGCTGACCGCCATGCAGCCGGAAAACGCCTACGGCTATAACGCCAAGGCCGCCGCCTTCGATCATGCCGGCAACCATGCCGCCGCGCAGGAGATTTACCAGAAGGCGCTGGCGCTCGCCCCCAACTCGGCAACCATCCAGAACAACCTGGCGATGTCGCTGATACTCGACGACAAGATCGACCAGGCGATTGCGCTGCTCGAACCGCTGGCGGCAAAGCCGGACGCCAGCGCAACCATGCGCCAGAACCTGGCGCTGGCTTACGGAATCAAGGGAGAAAGCAAGAAAGCACTGGAGCTGAACCTGAAAAACGTCTCCAAGGAACAGGCGCAGGAAAATCTGCGCTTCTATGAATATTACCGCACCGTCAGGTCATCGCGCGGCAAGCCGCCTGCCATCCAGTCGCTCTATCCGGCCATTCCGGGTGCCGATGAAGGCGGCGACCGGCAATAGCGTAATCGATCCGCCTGTATCCATTTGTCATCCCTGCGAACGCAGGGATCTTGCATGGGCATTAGGAAAAGGCAGGATTCCCGCTTTCGCGGGAATGACAAAAGCAAGAACGCGCTATTTTATCGTATCCAGCAGCTTCACCGCCGCCGGGGCGATAATCACGATAAACAGCGTCGGCAGGATGAAGACGATCATCGGCACCGTCATCATCGCCGGCAGGCGGGCGGCTTTCTGTTCCGCCACCATCATGCGCGTCTGTCTGAACTCCGCCGACAGCACCCGCAGGGCCTGGGCGATGGGCGTGCCATATTTTTCAGTCTGAATCAACACGCTGACGATGCCCCGCACCTCGGGCAATTTGCAGCGTTCCGCGAGGTTGGAAAGCGCCTTGTTGCGGTCGGGCAGGAACCCGATCTCGATCGAGGTCAGCGCAAATTCCTCCGACATTTCGGGGTAGGATATCGCCAGCTCCTTCGATACGCGGTCGAGCGTGGCCGCCAGGCTAAGCCCGGCTTCGGCGCAGATCGTCATCAGGTCGAGCACGTCGGAGAGCGAGCGGCGGATCATCGTATAGCGTTTCTTTCGCGCCCGCGACACATAGATCCACGGCAGCTTGAGGCCGATATACGCCCCCAGCACCGGCCACATGTAATGAATCATGTGCCATTTGGATACGGAGTCCGCGTTTAATTTATAGAACGCAAACCCTACGGCGCCCAAAATAATCGGCAATACCATCACGGCAAACGCCATGATGAGCACGGCATCCTTGGAACGGTAGCCGGCTTCGATCAGCGTGGCTTCCGCGCGGTCGACCTGCAGTTTTTTCACCAGCTCGAGCTTGAGCGAGACGGCGCGCATGAAATTGACGCTCGTCTCGGGCTTCTTGCGCTGTTTGGATTTGACGAATTCGCCCTGCATTTCCTTGCGGCGCTCCTGGATGTTCTTGATGCGCGCGGTAAGCGTGTTGCGCTGCTTGAACATGCTGTAAATCGCGTACACCGTCAGCAGCGTGGTCGCGCCCGCCATAGCCGCGTAGAAGTCCTGGATGTTCATCCCCGACGGCAGGAACGTTTGCATGAGCGAGGAATTGTTCGATGCCATAAACTGCCTAGTGCCTATATCTCGAATTTGGTCATGCGGTACATGATGAACCCGCCAAACGCCAACATCCCGGCGGCGATGCCGGCGGCCATGTTGCCGCGCGGATCGTCCCATAGCGGCGCCATGTAGCCGGGGCTGGTCGCCGATACCGCCAGCAGCACCACGAACGGCAGCGCGCCGATGATATAGGCGGAAGCGCGCGCTTCCGAGGACATCGCCTTGATTTTCATGCGCATGAGAAAGCGGTTGCGCAGCACTTCCGACAGGTTGTTGAGAATCTCCGAGAGATTGCCGCCGGTCTCGCGCTGCAAGACGATGCTGGTCGTGAAAAAATTAAACTCGGTCATGTCCAGCTTTCTTGCCGTCTCCTGCAAGGCTTTTTCCATCGGGACGCCGAGTTTCATCGTGTTGACGATGTTGCGGAACACCGCTCCCAGCGGGTCGGACACTTCCTGCGACACCAGCACCAGCGATTCCGAGACGGGCAGGCCGGAGCGCAGGCCGCGCACGATCAGGTCGATTGCGTCGGGAAACAGCCGCAGGAACGCCTTGTTTTGCTTGTTGATGCCGAACTGCATCCATTTGAGCGGCAGCCATACGCCCAGAATCAGCGCGCACGGCACCCCGAGGAGGAACGATTTTTTAAGCACCCCGACGATGAGGAATAAAATAGCCGCCGACACCAGGAAACGCCGGAAGACATATTGCTTGGGCGAAATAGTGCGGCCGGCGCGCGCGAGCCGGTCGCCCAGCTTGTCGAAGTTCGGCAGCGGCTTCATCAGGTAATAGCCGATGCCCTTGGATTCGGTGTTTTTGCGGCGCAGCGACATGTCGGCGGCTTTGACCGAAACGGTCTTGCGCGCCTTGATGCGCTCGATGCGCTTTTGCGTTTGCCGGCTGCCCTGGCCCATGATTTGCCATACGACATACAATATCACGACGACAGCTAATGCGATGACGATGTCGATGGCGTGCATGTCGGCCCCTATTCCATGCTGGAGGTCATGGCCTCTATCAATGCCTTATCCAGGCCATAATAGGCTGCCTGGGTGGTGAAGTTGGGGCGGATGCCGCTGGAGCGGAATTCGCCGGTCAGCTTGCCGGTTTCATCCTCGCCCTTGAATTCGAACGTGAACAGGTCCTGCGTGATGATGACGTCGCCTTCCATGCCCACCACCTCGGTTAAGTGGGTGATGCGGCGCACGCCGTCGCGCATGCGGCTGATCTGGACGATCAGGTTGACCGCGCCGGCGATCTGGGTGCGCACCGCCTTGCTCGGCAGGTTGATGCCGGCCATGCCGATCAGGTTTTCCAGGCGGGTGAGCGCCTCGCGCGGGGTGTTGGCGTGCAGCGTGCCCATCGAGCCGTCATGGCCGGTGTTCATCGCCTGCAAAAGGTCGAATGCTTCGCCGCCGCGCACCTCGCCCAAGATAATGCGGTCGGGGCGCATACGCAGGGCGTTTTTCACCAGGTCGCGCATGGTGATTTCGCCGCCGCCTTCCAAATTGGCGATGCGCGTTTCCAGCGGCACGACGTGCGGCTGCTGCAATTGCAACTCGGCGGCATCCTCGATGGTGACGATGCGCTCGCCGTGGCTGATCATGCGCGAGATGGCGTTGAGCAGCGTCGTTTTGCCGGAGCCGGTGCCGCCGGAGATAATGATGTTGAGGCGGATGGCGCCGCAGATTTTCAGCACCTTGCATAACGCTTCCGACACGTTCTTCGTCGTTATCATCATGTCGAGGGTAATTTTTTTCTGCGAGAATTTACGAATCGAGATCGAGGTGCCGCGAATGGCGCAAGGCTGGGCGATGACGTTGACGCGCGAGCCGTCGGGTAGGCGCGCGTCGCAGATGGGGGTGGATTCGTCGACGCGACGGCCGACGCCGGTGACGATGCGCGTGGCGATCGCCATCACATGCGCGTTGTCGCGGAATTTCACGTCGGACAGCTCGAGCTTACCTTTTTTCTCGATATAGACCTGGTAGGGGCCGTTGACCATGATGTCGGTGATGAGCTCGTCGCGCAGCAGCGGCTCGAGCGGCCCGAAGCCGAGCATGTCGTCGACGATCTGGTTGGCCAGCAGCTGCTGCTCGGCGGAACTGAGCGGCAGTTTCTGCTCCATCACGATCTCGCCGATGATCTCGATGATCTGGCGTTTCAGCTCGTCGCGCGGCAGCCGCGAAGAGGTGGCGATGTCGATCTGCTCCATGAGCAGCGCATAAATACGGTCCTTGGCGCCGGAGAGTTCATCGACGGCCTTCGCCGCCGGCGCATGCAGGCTGGATTCATTGACGGCATTGAGCAGATCCTCGCCGCTTTTATGCTGCTTGCCGGAAGAAGTCGCGGGCGCCGGAGCGACCGCGGCAATCTTTGTTTTTTCGGTGGCCGGCTTCGTCTCGGGTGCGGCGACAGGCGCCGGCGCCGCTTGCGGCGGAGGCGCTTGATTGGGTTCCGATGTGCCGCGGCGTCCGAACATGGGGCGTTACGCTTCCTTTTTGGGTTCTTCAGGCGCTTTTACGACTTTTTTCCTGGTCGACAGAAAATGGAATGCCGATTTGCCTTTTTTTACGGCGGCGGTCGGTATTTTCGCTTCCGGCACCAGCGTTTCCGCCAGCTTCAGCAGCGGCTTCACCGCCGCATGATCCTTGGATTTAAGCGCGGTGATGTCCGTGCCGATCTGCATGTACATTTCCGGCAAATAGGGCACGCTGAAATCGATTTTAGCGCCGATGCCTTTTTCGAAATCGGCGGGACTCATTTCGAATTTCGCTGCGGCGCCGACGCGGTTGGCCACGATGACCGGCGGCTTGATTTTAAACAGCTCGCGCATCATGTCGTTGTGGCGCAGCGTATCGCGCAGGTTAAGCAGCGAAAGCTCCGTCACCAGCACCACATGATCGGCCAGCGACAGGCATTTCTGGGTAAACGGCGTCAGGAACCGCGGTATGTCGAGGATGATGACCTCGAATTTATCGCGCAGCTCCTTCAGCAACAGCTCCACCGCCTGATCGTGGATATTGAACCGCTCCTGCAGCGATTCCTCGGAACTGAGCACCGAAAGATGTTTCATCGGCTTGGCCATCACCCGCTCGATGAAGAGCGAGTCGATGCGGTCCGGTTTTTCCAGCGCCTCGCGGAAGCCGCGGCTGGGCTCTAAGTCGAGCATGAGCGATATGCTGCCTTCCTGCGGGTCGGCATCGATCAGCGCCACGTTCTTTTTCGACAGGTCGGCGATGATGCCCGCCAGGTTGATGGCAAGCGTGGTCGAGCCGACGCCGCCGCGCGTGCCCAAAACGGCGATCACCTTGCCGGGCTGTCTTTCCTGCTTGCCGCCGCCTTGCGGCTTGGCGACCGATTTTTCAAGCGCCCCTTCCAGCATCTGGCCGGTCAGCGGGCGCAGTAGATAGCTGAAAATGCCGATATCGGTCAGCCAGCAATAAAAACTATACTCGTTGATATCGCCGATGATGATGACTTTGGTATCGGCATCGCACACTTCCGCCAGCGCGTCGAGCTGCGCCGACGCCCCGGCGGCAGTAGCGATTTCCACCAGCAGCAACGGCGGCGCCGGATGGTTTTTCAGGAAATCGGTGGCGGTGGCGATGTCGCCTTGGAAGATGCAGCCATCCGACCACCGCTGCGCGGCGGCGAAGGCTTTTAATACTTCAAGATCCTTGCTGTCATTGGCAAAGGCAAGAAACGGAAGCGGTGTTTGTGATGGGTTGCTGGTCATAACGCCCCCGCATTATGGGCTGCCAGACGAAGAAGCGGCGCCGGAAGCATCGCCGCCGGCACTCCCTCCGGAAGACGACGCGTCGGAACCGGAACCCTCGCCCGTGCGGTATTGCTCAATGACGGCATTGTTGCGGTTGGTATCGGGACGGACATCGCCGCTGCCTTTCAGGAGATCGCGTGGGTCGGCCACCATCAGGCCGAGATTGGTGGTATTAGCGCAGCCAAAGCCACCTTGCTGGGTGTTACTATAGGTCGTGACCGGGGAAGTGCGCCAGTCCGGGCAGCGCGGCGATACGACCGCCGCATAGGTGACGCTAAACGACACCTCGTCGCGCTTCAGCGCGTCCGAAGGCTCGATAATGATCGTGTCGGTGGAGAAGCCCATGCCGCGCAGCAGGCGCGTCAGATAGGTTTTGCGGGCGGCATTGCGCATCTTCGACGGCGGCAGCTGAACGCTGATCGTATCGACGGCGTAGGGCGAAATACCGCTCAATTTGGTGCGCAGCTGCTTTTTCGCATAGGCGGAAAGCGCCTCCTCGCCCGGCTCGAACTTCGCCTCATAGGAAATATGCTTCGTCTCCACCTTATTCTGGATGGGGTTCTTGACATAAAAATCCTTCGGGTCGTTGCCCTGCATGTCCCACTGCGGCACGCAGCCGGCCAGCAGCAACGGCAATAATGCGAACGCGATGCGATTCATTAGGTTCATAATCTTATCCTATTCGAGTATAAACCCGCCCTCGCCTTGCAGCTTGGGAGATTTGCCATTGTCATCCACCGGCGGCGGCTCGGCGGCTTCGCCGTCATCGTCATCCATCGGCTCCTGTTGATACAAATTGCCGTATAGCAACCGTTGCAGGTCGCTGGGCGGCACATAGCCGTCGCGCGGCGTCAGCATCTTGCTTTTATCCGACACGGCTTTCACGATGTACGGTGTCACCAAGATGACCAGCTCGGTCTTGTCGTTGCGGAATTGCTGCGAGCGGAAAAGCGCGCCCAATATCGGCAGGTCGCCGACGGCGGGGGTTTTGTCGATATTGTTGGTCTCATCCGTACGGAGCAGCCCGGCCAGCGCGAAGGTCTCGCCACTGCCAAGCTCCAGCGTTGCCTGCGCCTTGCGCGAATTGATGATCGGGTTTTTGATGCCCGCCACTTCGATCGGATTGTCGAAATTGATCGTGCTCACTTCCGGCGCTACCGTGATGCTCATGCGGTCTTTCGACATCACGACCGGGGTGAAATCCAGTTTCACGCCGAACGGTTTATAGGTAACGGTGACGTTGCCCAGCCCGTCTTTCTGCGGAATCGGGAATTCGCCGCCGGCCAGGAAATTCGCGGTTTTTCCCGAGGTGGTCGTAAGCGTCGGCTCGGCCAGGATGTTGGCTAACCCTTGATTTTCCAGCATATCAATGACGGCGCCGATGGTTTTATTGCCGTCGGTCAGGCCGGCGAAGAGCGCCGTATCGGTTGAGGCGGTGGCATTAGACAGGCCGGTGCGGGCGGGGAACCCGACGCCGCTGACCGGCGGGAATAGCGGCGTGTAGGTAGTGCCGGTGACGTTGGCGCCCTGCAACAACCTGACCGCCAGGCTTCCCTGCGTCACCGCTGATTGCAGGTTGATGCCGAAACGCTTGACGTTGCTGCGCGTCATCTCGACGATCTTCACCTGCAGCGTTACCTGGTCCGACCCGCCGGTAGTAATCATATTCACCAGCTTCTGATTGTCGCCGAGCATATTGGCGGCGACGCTGCGGATATTTTCCGATTCTACGCTGGAGGCGGCAAAACCTTCCATGACCAGCCCGTTATTGACCGAGCTGAACGTCACGTCAGCATCCGGCGCGATGCGCCTGACCGCGCGGGCAAGCGAGGAAAGATTGTGGCTGACCACCACTTGCGAGTCGTAGATCGTGTTGTCGGCGTTGTCTATGGCCAGGACGCTCGTCTCGCCGACGCCGCGGCCATATATATAGAGGACGCGCGGCGACACCACCTGCACGTCGGCAATCGCCGGATTGGCGGCCACCACCGACGCCGCCGCCACCGGCAACGTCACGCGCTTGCCTTTATTGATCTCGACGACCAGCGGCTCGGCGGCCATGAGCCGCGCCGACAATAGCCCCGCTACCAGGAAAATCGTGCTTCTGAATAAGAGGGTCCGGCTCATCATGGCGTCACTTCCGTCTGCGGCGCCGCTTCATTCTCCACGGCAGGATTGTGTTTACTATTGTCCCGGTAAAATTCCATATTCTGAATGTCGCCAGGGCGCAATATCCTGACTTGCTCGCTGCCCTGGGCTTCCGGCTCCAGTTGCATGTCGCTATCGGAAACGCCGCCTTCGATCATGCCCTTCTCCATCTCCGGCTGGTCGGCGGGTGCATCCAGGTTCTGGGCGCTGCGCAAGGCAAGCGATATTTTTCCCAGCTCGCTGGCCACCGCAATCATCTTGGCCTGCTGCGGCGTCACTTCGACGGACACCGTCTTTACCAGCACCGCTTTATTCTCCGGATTATCGAGCATCTGGTCTGCCGCGAGCACGCGCACGTCGGTGATAAACGTTTTGCTATAGATATTGCGGCGCTGCTGCTGGTCGGATCCGCCCGTGGAAACCGTGCGCGTGAACTCGCGCGTGAGGATCAGATCGACACGGTCGCCCGGCAGCACGAACCCGGCATTGCCCGAGATGGCGTTGACGCTGATGGACACGGCACGCATGCCCGGCTCAAGCACCGCCGACATCAGCCCGCCCGATCCCGGGCGCGTGAGCATGGCCTGCTCGACCGGCTCGCCGCCGCGCACCATCCGGCGCACGATCGTGCCGTTGATGTCTTCCAGGCGTGCCTCGCTTTCGCGCAGCAATCCTTCTTTATTATATATCTCCTCGGATACGTCGGCCCAATCGGCATCCTGCGGCACCTGTATGCTCGAACCCGGCGTGATGTCGCGCTTGGCGATGACGACGCGCTTGCTCGCCACCTGCTGGTCAGTGGGCACTTCCGGTGACAGGCGATTGCGGATGGCGATGGCGGCGAACGCCACCAACACACCCGCGATCAGCAATATGATAAGTCGTTTCGATGAGTCCATGGCTAGGCGCTGTTAGCTGAATATTGATGCGACTGCGTTGCTGTTTTGGCCGAGCAGCCGACAGGC
>JAGVLW010000085.1 GCA_020054105.1 Alphaproteobacteria bacterium | reverse complement strand
TTTTGATTTTAACCCCATTTCCACCGCCTATGCGGTGGATGGCGACGCTTGTCTGGAAGATTGCGAGGATGACGGCGGTGACGGCGGCGGGCCTCCTCCCGGTGGACAAGAGGTATATCCGACCGTGGTGGACGGCAATGGCAATGGGATGCTGGATGGGCGCGAGCCTGTGGAAACTGCTCCTATCCTTGCCCAAGCCAATTTCGTTGAGCCTTATGTCGCCATAGCCGGCAGGGTGCCGCTGAAATTATCGAATACGCGCAGCATCGTAAATAATGAGCAGGCCTTCTTTTTGCCGGTGACAATAGTGCCGGGCCTTAATAGCATTGCCGAGCATGAAAAGCTGCATTACATGGTCACGGCGACCGCCAAAAACCCGGCCACCAATGCCACCGCCACCATAGTCGTTTCCGATGCGCTGCGTTTTGAAGCGAAATACGATGACGGCATGGCCGGCACCGGCAGGTACAGATGGGCGGAACAGCAATTCTTTCCGACCACTCAGATCGGCTATCGTTTTAGGGATGACCTGAGCACGGTAAGCAGCCTCAATAACACGTCTTGCCGCGCAAACGATACGCAAAACGGCTTCAATAACGCCAACCCCACGGCCAGGTGCGCGCTGCAGGTTGCCGCCGACAATGCGTTTTAGGCCGGTTTCGGCTAAAAATCCCTTGACTTCATGCCTGCCAGACCTTAAAAATCCTGCTCTTTTTAAACGCAAAGGATAGGTTTATGGCAAGACGCTGCGCACTCACGGGCACCGGTTCACAGTTCGGAAACAAGGTTTCGCACTCAAACCACAAGACGCGCACGCGCTTTTTGCCCAATTTGCAGACCGTTTCGCTGGTCAGCGACATTCTCGGCAGCATGATCACGCTGCGCGTGACCGCCGCTACCCTGCGCAGCATCGAGCATAATGGCGGGCTGGATGCTTACCTGCTGTCGCATTCCGAGCGTCAATTGACCGAAGATGCCGGCAAGCTGCGCCGCCAGCTCAAGCGCAAGCTCGCGAAAAAAACCGCCGCTTAGGCGTTATTTCTTATTCTTATTTTCCATGAAAAGCCGGGCGAGCTGCTCGGTCATCGTTTGCGCGAGCTTGTCGATGTCGGAGATGGTGACCGCACGCTTATAATAGCGCGTGACGTCGTGGCCGATGCCGATGGCGACCAGCTCGATCGGCAGATGGTTTTCCACTTTGGCGATGACGTCGCGCAGATGCCGGTCGAGATAGCTGCCGGAATTAGCCGACAATGTGGCGTCGTCGACCGGCGCGCCGTCGGAAATCACCATCAGGATGCGCCGCTGCTGCGGCCTCGCCAGCAGGCGGTCGCACGCCCATAAGATCGCCTCGCCGTCGATATTTTCCTTGAGCAGCCCGTCCTTGAGCATCAACCCGAGATTCTTGCGCGAGGCGCGCCAGCTTGCATCGGCGCTTTTATAAATGATGTGGCGCAAATCGTTGAGCCGGCCGGGCAGGGCGGGGCGGCCCTCCTTGATCCATTGTTTGTAGCTTTGTCCGCCTTTCCATTCCTTGGTGGTGAAGCCGAGAATTTCCACTTTCACGCCGCAGCGTTCCAGCGTGCGGCTGATGATGTCGGCGCACATGGCGGCCATGGTGATCGGGCGGCCGCGCATCGAGCCGGAATTATCGATGAGCAGCGTGACCACTGTATCACGGAATTCGGTGTCGCTCTCGCGCTTATAAATGGACTGGTAGTCGGGGTGGATAATCACGCGCGAGAGCTTGCGGCTGTCGATCATGCCTTCTTCCTCATCGAACACCCAGCGCCGCGCCTGCTTTGCCATCAGCAGCCGTTGCAGTTTTCCGGCGAGCCGGGCGGTGAGGCTCTGGAATTGCGCGAGTTTCTGGTCGAGCTGGCCGCGCAGATGCTCAAGCTCGCTGCCGGTCGCCAGGCTTTGCGCGCCCACCACCTCGTCGAACTGGCTGGTGAAATGGCGATAGTTTGGCGCGGTGGCAACGTTATCGGCATGGTTGAACGGAAACTGCGGCGGCGGCAGCGCCGCATCGCTATCGTCGATTTTTTCGGAAGGATTGCCGGCCACCGTGGCGGCGAGCATCGCCGCTTTCGAGAGATATTGCAGTTCTTCGCCGCCGGCGCCGGCCGGGCTTGATGAATCTTCGGTTTGTTTGGATTCCTGCCGGTTCCGACTTTCCTCGGTTTGCGGCTGCTCGTCGTTGCGCTCGTCTTTTTCCAGCGACTGGCTGATGAAAGCGAATGTGTCGATGACTTTAAGCGCGGCTTGCGAAAAATCCTGCTGGCTGGCGACGGCTTCGCGCATCTGTTTTAGCTGTGGGATGAGGGGGGCGAATTCTTGGTCTTTCTTTTCCAACATTGCCGTCAGCCCGGCGGGCAATTCCATCTGCTGAATATGCCGGCGCGCATAGAGCTCGATCATCGCCTGCAGGGGCAGGTTATCGCCGTTGTAGCCCAAGTGTGTGTAATGCAGTTCAAAACGCCTGGCGAGGTTATGGCGCACGCCTTCGAAATCGCGGCTGCCCAGCGTCTCGATACGGATATTTTCCAGCGTGTCGAACAGCCTGGCGTTGGCGGCGATTTTAGGCTTCTGCTTGGCGTGGATGGCGGGATTGTGCAGATGCCGCGTCAGCGCCGCCTGGTCGGCGACGCCGCGGAATTGCGCCAGCGGTTCGCCCAGGGGCTTTTCCAGCAGCAGCGGCAGCGCCACCTCGTTGTCGCTGCGAACGGCATCGCCAAACGTCACTTTCAGTTTGGGTTTTTGCGCCAGCGCCCTGGTGACGGCGATAGTCGCCTGCTTGAAGGCCGCCATTGCCGACTCGGGATCGGGGGCGGCCACGCTATTCCAGTATGTTGACGTTGAAGCAGCGCTGGTAATATTCGGCGATGATCTCACGCTCTTTCTCGTCGCATTTATTGAGGAAGGTAAGCTTGAAGGCAAGCGCGACGTCGCCGAAAATATGGGTGTTTTCCGCCCAGTTGATGACCGTACGCGGCGACATGACGGTGGAGATGTCGCCGTTCATGAAGCCCTGGCGGGTAAGCCCGGCCATAGCGATCATCGCCGGTATCTGCTCCTTGTGCTTGGCGCTAAGCTCCTTGACTTTAGAGAGCACCACTTTGAGTTCGTCGTCTTTGGGCAAGTAGTTGAGCGTGCCGACGATATTCCAGCGATCCATCTGCCCCTGGTTGATCGGCTGCGTGCCGTGATACAGGCCGGTGGAATCGCCAAGCCCGACGGTGTTGGCGGTGGCGAAAAGGCGGAAGAACGGATGCGGCGAGATGACGCGGTTCTGGTCTAGCAGCGTGAATTTTCCCTGCGCCTCGAGCACGCGCTGGATGACAAACATCACGTCGGGGCGGCCGGCATCGTATTCGTCGAAGACCAGCGCGACCGGCCTGGTCAGCGCCCAGGGCAGGATGCCTTCCTGGAACTGGGTGATCTGCTTGCCGTCCTTGAGGGTGATGGCGTCGCGGCCGATCAGGTCGGTGCGGCTGATGTGGCTATCGAGATTGACGCGCACGCACGGCCAGTTGAGGCGGGCGGCGACCTGCTCGATATGGGTGGATTTGCCGGTGCCGTGATAGCCCTGGACGATCACCCGGCGATTGAAAGCGAAGCCGGCGAGGATGGCGCGCGTTGCCGCCGGCTCGAAATAATAGTCGGGGTCGATCTCTGGCACATGCTCGGTTTTGTTGGCAAAAGCCGGGATGGCGAAATTGAGCTTGAAGCCGAACAGCTTCTCGGCGGTTACGGTTTTATCGGGAGTATCGGAGGTCATGGCGAGCGGTGCGGCGGCTTTGTTCATAAGTCATTGACACTATAAATTTTTGACATGGTCGGCAAGGATTTTATAGGCGACGGTGATGCGCTTGAATGTTTCTTCCGCTTGTTTGTCGCCTTTATTGACGTCGGGATGGAATTTTTTTACCATGCCGCGATATTGGCTTTTCAGTTCGGTGACCGCAAACGGATATTCCAGGTCGAGCAGCGCCAGCGCCTTGCGGATTTTGGGCGGCAGGTTGGGAACAGGCTTGCTGTGTCTTGCCGGCGACATGGTGATGAACTCGTAGATCGCGTCCTGCAGCTTGCTGTAATTGTCGCGCATGCGGCTTTCGCGGCTCCAGGTCGGGCGGTGGCCGGTGACGGCTTCGTGGCGGAACTCCTCGATCTGCTCGCTGTTCATGCCGGCGAAGAAATCCCATTTCCGGTTATATTCGCGGATATGCTCCAGGCAATACCATTCATATTCATGAAGGCTGTCCTTGGATTTCGGCGCTTTATATTCTCCCGGCTCGCGGCAGCCCTGCCAATGGCAATGGGTGGCATGGTTGCCGTTTGAATGGGGAATATAGTCGTTTTTTGTTCTTTTTTGTGCCATAGAGAATTATGAATCGCGCTGACCGTATTCTTGCTATTTTAACCCAGGAGCTTGCGCCAAGCCACCTGCAATTGCGCGATGACTCGCAAAAACATGCGGGCCATAGCGGTGCGGCGCCAGGCGGCGAAACGCATTATACGCTCCATATCGTTTCGGAAGCGTTTGTCGGGTTGAACAAGGTGGCGCGTCATCGGAAAATTTATGCGCTGCTGGCGGAAGAGTTTAGTGGCGGCCTGCATGCCATCGCTATTCATGCAAAAGCGCCGGGAGAATAAATTTAGAAATCGGTGGCGCGGATAACCATCCGGCAGGTTGCCAGGGTGTTGGCGGTATTATAGAGATTGGGCCTTGCCGCTTCTTCGCAAATTCTTCCCAGTGCGTCGGGAGCGATGGAAAACACAAAGCCGGCGCCGGGATTGCCGTCATCCATTTTATTGTCGATCGCATACGCATCCGCTGGGGTCAGGAATGGGCAATCCGAAGGGATGCTTACCCCTATGTCATCGATTAAATTCGCCACATGACATGGAGGAGTGGGATCGATGGTGGTCAGAAAAGAATAATCGACGAAGGTCGTCGTCATCGGAATAAAGTAATGGCCTGTTCTCATGATCGGATTTTCAAAAGCGGCGGAATGTCCCAGGTTGATATTGAGTCGGACGTTTATGGCGGGGGAAAATCCCCTGTTCCTTAAAGTGTCTCCGGTCGAGCCGCTAAGGGCCATCAAATAATTGTTATTATCCTGATAGTCGGCATAGCTCGAGCTTATAAGCGCCGCCCGTGACAGATGGTTCCATACATTGATCATTTCAGGAACGGCATCGCGAAAATCGGGAGCGGCTATTCTAAAAATCTGCCTGTTGCCATTGCCGTTGATCGCGCCCGCCCAACGCCTCGAAGCGACGGCGCAATCGCCGGGCAGGCACTGATATTTGGACTGGAAATTGACCACGGCAGAATTCAGTTCTTGGAAATGATGAACCATTCTGCGGGTTTCCGCTGCCCGCAAGAGATCCTTTCCCAACAAGATCGCGCTCGAGGAGAGCCCGATAATCAGCAAAATAAACGCTATTTCCAGGAGAGTGAAAGCCTGGCGGTTTCTCATGGCATCGCGCGCAATGGCGTCAGGCGTTTTCAAGCTGCTTCTTAGAAGATTTTTCTGATTTCTCTATCGGCGCATCAGCCTCATCTTCTTCCTCATCCGCATCTCTAACCAGCGCAAGGAGTTCCTTGACCAGGTTCTTGACTTCTTTCGCCGCCTGGCTCGACGGCTCGACCTCGGTTGCGCAGCGGCCTTCCATCAGCGACGCGGCGAACAGCACGCGGTTGCCAAGCATGGATTCCGCCAATTCGGGCAATTCATTGGCAATGGTCTGCGCCAACCTTGAATTGGTATTGACGCGGTTGAGCAGCACGCGCACCGGCACCTTCTCGGCTTTCGCCAAATCCAGCGTTGCTTTCGTCGCCCACAGATCGGTCGGGCTGGGCTGTACCGGGATGAGGATCAAATCGGCGGCGCGGATGGCGGTTCTTGCTTCCGTTTCGGTATGGGGCGGGCTGTCGATAATAATGTAATCCTGCGACCGGCGCAGGCGGGCGACCTCGCTACCGACGCGCCAGCCCGAAAGTGACGTGAAAGTCAGGCCGGTATAGCCTTCACCGAATTTCTCTTCGCGTATGGAATGCCAGTGGCTGAGGCTGCCTTGCGGATCGATATCGACGACGGCGACTCGGTTGCCTTTTTGGCTGAGCGCCACGGCGATATGGGCGGCCACCGTCGTTTTCCCGGCCCCACCTTTTTGCTGGGCGATTGTGATTACTTTTGCCATAGTCCCTCGCTTCGTTATATAACTATGCTTCACGGTAACTAAGTCCCTGCTCGTTTTCAACTAGATTTGGTGGTTATCCTACAGTGATACACTATGAATAGCAAGATTGAACATGCCGCCGGATTATTACGGCGTGGTGAGCTCGTCGCTTTCCCGACGGAAACGGTTTACGGGCTGGGCGGCAACGCACTTTCCGATGGCGCGGTGGCAAAAATTTATGCCGCAAAAAATCGCCCGACTTTCAATCCGCTGATCGTGCATGTGCGCAGCGTCGAAGAGGCGCAACACTATGCGCGCTTCGACGAAAAATCATTGTTGTTGGCCAGGCATTTCTGGCCGGGGCCGCTGACGCTGGTGCTGCCGCGCCTGAATGATTGCAAAATTTCGCTGCTGGCCAGCGCCGGCCTGGACAGTATTGCCATGCGCGTTCCCGCGCATCCGCTGGCATTGACGCTGCTCGAGGCGTGCGGTTTGCCGATAGCCGCGCCCAGTGCCAACCGCTCCGGCAAGATCAGCCCGACTTCGGCCGAGCATGTCCGGCAGGAGTTGGGCGAAGAGATCGCGATACTCGATGGCGGTGATTGCACGGTAGGCATTGAATCGACGGTCGTGGACATGACCGGCGAGCCGGCCATCTTGCGGCCGGGCTTCGTGACCGCCGAGCAGTTGGCCCTTTGTCACCCCGCATTCATTGCGGGGTCTCCATCCATTTTGATGGGGATGCCGCAACAAGCGCGGCATGACATAAAATCTCCCGGCATGCTGGAAAGCCATTATGCGCCGGGGAAGAAACTGCGGCTGAATGCTACCGATGTGCAAAAGAGCGAGGCGTTGCTGGCATTCGGCGCGCCTATAGGCGGTGCGATGCATACACAAAACTTGAGCCGCGATGAAAATCTGCAGGAGGCGGCAGCCAATTTATTCCGCATGCTGCGCCTGGCCGACGCTGGCGATGCGAATTCCATCGCCGTCATGCCCATACCCGAGACTGGCCTGGGCATTGCCATCAACGACCGGCTGCGGCGCGCGGCCAGTTAGGCTATTTAATTCCCACTTTGCCAAGCTGGATTTTTTTGTTGGGGATGGTTTCTATCCAGGCGGTGAGGCGGGCGAGCTCGTCGGACATGGTTTGCGGGTCGGCGGTTGCCTTGGCCATGATTGCGGCGCCCTGGATGCCCGCCATCAAGGAAATCGCCAGGCGTTTTGCATCCTGCGCATGGCCGAGCTGGGTGAAGTGGATATGCGCCCAAGCGATGAAATCGCTGAAAATCTGCGCGGCGGTTTTGGCGATCGTGTCTTTTTCGACATCGCCGTCGGCAATGATTTTTGCCACCGGGCAGCCGAATTTCGCATAGTCGGCTTTGAGCGTATCGAAATAACGCAACACCTCGCTCAGACGCTGACGCGGATCGTCGATATTATCGTTCAGTGCATGGTAAATGGCGGCGAACTGCTCCTTGCGCTTGAGGATGACAGCCAATGCCAGCTCTTCCTTGGTCTTGAAATAATAATAGACGTTGCCGATGGGAATGGCGGCATGCTTGGCAATATCGGCAAGCGACGTATTGCTTGAGCCGTGGGCGTAGAATAGGTAAGATGCTGATTCTACAAGTCTTTCCCTTTTATTCGCTGCTGCCATAATTACCGCATATATTTTAGTTAGCTGAGCAACTCATAAAAGCTTATTTCCGAATATTGACAACATAAAAAATCAGGCATTAGTAAAATATTCACTAAATGAAGATAATCCATTTTATATGGCGCATAAAACGCATGCAGGATTTACGCTCGTCGAGCTTTCCATGGTGTTGGTCATCATCGGCCTGATCACCGGCAGCGTGCTAGTAGGTAAGGATTTAATAAAAATTGCCCAGATACGCAAACAAATCAAACAGTTTGAATATTATGAAACCGCGATATATGCGTTCAGGGATAAATATGCCGGCTATCCGGGAGATATAGAGGATCCCAGCCGTTTTTTTACCGATATCACCTCGGTTGCTGGAAGCATTAGAGAAGGCAATGGAAATGATATCGTGGAATTGGATGGTGATAACTATTATGATGACAATGTAAATTGGGATGCAAAAGCAGGTGAAGCGCGCAGGTTATTTCCACAGTTGAGTGAAGCAGGTTTGGTGACTGAAAGCCATGATGGCAGCAGGTTTATTGATCGCGGCATCCCCCGTACGAAGTTGAATGAGAATGCCGGATTTTTTATTGCCAGTTCGACTAATTTCGAAGTGGATGCAGGCGGCCGCGAGCTTGATATATTGCAATTTCGCAGAGGAGCGAACGCCATGTGGTTTGTCGCGTGCAATGCCGGGAACAATAGCAGCGTTGCAACGCCGCCAGGCAGTGCAATCCCGTTCAATAATGTCATGTTTTATTGGGACGATGCCTGTGGCATTTTCTCCTCGTTCGATTTGCGCAATCTGGATACGAAAATCGACGATGGCTTGCCGCTCTCCGGCCGATTATTCGGTTTTGGTGGCCACCAGATTAATAACGATTGTCTCGATGAAGCTAATCCTGGTGGTATTATCTACCGTGCCGATCAATCCACTAAGCAATGCCAGGCGGCGTATGTATTAGATTGAACTTGTCCGCGCCGAAAAATCATGCATAGTATCCCGCTATGCCGCAATCCGACATCGTCAGAAATACTTGGGGTTGGGTTACTCAGGACCGTCACCGGGCCACGGCGAAGCATTGGTGTGAAAAAACCCTGAGCGCCTTTACCGCGCATCCCCATGAAACCGATGAGACCTATCTTCAGCATCTCTATTTTACCGTGCGGATGTCGCTGCGCTTTCTCCTGGTTGGGACGATTATCTTCATTCACGGCCTGTTTCCTTTCGTGCTTGTGCGCACGGCCAGCTATGAGATAGAAAAAATCTACAAGATCATGAAATCGCGCATTCCCAAAAGCCGCCGCGATGCGACCTGCATCGATTATGAAATTTGATGTAAAACCGGCCGTTTCATTACCCGATACACAAGCCCGCATCGCCATCGTCGGTGGCGGTTTTTCCGGCGTGCTCGCCCTGGCCAACATAGTTGCGCTGGCCGAAACGCCGCTCGCTGTCGATCTGTTCGAGGAAAAAGCCGCCATCGGCCTGGGCGTCGCCTACGGTACCAAGGAACCTGTGCATCTTCTCAATGTCCGCGCCGACCGTATGGGCGCGTTTTCCGGCATGCCCGGCGGGTTTTACGATTGGGCGAAAAACTTTGCCATCGCGCCGGAAAGCTTCGCGCCGCGCATGGTCTATGGTGAATATATTGCGCATATTCTGCAAGAGGCGCTGGCGCTGGCGAAACAGAAGGGCATCGCCGTAAGCTTGCATAGCAACAGCCCTATCGATGAGGTACGTGCCGGTTCAAAACTGACGCTGGTAACAAAAAACAAAGAAATCGCCGCCGATGCGTTGATACTGGCGACCGGCAACCAGACGCCGCGCGCCTTCGATTTTGAAAAAACGCTGGCAGCCGATAATCCGCACTATGTGAAAGACATGTGGCAGGCCGGCGCGCTTTCCGCGCTGCCGGCGGGCGGCAGCATTGTGGTCATCGGCACCGGGCTTACCGCTATCGACGCCGTGCAGACTATTGCCAAAAGCCGTTTCCAGGGCAAGGTCACGCTGATTTCGCGCAACGGTTTATTGCCCGCCGCCCATGCCTATAGCGAGCCTTATCCCGCCTGGGAATGGACAACGAATCCGCAGCGCGCTCCGAAAACGGCGTTCGGATTGCTCGTGCGCCTGCGCCGCGAGGTTGAGAATGCCGCCATGATGGGGCATGACTGGCGCGCTGTCGTCGATTCGCTGCGGCCGGTCACGCAAACGCTCTGGCGCAATCTCGATACGAAAGAAAAACAGCGGTTCCTGCGCCGCCTGTTCACCTTCTGGAATATCCACCGCCATCGCATGGCGCCGGAAATCGCCGATCATATGGCCGCCTTGCAGAAAAAAGGAATGCTGCAAATTATCAATGCCGGCATTGTCGATGTGGTGGTGGAAAAAAACGCTCTGGAAATATTTTACCGGCAACGCCAGGGCAACACGCAAAGCCTGAAAGCCGATTTGCTGATTAACTGCACGGGGCCGGATTATAGTTTGAAAAACACGCCCAACCCATTGCTGCGCAGCCTGATTGCGCAGGAATTGGCGGCGCTGCATCCGCTGGGCATGGGGCTTTCCGAGGAAAAACGGCATCCGGCATTATTTATGATCGGAACGTTGCTGCTTGGCGAAAGGCTGGAGACGGTCGCCGTGCCGGAATTGCGCGACCAGGCGTTTAGCGTTGCAAAATCGGCCCTTGAATATATAAATACAGAAGCCTCCCTGATGAAAAAGCACCCATGACCACAGCAAGCAACATACTGCAATTGATCGGCGACACGCCGATGGTGCGCGTGAACCATATCGACACCGGCCCGTGCGAGCTGTTCCTCAAACTTGAAAGCCAGAATCCCGGTGGCTCGATCAAAGACCGCATCGCGCTTTCGATGATCGAGGCGGCAGAAAAAGACGGCTCGCTTGCGCCAGGTGGCACGCTGGTTGAGGCCACCGCCGGCAATACCGGGCTGGGACTGGCTCTGGTAGCCAGCCAGAAGGGCTATAAGCTCATCCTGGTGATTCCCGATAAGATGAGCCAGGAGAAGATTTTTCACCTTAAAGCATTAGGTGCCGAGGTGGTAATGACGCGCTCCGATGTCGGCATCGGCCACCCGGAATATTATCAGGACATGGCGCGGCGCATCGCATCTGAAACGCCCGGCGGTTTTTACGTCAACCAGTTCGAGAACCCGGCCAATCCCGCCGCGCATGAGCGCGCGACCGGCCCGGAAATCTGGGAACAGATGGGCCATAAGATCGACGCGGTGGTGGTCGGCGTCGGCTCCGGCGGCACGCTGACGGGGCTGGGGCGCTATTTTTCCAAAGTTGCGCCCAAGCTGGAGATGGTGCTCGCCGACCCGAAAGGCTCGGTGCTGGCGCCTTTCGTCAACGAAGGGGTGATGATCGAGGCGGGAAGCTGGCTGGTCGAAGGCATCGGCGAGGATTTCATTCCCAAGAATTGCGAGCTGGGTTTCGTCAAGCACGCCTATACGATCACCGACCAGGAAAGCATCAACACCGCGCGCGAAGTACTAAAAAAAGAAGGTATTATCTGCGGCTCTTCATCGGGTACATTAATAGCGGCGGCGCTGCGTTTCTGCCGGGCGCAGAAAACGCCCAGGCGCGTGGTGAGCTTCGTGTGCGATAGCGGCAATAAATATTTATCGAAAATCTACAATGAATATTGGCTCGCCGACCAGGGAATGATCGCGGGCAAAGAGGTGCATGATCTACGCGATCTGATCACCCGGCCGCATACGCGCAAAAGCGCGGTGACGGTGCTGCCCTCCGATACGCTACAAGCCGCTTACCGAAAAATGAAAATGTACGATGTATCGCAGCTGCCGGTGATGGATGAAGGCAAGCTGGTGGGCATCGTCTCCGAGATCGACATTCTGCTGGCGGTCACCGGCAATCCCAAAGGTTTTTCCATTCCCGTCGGCGAGGCGATGGCGCGCAAGCTGGTGACGGTCGAGGTAAATCAGACCATCTCGGATTTGTTGCCGATTTTCGAGCGCTCGCTGGTGGCGATTGTCATGGAAAAGGGCGAATTTCTCGGGTTGATTACGCCGATCGATTTATTGCAATATCTACGAAAGAGAATAGGGCACGCATAACATGACGAACAAACGCCGCAACAATCCCGACTGGAAATTCGACACGCGCGCCATCCATGCGCAGCAGGAATTCGACGCGGCGACCGGCGCGATCATTCCGCCGATCTACGCCACCTCGACTTATGCCAACGAAGCGCCGGGCAAGCATCTGGGCTTCGACTATGCGCGCAGCCAGAACCCGACGCGCTTTGCCTATGAGCGCGCGCTGGCCGACCTCGAGGGCGGCACGGCGGGGTTTGCGTTCGCTTCCGGCCTTGCCGCCACCGCGACTATTTTCGACATGCTGCCGCAAGGCTCGCACGTCGTTTCCGTCGACGATCTCTATGGTGGCAGCTACCGCCTGTTCGAGCGCATCTTAAAGCCTACTTCCGGCCTGGAAGTCAGCTATGTCGATCTTACCGACCCGAAAGCATTTGCGGCCGCCATCCGCCCGAACACGCGGATGCTATGGATCGAAACGCCGACCAACCCGCTGCTCAAGCTGGTCGATATGGAAGCGGTCGCCGCCATCGCCAAAAAACATAACATCATCACCGTCTGCGACAACACGTTCGCAACGCCCTGGGTACATGCGCCGATTCGTTTCGGCTTCGATATGGTCATGCATTCGACCACCAAATATATCAACGGCCATTCCGACATTATCGGCGGCGCCGTGGTGGTCGGCGATAATGCCGAGCTGCGCGACAAGATGAAATTCCTGCAAAACGCCATCGGCGCGATTGCAAGCCCGTTCGATTGTTTCCTCACCCATCGCGGCCTGAAAACGCTAGGCATTCGCATGGAGCGCCATTGCAGCAACGCGATGGCAGTAGCGCAGTGGCTGGAAAAACATCCGAAAATACAGCGCGTCTATTATCCGGGCCTTGCCAGCCATCCGCAACACGCGCTGGCGAAAAAGCAGATGCACGGCTTCGGCGGCATGATCGCCGCCACCGTCAAGGGCAGCCTGGAACAGACTACCGAGTTCCTCAAACGCTGCGAGCTGTTCATCCTGGCGCAGAGCCTGGGCGGCGTCGAGAGCCTCATCAGCCAGCCGGCGCTGATGACCCACGCCTCTATCCCCGCCGACGTGCGCCATAAAACCGGCATCGAGGATGGGCTGGTGCGGCTGTCAGTCGGCATTGAGAATGCCGACGATTTGATCGCCGATCTCGATGCGGCGCTTAAGGCTGTGGCTTAGCGAGAGGTCAAGCTGCTTAATGGCTGGGGGACTAGGACTCGAACCTAGATTGACGGAGTCAGAGTCCGCTGTCCTACCATTAGACGATCCCCCAATGCTCTCCTGAAACGGAAAAAATACCTACAAAGCTTTATCCGCAAAGGCAAGAAAAATGTCGCTTGCGGCCTGTTTGCGCTTATATCCATTTTATGCGCGGCGGCGGATTTCCATACTGAGAATTTTTGGCCGATTCCCTAGGATATTTAGGAGAGAGAGGTTATATGGCCACTATCACTCCCGTCCCGCCTGCCGGTTTTTATCCGCCGCTGCCTGTTTATCGCAGGCCGGAGGCGCGCGCGTCGGCATTTACTGTGGACAACACCACTAACAGGCTTGCCGTGGATGACAGGGTGGATTTAAGCCCGCTGGCGCGGCAGCTTACCGACAGCGATAATGTCGGCGCGACACTCACCCGCGCGCAGGAAAAAGCCATCGAAGAGATTTTCGCCAGCCATCAGGATGAGCCGCGCAATCGCGACACGGTCAACCGCATTTTCGCCGAGCTGACGCCGGTAGGGATTTCGCCGCAGCAGCTTGTTCTCTTGAATTATTTGTTGTTTTTCGACCCGTTCTCGCCGCTGTTCGGCACCGGCGGCAGCAGCGATTTCTTCAGCAATACGCTGAGCAACCCGCTTGTCGATTTTGCATTCATCAACGAGCAATCCAAGATAACCGCTTATTTATTACAGGTTTTCCTCCGGTTCTATAATATTTCCTTTATCAGGTAGGCGACCGCTTTAACCGGCTAAATACCTTGCTTAGACCAGCGTTCATGCGGTATACAGCCAGCCATGCTGCAAAAGTCCCATAAATCCGTCGCGCCCAAGGTCGGTTTCGTCAGCCTCGGCTGCGCCAAGGCGCTGGTCGATTCCGAGCGCATTCTCACGCAACTGCGCGCTGAGGGCTATGAATTCGCGCCGGAATATGCCAAATCTGACGTCGTCATCGTCAATACCTGCGGATTTCTCGACAGCGCGCGCGAGGAATCGCTTTCGGCCATCGGCGAGGCGCTTGCCGAAAACGGCAAGGTCATCGTCACCGGCTGCATGGGCGCGACGCCCGAGCTGATCCGCAACCGCTATCCCGACGTGCTCGCCATTACCGGCCCGCAGCAATACGAGTCGGTGGTCAATGCCGTGCATAAGGTCATCCCGCCGCAGCACGACCCGCATTTCGACCTGCTGCCGCCGCAAGGCGTCAAGCTGACGCCGCGCCATTACGCCTATTTGAAAATATCGGAAGGCTGCAATAACCGCTGCTCGTTTTGCATCATTCCCAAGCTGCGCGGCGACCTGGTCAGCCGCCCGGCGGGCGATGTGCTCGCCGAAGCGGAGCGGCTGGTGCAATCGGGCGTCAAGGAATTGCTCGTCATCTCGCAAGATACCAGCGCCTACGGCATCGACACCAAATATGCCAAAAGCGATTGGAAGGGCAGGGAGGTGCGCGCCAAGTTCCTCGATCTGTGCCGCGAGCTGGGCAGCCTCGGCGCCTGGGTACGGCTGCATTATGTCTATCCCTATCCGCATGTCGATGAAGTCATCGCGCTGATGAGCGACGGAAAGATACTGCCTTACCTCGATATCCCGTTCCAGCATGCCAGCCCGAAAATCCTCAAATCCATGCGCCGTCCCGCGTCTTCCGAAAAAGTGCTCGACCGCATCCATGCATGGCGCAAGCAATGCCCGGACATGACGCTGCGCTCGACCTTCATCGTCGGCTTTCCCGGCGAGACCGAGGAGGATTTCCAGTTCCTGCTCAACTGGCTGCAAGAAGCGCAGCTCGACCGCGTCGGCTGTTTTCGCTACGAAAACGTCTCCGACGCCGATTCCAACACCACGCCCGGCCATGTCAGCGAGGAAGTCAAGGAAGAGCGTTGGAATCGTTTCATGGCGACGCAACAGGCGATTAGCACCGCACGGCTCAAAAGCAAAGTCGGCAAAACCATCCCGGTGTTGATCGATGAAGTTGACGAAAACGGCATCGTCGGGCGCTCGCAGGGCGACGCGCCGGAAATCGACGGCGTCGTCCATATCAAAAGCGCCAAGCGCCTGTTGCCCGGCAGCATCGTGCCGGTCGCCGTCACCGCCTCGGATGCCTATGATTTATTTGGCGCCTATTAGGCACTTGACCGCCGCCGTCAAGCAACCCTATACATAACGCCGTCGGCCGGGTAGCAAAGTGGTAATGCACGGGACTGCAAATCCTGTATTCGGGAGTTCAATTCTCCCCCCGGCCTCCACCCTTCGCCTACGGCTTCGGGTGGCTTACGCCAGTAAGCCTCACGAAGGCCGTTCTTAGGCGAAGGATGGACTGGTCCAATTTTGCTTTCCAAAAATCCGCTGGTTTTTTCGAGTGTGGCGTATTATCAATCAACGATTGCTTCAAAGAACAGATATTCCCGGCATGTTTTCTTTCCGTTCCCTTATCACCGCCATGTCTTTCTGGCTGCCGGCTATGAGTGCGAGCGGCGCTGAATTTTATTATGTGGAGCTTGGCAGCAAGCCCAGCCAGGAGCAAGCGGCGGATCGCTGGGAAGAACTATCGAAGCAATATAAAGACCAGCTTGGCGCGCTGCAATATTACCCCGCCAGCGTGTTCGAATCGCCGAAGAAATCGTCGGTGCGCATCGTCGCCGGGCCGATCGAGACCAAGGACGAGGCGCAGGTTCTTTGCAAAAAATTGTTTGAAAAAGACGTTCCTTGTTTCGTTATAGAAGGCTTGCAATCACCGCCAACCTTGACCGTTGCCAAAAAAGCACCGCCCAAGCCTTTGCCGTGGCTGGTGGAAAATAAAATAGAGGCCGAAACTATCGAGCCGCTGCCCCCCAAAGAAGAGCCAGGATTCTTCGGCCGTTTATTTACCGATGATGACGATGCCGATAAAGCGGCCCCCGCGGTAAAAATCGATGTGCGCGAAGCCGACGATTTGACGCCAAAAGAAGCGAAGGTCGTGGTGGCGGAGGCGATTCGCGTGCCGGAAAGCAACGTGCCGGAAATCGTCAGCCCTAATTTCCAGACGGAGCCCGCGAGCGCCGAGCCGCTACTGATGACGCCGCAGCCAAGCGGCGAGGTGAAGGTCGAGGTTATCGGCTGGCTGAACGTCCGCAGTTTTGAGAATGCCGAAAGCGCCGCCACTTTCTGGCAGAATGTGCGTGCCGGCGTTCCTGCCTTGGCGGCGGGTCTGCGCGTGCGCATCAACCAGCCGGCAGCGGCGCGCTCGGGCCATAAAACCGTGCTCAATATCGGGCCGTTCGGCAGCGAGGCGGATGCGCTGGCTTTCTGCGAAAAGGGCATCACGCCCATCGATGCCGAGCTGCGTTGCCAGTTCAGCACGAACGAACCGAGAAATTCCGCCCGGCCGGTAGCCTCCAAGCCCGGCCGCAGCAACGATTACGAAGCCCGCCGCAAGGCTACCGAGGCGCAGCGCCGGGCCCAGGACAGCAACAACCCGTTCACGCCGACGATGCGTTCGGGCAGTGGCTTTTGGGTACAACTGGTTTCCGGCGAGGACCAGGAAGAAGTGGTGCGGCAATGGGATAGTTTGAAAGAAAAACATGCCGATCTGTTCGAAGGCATGAACCGCCGGGTGATTTCCTCGTCGGGAAAAAAAGCCGGTTATGTGGTGCGGGTCGGGCCGATTGCCACGCAAAGCGAGGCCGCCGAGCTTTGCCAGAAGCTGCAAGGCGAAAGCTCCGAATGCCGGATTTTCCAGAATAAATAGCCTTCCCGCCGGCATTGTCACAAAAGATTCACAGACAATGAGCTGGAAATTATATAGAATGTTTTCATGGCAAATGAACAGCCGGAAGGCATAGGCAAGGTATTGATGGATGCGGCGCAGGTTGCCGGCGATGCTATGGCCAATGCCGCCGGTAAAGGCCTGGCTATGGGCCTAAGCGGTATAGGCGCGCTGATTGGCATGATTCCAGGGCTTGGCGGGCTAGGCGAGGGGCTGGCTTCGGCGGCTGGAAGAGGCGGCGACCCGATGGATGGTAATCACAGGCTTGAAACAACCTCTCCCATTATCGCTTCACAAACTCCCGCTCACGATATTTCCGGCCAGTCCCAGCCGGCAGCGACCATGACATTGCCCGCCGCGGCATTTGCGGCGGTAGAGGCCATTAAAAATAATCCTATCGTTATGGATTGGGCATCGCCCAGCCAGGGGCAGGTGCTCAGTAATTTGGCGCTTGTCAATACGCCCGCCGTCGAGCTTAATACCGGCAAAGACCTGGGCAGAAGCCTCGCGAGTTAATACAGCTCTCCTCTGCCTACTCCGTGTCGGGCGCAATATCTTTGGGAATAATAAAAGCATTACCTTGCAGCCGGCGCTCGACGCTTAGGATGCTGTAGAGGATGGAGATGCAGGTCTCGCGGATTTTTTCAATGATACCAAGCCATTTTTCATCGGCAACGAAAAGCTCGCTGCGGCTCAGGCTCACCAGCGTGTTGTCGAGTGTTTCGATATTGGCCAGCAGCGACACGAAAATATCCTCGATGCGGTTATCCATAAAACCTCCTTGGTTGCCATAAATATATATTGAAATAAATTCAACTTTAAGTCAATCTATATTTGTTGATAAACTCAACAGATTATCTTTGAATAATCCTTTACATAAGGAGGCATGAACTTGTCACACCTCAAAAAACTTCTGGCCAGCCACGGCGTCAGCCAAACCGACCTTGCCCGTATTCTTGGGCGCGATAAGTCGGTGATTACCAATCTTTTTCAAGGCAAACGGCAGCTCAAGGCCGACGAGGCGATGCTGATCGCCCGCCAGATCGGCGTGCCGGTGACGCAGATTCTTGGCATACCTGAGCATCGCGACGGTTTTATGGAGCCGCCTCTGCTGATTCCTTTCCAGCATGAGCCAACCCATTGGAAGCGGCACGGTAATGTGGTGCGCAAAGAGGGGAAATTCTACCTCGAAGCCAGCGAATCCGGCGATTATTCGCCCAAAGCCTATGCCATGGAAGTGTCCGACGACAGCCTGAATCTTTCGGGCGTGCTGGCGGGCGATTTCGTGATTTCCGAGCTAGACCGCCGCTGCAAGCCCGGCCAGCTCGTTATCGCCCAGCATTACCAGGGCAGGGGCGCTAAAACGCTGATCCGTAAATACGATCCGCCGCTGCTGCTGCCGCATTCGACCAACGCAGCGTTCAAGCCGCTCAATGCCGATAAGGACGAAGTGCGGCTGGTGTCGCCGGTGCTCAAGCTGATTCGGGCGTATTAAGGCATTTTGTCACCCCGCATTCATTGCGAGGGCTCCATCAATTTGCACGAGATCCCGCAATCCCCCTGCGCTAAGGCTTCGGCGGACAGGCAAGTGCGGGATAACAATGATTAGAACGGTGCGATCGCGTCGAAAATCTGGCCGCCCCAGCGTTGCTGCTGGACATCGGTGAGCTGGCCGCGGCCGCCGTAGATGATGCGCGCTTCGGCGATCTGCGAGGAATCCACCGTATTGTCGGTATTGATGTCTTGCGGGCGAATCACGCCTTTGACGCTGACTTCGCGCAGCTCGTTATTGATATTCATCTCCTGCTTGCCCTCGATCACGAAATTACCGTTGGGCAACACCTGCACAATCAGCGCGGCGACCTGGGTGGTGATTTTTTCCTGGCGCTTGATCGTACCCTTGCCTTTGGTATCGACGTTACCGCTCATATTCAGTAAATCGTCTGGTGTAGGTACGCCGGGAACATAATTATACAGCTTGTTTTCAAACCCCAGGAGCTTGGTTGCCGCGGATTGATTGGTGACGTCGCGCTTGCCTTGAGTTTCGTTGTTGACTTCGGCCTTGTCATTGATCTGGATGTTCACGCGCAGAATATCGCCGACGCGCGCTGCCCTCCCGTCGCGGAAGAACGCCCGTGCGCCCGGCTGCCACAGCGAATTTGCATATTGCTTCTGCGGCGGCGGCGTCTCCGGCATCGGCCAGCTCAGCGGCTGGTAATTGGGTTTTTCCTGCGGATTCATGACCGCTGCCTGCGCCGGCGACTGGCCGATGCGGTCGAGCTTCTCCAACGTGGTGGCGCAGCCCGTAAGTATGGTCGAGGCCAGCAATGCCAGCCACAGGCCTGAGGATTTAGTTGATGTCATGGGTGCTACCTTTGGCTAGCTGGCTGGATTGCATGCTGGATTCATTAACGACATGCACGGTATTGCTATCGGCGATGACCGCCTGGATGGTTTTCTTGCTGGCGATGTTACGCACGTTGATGACGCTGCCTTTGGCGCCGTCTTCCATCGCCTGGCCGGCGGTGCTGATCTCCATTCCCGGAATGGAATAGCGCATCTGCACCAGCGCGTTTTTCTTCACGATGCTGGGCGATACAACTTCTTGCTCGCGGATCGGGCGGGCGGGCGAAATGACGCGGAGCGGGGATTTGCCAACGAGGCTGGCGATATCGGTGATGGTGTCACTGCGCGTGGACGAGAGGGGAAAATCGCGGATCTCTATGTCTTTCTCGGCGATGGTATCGCCGCTGCGCACCTGGCGTTTCAGTACCGGCACCTCGATGACTTCTTCAAAACGCCCGGCGACGGGCATCGCGCTGACTACCTGTGTGTCGGAAATGAAAAGCAGGTTGGCACTCCAGCGTTGCGAGGGCTGGTCAAATTGCAGGTCGCGAATTTCCACGCTGATCGGCCGATCATAGGAAAAAATATCGTCGCTTTTCAGGCCGGCGATGGTCGCCAGTATCTTATTACCGGCGCCCTTATCAGCAAGTGCGAAAGAGATCGCATCCTGCGCGTCGGCGCGGGCCAGCTTGAACAGGTAAGTGGCATTTTGCGCCGCCGGCGGCTCGTTGAGCGTGGCAAAGGCCAGGGTTGGAATGACGAAGCCGGTCAGCAGGCTGCCGAGGGCGATTCTAATCAATCTATTCATACGCTATACGCTCTGGTTGAGGTTGCTGAGCATGTCATCGGCCTTGGAGATGACTTTGGTGTTCATTTCATAGACGCGCTGGGCTTTGATGAGGTTGGTAAGCTCGGTCACCGGATCGACGTTCGAGCTTTCCAGGTAGCCTTGCAGGATGGTGCCGAACCCGTCCAGGCCGGGCGTACCGCTTACGGGCGAGCCGGAGGCGGCGGTTTCCAGAAATTGGTTGTTGCCGATGGCTTGCAAGCCGCCATCGTTGATGAAGCTGACGGTCTGTATCTGCCCCAGGCTTTGCGGGGCGGTTTGTCCCTGGATGGTTGCAAATACTTCGCCCGATTGGTTGATGCTGACGCTGATGGCGTCTTGCGGGATGGTGATGGCGGGCTCGATCTGGTAGCCGTCGGCGGTAACCAGAATGCCATCCGGGCTTTTTTGCAAGGAGCCGTCGCGGCTATAAGCGATGGTGCCGTCCGGCAGGGTGATTTGCAAATAGCCCCGGCCCTGGATGGCAATATCGAGCGGGCCGTTGGTATTTTGCAGCGTGCCCTGGCCGGTATTGCGCGAAATTGCGCCGGTTTTCACGCCAAGGCCGATCTGGATACCGGTGGGTACGATGGTGCCGTTATCCGAGGAGTTGGAGCCGACTCGCCGCTGGTTTTGGTAGAGCAAGTCCTGGAACTCAGGCCGTTGCAACTTATAGGCGGTGGTATTGACGTTGGCCAGGTTTTGCGACGTGACGTCGACATAAAGCTGTTGCGCCTGTAATCCGGTGGCCGCGATATCAAGTGCCCTCATGGCTTATCTCCTTTATGCCTGTTTTGCCCAGGCGTTGTTGGCTTTACGCTGCAGGTCGTAGATGGTTTCGATCAGTTTGGCGGTATTGGTGGTGGCGCGTGATACCTCCATCACATGGGTAAGTTCGCTTACGGGCGTGACGTTGGACGACTCCAGCGCGCCTTGAAGAAGGGTGGCGGTCGCCGCTTGCTCCGGCCGGACATCGGTTTTGAACAACCCGCCATTTAGTCGTTCGAGTACCTGTTCGTTGGCGAATTCGACGATGCCGATGCTCAAAAACTCGGCATCGTCGGCTTTGATATTACCTTTCTGGCCGATGGTGATTTCCTTGGTTTCCGGCGGAAACGTGATTTGCACGCCGCTGTCGCTCAATATAGGGTAGCCTTCCTTGGTGACGAGCGTGCCTTCGTCATTGAGCTGGAAATTGCCGGCTTTGGTATAGCGCGTTCCCAGCGGCGTCTCGACGACGAAATAGCCGTTGCCCTGGATTGCCAGGTCCAGAGGATTCCCGGTCGCCTTGATCGAGCCGGTGGAGGTGTTGCGGTAGGTGGCGATATCATAGGTAAATTCCATCGGGTTGCGGACTTTCTGGTTCACATCCTTGTTGAGATAGCGCGTGAACAAAAGATGCTCGGAATTGAACCCGGTAGTATTCGCGTTGGCGATGTTGCTCGCGGTCACTTCCATATCGCGGAACAAGGCCAGCTGACGCGTCAGCGTGATGTATATCGCATTATCCATAGTTGTTTTTTCCGTAATCTTTCATTGCGATGCGCCATGCTATGCACAATCCATGCCAGAATTTCTGGCGGCGGCTTAGCCTGAATTATCCGGGGCGGAAGTCATTTTATCCCGGCGGCGTTAGAAAATTAATCGAGGTGTTTGTGCAACGCGCTCTTGAATAAACATTCCAATCCCCTTATAAGGTCAAACCATAAGAGCCGACTGGCGCTCGCATCAACACAAGGCAGGGAGATACTATGGCGAAAGATAAGGCTAAAGCCAAAGCCAAGGAAACAGAAGAAGCCGAAATCGATAAGGAAGAAGTGGAAGAGGCCGACGCTCCGGAAGGCGAAAAAGGCGAAGGCGAGGGCGAAGGTGATGGCGAGGGTGCGCCGCCGGCCAAGAAATCCAAGAAAAAGCTGATCATTATTATCGCCGCCGTGCTGGTGCTGTTAATTGCCGTGGGTGCGGGCCTGTTTTTCTCCGGTATACTGGGCGGGGAATCGCACGAGAACAAGGCGACAGGAGAGGAACTCGGCCCTGACGGAAAGCCGATCACGCAGGCAGTTTTCTATACGCTGCCGGAATTTCTCATCAACCTCAATACCGGCGGCAAGCAAACCAGCTTTTTGAAAGCGACGGTAATCCTCGAAGTCAAGAACGCCCTGGACGTGCCATTGATTGAAGCGAACCTGCCAAGGCTCATGGACGGCTATAACACCTATTTGCGCGAGCTGCGCGCCAGCGATCTTTCCGGCTCGGCAGGCATACAAAGACTGCGTGAAGAGCTGCTATTGCGCGCCAATAAGGCTTTGGCGCCCGTAAAAATCAATGACGTGCTGTTCAAGCAAATCGTAGTACAGTAGCTTTGGCAGCTATTGGCACAGGAATTGCCATAAATAGTATGTGATACACGCTGAAATTATACATTCTTGAATGCAATAGATAATTACGTTAGCTATGGCCGAACCCGAAACACCCAATGCCGATAATCCCGCCGCTGCCGCGGATGGCGCGGAACCGCAGCGCGTTCTCAATCAGGATGAAATCGATACGCTGCTTGGGTTCGATGCCAAGAAAGAGGGCGATGCCCGTAGCGACGGCATCTTTGCCATTTTAGACAAATCGATTACCGCCTACGAAAAACTGCCGATGATGGAGGTAGTGTTCGACCGTATGGTGCGTTCGCTGTCGACCTCGCTGCGCAATTTCACCTCGGAAAACATCGACGTCAGCCTGCATTCGATGACGAGCATTCGTTTCGAGGACTACCTGAACTCCATTCCCCTGCCGGCGCTGTTGATCGTGTTTCGCGCGGTGGAATGGGAGAATTTTGGGCTGGTGACGGTCGATAGCTCGCAGATTTACTCGATGGTCGATATTCTGCTCGGCGGCCGCAAATCAAACCGGCCGGTACGCATCGAAGGGCGGCCTTACACCACCATCGAGCAGGAGATCGTCAAGCGGATGGTCGATATCGTGCTTAGCGACATGGGTGCGGCGTTCGAGCCGCTCTCGCCGGCGACGTTCCATTACGAGCGCCTGGAGACCAACCCGCGCTTCGCCACCATCTCTCGCCCGTCCAATCCGGCATTGCTGGTGAAATTCCGCGTCGATATGACCGACGACCGCGGCGGTATCATCGAGATATTGCTGCCGCATACGACGCTGGAGCCTATCCGCGACCTGCTGCTGCAGATGTTCATGGGTGAGAATTTCGGGCAGGATACGGTCTGGGAGAAGCATCTCGGGCGCGAACTGCGCAGTACGAAAGTCGAAGTCGAAGCCGTACTGAGGGAAAAAATGCTGACGCTCAAAGACATCATGAGCCTGAAAGTCGGCAGCACCGTGCTGCTCGATTGCTCACCCGATGATGATGTCACGCTCCGCTGCGGCGGCATTTCCATCACGACCGGCTCGCTTGGAAAAGTGGAAGACCATATCGCTATTTCCATCCACGAGCCGATTAAGCCGAAAGTCAAAGAACAATAAACTAACGAAGGGGGAAGGTTATGGCCGGAGCGGTTGCGAGCGTTTTGCTGAACCTGTTTATCGCGGTATTGCTTGCCGTTACCATCGGTTATTGCTGGATTCTCAACCGGCGCATCAAAGTGTTGCAAGATAGCAAAAGCGAACTGGCGCAGTTGCTCAAATATTTCGACGAATCGACCGAGCGCGCTTCCGAAAGCATCATTGCCCTGCAAACTGCCAGCAAGAAGATCGGCGAGAACATCCAGCACCGCGTTGATAAGGCCAATTACCTGCTCGACGATCTGGCATTCATGATCGAAAAGGGCAGCAAGCTTGCCGACCAGATGGAAGCCGGCTTCGCGGTCAGCCGCGCCCGCGCCCGGGTGCTTGGCGACCGCCAGGACGAAATCAACAAAGAGCGCCAGGACGCGCTGGTGAATTCCATTCCGATCATGGAACCGCAGCAGCCTGTCGCCAAACCGCTCAGCGCGCGCGAAAAAACCACCGCCTCGCTCGAAGCGGCGCTGGAGCGCATCGCCGGCAAGCATAAGGCGCAAAGCGCCGCCGCCGATGACGACGCTATGGAAACAACCGGCAGGAATACCGGCGCGGGCCGTCCCCGCTCGAAAACCGAGCAGGAGCTTTTGAACATGCTTAAAGCCGGGTTAAAAGGATAATGCGCCCACGCATCCGACTCATTCCCGCCACCATCGTCACCGCTATTTTGCTGCTCGGCGTCAAAGTCGTCGACGTCATCCGCGGCACCGAGGCGTTGTCGGAAGCGTTGCTGATTTCAAAAGTAGAGGCTGAAGCTCCCAAAGAAGCCGAATCGGCCAAGCCGGAAGATCATGCTGCCGAAAAGCCTGCGGCCGGCGCGGAAAAAACGGAAGAAAAAGCCGATGAGCACGGCGAAAAGAAAAAAGACGAAGCAAAGGCCGAGGGGAAGGACGAAGAAAAAAAGAAAGAAAAAACCAATGCCAATGTCTCTGATACTGCCGGTGCCACGGCCGATCGGAGCTTCTCCAAGGTGGAGGTGGAGCTGCTGCAGAACCTGGCGGCGCGGCGCGACGAGCTCGATCGCTGGGATCGCAATATCGAGATCAAGGAATCGGCGCTCAATGCCACTGAAAAGCGCATCAACGACAAGATTGTCCAGATCGAGGCGATGAAGAAGGAAGTGTCGGAGCTGCTTGCCGCGTACAACCAGCAGGAAGATGCAAAGATCCGCAGCCTGGTCAAAATCTATGAAAATATGAAACCCAAGGAAGCGGCGAATATCTTCAATGAGCTCGACATGACGATCCTGCTGCTGGTGATCGATAAAATGTCGGAAAAGAAAGCCGCGCCGATTCTTGCCGAGATGGAACCAAAGCGCGCAAGAACGGTGACGGTTGACCTAGCGACGCAGCGCCGGATCAATAATTCCAAATTCAACCAGGCGGTTGCGCCCGCGCAGCAATGATGACCGCCAATGCCCACCGGTTTGATCCAAGTGTTTTTCGCGAATACGACATTCGCGGCATCGCCGGCGGTAACCTGCGCGCCGAGGACGTTTACCGCATCGCCGGCGCTTTCGCCGCCAAGGTCGCCGCAAATGGCGGTACTAGCATATGCGTGGGGCGCGATGGCCGCTTAAGCTCGCCCGAACTCGCCGACAGTGCGTGCAAAGCCATCGCTGATAGCGGCCTCGACGTCATCGATATTGGACTGGGCCCGACGCCCATGCTCTATTTCGCCGCCAAAACGCAGGCAGCCGGTGGCGGCATCATGATTACCGGCTCGCACAACCCGCCCGATTATAACGGCATGAAATTCATGTTCGCCGGCGGCGCGTTTTACGGCGCCGATATTCAATCGCTGGCGCAGCCCGCGCCACCATCCGCCAAGACAAAAGGCATTCGCCACAAGCGCGACATCAACACGGCCTATATCGATAAGCTGCTTGCCACCTATGACGGCAACCGCCTGCTCAAGACGGCGTGGGACGCTGGCAATGGTGCCACCGGCAACGTCATGGCGGCGTTGTGCGGCTTGCTTCCCGGCCAGCATCTGGCAATCAACGCCACGATCGACGGCACGTTCCCGGTGCATCATCCCGACCCGACGGTGCCGGAAAACCTGAAGCAGCTCATCGGCGTGGTCAAAGAGCGGGGGTTGGATGCGGGCATCGCGTTCGACGGCGACGGCGACCGGCTCGGCGTCATCGATGACGAAGGCGAGATTCTCTGGGGCGACCAGCTTTTGATGCTTTATGCCGCCGACATCCTGCGCAACATGCCGGGGGCGACGATCATCGCCGACATCAAGGCCAGCGGCGCCTTGTTCGAGGAAATCGAACGCCTCGGCGGCAAGCCGCTCATGTGGAAAACCGGCCATTCACTCATCAAATCCAAAATGGCGGAAACCGGCGCGCCGCTCGCCGGGGAAATGAGCGGGCATTTGTTTTTCGCCGACCGCTATTACGGCTATGACGACGCGCTCTACGCCGCCGTTCGTTTGCTTGGGTTATTGTCGCGCAGCAACAGGAAACTCTCCGACCTGCGCAAAGCCCTGCCGCAAAGGATCACACGCCGGAACTGCGTTTCGAGTGCGACGATACGCGCAAATTCACCGTCATCGCCGAGGTCAAAGCCAGGCTCAAGGAACAAAAAGCGGACTTCAACGCCATTGACGGCGTGCGGGTGAATACGCCCGACGGCTGGTGGCTGTTGCGTGCCTCCAACACCCAACCGATGCTGGTTGCACGCTGCGAAGCTCGCGATGGGCAAGGGCTCGACAGGCTGAAAATCCAGCTAAAACAACAGCTGGAACAAAGCGGGTTATGCTTGCAATTTTGAGGGGATTTAGTTAAGATATTTTAAAGCCTTAACCGTATTTTGGTTCCCGCCATGACTGCGCCGTTGCCTGCTGAAGATAAGGAAAAAGAGCTTCGGTTCGTCCAGGCGAGCACGCAAACCGTTGCGCTCATCCCCAAAAAACCGGAGACGTTTTTAGACGAATCGCGCGCGCGCGTCGCCGGTGTCTCGCGTCTATTTTCGCATGGCATGGTCATCACCTCTGGAATGGGAGTCGGCGCGACGGCCAGCCCCATGCGGGTGGCAACCGGGCTGCTTGGCATGTCCGCCTCGGTCTATCTGGCCCTCTTCGGCAAAAAACTTTCTCCCGAGGAAAAAGAAACATCGGAAGGCCGCAAAGTCGTCGAGAATGCTTCTTTCATCTACATGGCTTCCGGTCTGACGTTGCTTGTTTCCGGCCTGTTATCGAAACGGCCGATGGAGGCTTTCGCCGGTGCCTGGACGGCCTCGGCCTTTGCCATTCAGCGTTTCCTGCCGGAAGGCAAGAAGCCCGAGCAGAGCGTGCAATTCGATAATGCCGGCCATGCGCACACCGTCGGTGTGACCGGGCAAGGAAGAAGTTATGTGCAAGACCTGCTGGCACATCCGGTGCGCCTGGGCTCGGACATGCTGCAGCTTAGCGCCTTCCTGGTATTGGCGGACGGGATTTCCAACCGCGACAAGGCGCGCACCATTTCCGGGCTGTGCCTGGGCGTGTCGAACCTGATGTTGCGCGGCGTACGCAAGGACGATTTCCACGGAGCGGCCATGCCGGGCGCGGGCAGGGGCATATGAGTAAAAAAAATAGCGATTTCGTTGCGCCGGAGCAGTTGGCAGCACTCATGGAAGGCATCGACGGGCGGATGCAGCTTATCCAGCTGGTCAAGGGCAATGTCGCCGGAAAGTCGTATTGGGCTTATGCGATCATCAAGCCGAGCCGGTTCCTGGCGTTCCAGGAAGCGGTGAGTAAAGGCGCTTTCAATCTCGGCGATTACGCCGAAGAAATCATCGCGCAGGGGCAGGGCGACGAGCCGCTGGCGGAGGTGAAACGCAAGATCGAGAAAAAATACGAGGCCGACCATACCTTCGAGGATAAAATCCTCCAGACCGTCGAGAGCGCCATAAAACAAGCCAAATAGCGAAAACGAAGCTTGCGGAATCTGTACCGCTTGAGTATGGTCGCGCTTCTTTAAAGAGTCGTTAGTCGTAAGTCCTTAGTCGTTAGAAAACATTGTATTTTATAACCAACGACTCATGACTATAGACTAAGGACTTTACTAGTGTCGGGGCGTAGCGCAGCCCGGTTAGCGCACCAGTCTGGGGGACTGGGGGTCGGAGGTTCAAATCCTCTCGCCCCGACCATTGTTCCAAAATGGAACATCATAAACTACGTAATTTGCACATTTGCAAATTTTACTTTGGATACATAACCTAATGTATTTGGGGGGCTAGAAGATGCTCCTGTCCAAGTAAGCATGTGGGCAAATAAAGTAAGAAGATTACCCTTAGGCTGGTCAACATATCCCCAAAAATTATTAGCCGTAGCTTGGGGAATTTTTAATTCAGGAAAAGCTTCTAACCGCCATAAAGCTCCTTTTCCTAAAACAACAATAAGATCAACCAAATCATTTGGTAAATCGTTTGTTTGTTTAACGTGATTTACTAGCCATCCGCTTACTGTTGATAATTTAGCTGGGCCATCGAATGCTACCATATAGGTAATAATTTTTTTGGGTATATTCCCAGACGCAAATCCCGTAAATGTTGCCCTCTTTAAAGATTTATGAACTTGCGCTGCTTTGCAGGCCTTTTGTAAGTCTATCTCAGTTAGTACTGATTTGCTTTCAATTGTCGCCATAACTCCTTCGGCTAAATAAGCCGAGTCAGATTGCGAGTAAGTAATTTTGGGAACATCTCTTCTATAAATAATCACATCCACCTGAGGTCTATAACTATGCTGAGGAGGATTGGGTTTGGAATCACAATCTATTATTTCACCTTGTCCAATTTCTAAAGTAGAGGGAAGATGGCCAATCAAGAAATCCCTAATAAACCATTCTCTAGGGCCACCCCTTAAATTAGGATGGCCGGCATTTTGTGCAGTTTTGCTCTGAGCAATTAATACATCTTCAATTGCATTCAGGTGAGATTCTAGCATGTTTGGCTCTGCGTAGTAAAAACCACATTCTACTATGCATCTGTAAAATAACCAGCCTCAAATCCTGATTGGTTCTAAATGCGTTTACTCTGTCCGACCATTGTTCGAACAAGTAATATAAAACTATAATTGCATATAAGTATTTTCAGGCAGAAACATAATCTAAAAATTCTTTCACACGCTCCTTTGAAGTAAATGTACCTTTTATT
>JAGVLW010000083.1 GCA_020054105.1 Alphaproteobacteria bacterium | reverse complement strand
TCTGCATCCGGTAGCAGTGGTGATATTCAGCGGGTTGTTTTCCAGCACGCTGCTCGATCTCAGTCTGCGTCCGCTGATTTTCTGGCGCTTTGGCCGCAATCCCGTGGCCAAGCGTATCCCACATGCCTTTCAACACTCTAACCATGGAGAATCTCATGTCCGTTAAAAAATTACTTTTAGCATCCGCCTTAGCTCTTGGCATTGCCGCCCTCCCGCCTGCCGTTGTCCTTGCCCACGGAGACGAAGATCATAGCCAGGAAAAAGCGCAGCAGGCGGAACATGCCGCGCATGCGGACAAAGCCGTTTCCAAAGCTACGGATGCGGAAGCGGCGCTTACGGAAATTCAAAGCGCCATCAAGGAAATCGGCAGCATGATCGCCGGAGGCAAATTCAATGAAATTCATGAAGTAGCCGAGAAAGCGACAACCGCCATTAAAACGCTGCAGGAAAAATCCTCGCTCGAAGGCGACAAGAAGACCAGGCTGGACGCCGCGCTCAAGCAGCTTTCCGCCCAGCTCGGCAAGCTGCATACCGCTTCCGACAGCAAGGATGCCGAGAAAACTGGAGCGGAATTCAAGAAAACCGAGGGCGCATTGAAGCTGGTGGAGAACGCGCTGAAATAAGGAATAAGCCAATGCGGGAAGTAAAAGCGATGATTGCCGGAATACTGATAGCGCTGGCGCTTCCCGCTCCGCTTTACGCCACCGAGCTGCACCCGGCGCTGGAGGAGCGGCTAAAGGGCAAAAGCCCGCAGGAACGCCGTGTCATTCTGGAACAGGAATGCGCCCGCAAGAAACCGCATCACCGGCATGGCCATCACGTGGCCGATGTCAATCATGCGAAACGGCTTGCGGCTGTCTGCAAACAGCTTAGGAAGCCGCCCGCGCCGCCGCCAGCAAAGGAATCAGACCCGCCACCCGCGGATATGAAAATATTAAAAGTCCCAAATTGACAACCAGAAAACCGCTTGACCCTGGACTATGGTCAAGGGTGTAAACTCGTCGCCGCTGGAGAAAAACAATATCCGCTTGAAAAATAGGTGAAATTTTTTTTGAGGGATTCTGCCTTCTCCCGCGTATACCAAACGGGTAGTTGTGTAATAAGGGATAAACGGGTAGTTGTGTAATAAAGGATAATAGGGCTATGGCGCTTGAACCGAAGACGATCCGTGAGCTTTTGAGCTCAGTGCCGCTGTTTTCGGGATTCGACGCGGCGGCGCTCGACCATTTGCTCAAGCGCTCCCAGGTCATGGAACCGGCCAAGGGCGAAATTCTGTTCGTGCAGGGCGAGGCAGCGGGGTTTCTCTATGCCGTGCTTTCCGGCTGGGTCAAGCTGTTCCGCGAAACCGGCGACGGGCATGAGGCAGTCGCGGGCCTATGCACGCACGGCGATCTGTTTGGTGAGGCGGTGCTGTACCAGGGATCGCATTATCCCTTCGGAGCGCAGGTAGTGGAAGACGCGGTAGTGTTGCGCATCCCTGCCGAAGTGATCCGCGATCGCATCCATAAAGATGGCGATTTCGCCTCCCGGCTGATTCAGGCGATCGGCCAACGCCTGACCGCCCTGGAACTGCAGGTGGAGCATATGGCATTGATGACCGCGCCGCAGCGCGTCGGTTGCTATCTGCTCAAGCTCTGTCACGCCAAGAAAGAAAAACAGCAGGTACGTGTGCTTCTGCCCTACGACAAGACGCTGGTGGCCACCTTTCTCGGCATCAAGCTGGAAACCTTCTCCCGCGCGCTGGCCCAGCTGCGCGAGATCGGCATCAGCGCCGAAGGCCCGGTGATCATGGTCGCCGATGTCGGCAAGCTGCAGGAATATGTCTGCGGCAGCTGCTCGCTGGAGCCGGGCAGCTGCTCGCTGGAGCCGGGAAGCTGCGATCCGGATAAGACGTAAAGGCATCCTTCGCTATGGAAGATAAAACGGTACAGCCGCAGGAGAACGACAAAGCGGCGCAAGAAAAAGACTCTCGGAAACCCACTATTTTCCGCGTGGTTTTTTCCTCCATTCTGGGCGCCGTCATCGGCAGCGTGCCGGGCGTGCTGATGTCGTTGCTTTCAGAAAAAAACAGCCGCGTGGATAAGTTTTCCGGCCATACGACGATGATAGGCGGCATGATTGGGGCGATGGTGGGACATGATCTTGTGAAATGGGAGCATTCCCGTCCGGGCGCAAAGGAAGAAAAGGAATCGCGGGGGCGCTAAGCGTCGAAACTACAGCGCCATGCGCTCGGCAATGCGCCGCGCTATCTCATGCGTATTCTTTCCTGCAACATCCTCAAAAATCTCGGCGATGACGCGGTTATGCACCGTCTCGCTCAGGCATTTTTTAATGGATTTCAGCGCCGCTTCCGGCCCGATCAGCACGATCCCGTCATACTTCCCGCAGGCGAGCGCCGCATCGAGGTATTTCGCCAGATTGTCCGGGTTGCCGGCGTGCATGTTGCAGCCGCAACCCACGTTCAGCGGTTCTATGGGGTGCCCTGGACGGTGAGCGAATAGCTGTACCGTGTGTTCATCGAGCGCCACGATCCAGATGGTCAGCGGCCGCGCTGCGTCTTTCGCCTTCCCGCAATAGGACGACAGGAGGCAGGATTGCGTGTCTTTGCAAGCAGTGTGCATTGGGGTTCCCATAAATTTTCAGCGATATTTTACAGCTTCTTTATAACCTCTTTGTGCTTCCGGCTATTTGATAAATGTCAAATCCAATAGCCTCCCGCTTGGGTAGTTATGGGATGCTTCTATTGCGAAGCATTCTTAAACTCAAACGAGCGAGGTATTTATGTCTACGAATCATGATCACTCCGGTTGTTGCGGCGGCAGCGCAAAGCCTGCCCCACAGGAAGCGCAACGGCCCACGCAGGCGAATCCTGATGCCAAGGCACAGGAATCCATAACTCCCACGCCGCCAAAGCCGACCGCCCCGCAGCCCAAATCGAAATCCTGCTGCGGGTAACCTGACTATCCCGACATATTGAAAGGACGAACGTATGCAACGCTCCGCTGCAACACTGCAAATCCCCTACGGCGATTCCGCCGTTAGTTATCAATCTCTCCCGCGCCTTCGCGTGGTGACGCCGTTGCCGGTGCGCCATCCGCTGTTCGATGCTTTCGAGCAAGCGGAATATGGGCAACTGCTGCTGCATGCGCCGGACGGCCAGGCCTATGCTTTCGGCGGGAAAAAACCGGGGCCGGAGGCCTATCTGCGCCTTCACCGCTGGGATGCATTCGATGCGCTGCTGGCGCGCGGCGAGATCGGCTTTGCCGAGGCCTACATCGCAGGGCTGTGGGAGACGAACGATCTGCCCGCGTTGCTGACCTGGGGATTGGTAAACGCTGATTCACTGGAACGCTACTTCCACGGTCATCCATTACACGCGCTGTTGATGCGCGTCAAAGCCCTGCGGCATGCCAATTCCTTAAGCGGCAGCCGTCGCAATATCCTCAAGCATTACGATCTCGGCAACGATTTTTACCGCCTCTGGCTAGACGACAGCATGACCTATTCCTGCGCCCTGTTTGGCAAGAACAAGTCTCTTTCCCTGGAGGAAGCGCAGCAGGCGAAATATCACCGCCTCCTTGACCGGCTCGACCCCGCGCCGGGCGCGCATATTCTGGAGATCGGCTGCGGCTGGGGCAGATTTGCGGAAATGGCGGCGCGTCAGGGATTGCGCGTCACCAGCATCACCATCTCCGACGAGCAGAAGGCTTTCGCCGAGGAACGGATGCGCCGCGCCGGGCTGGATCATCTTGTCACCGTCGAACTTAAGGATTACCGCAAGATTACCGGCCAATTCGACCACATCGTTTCGATCGGCATGTTCGAGCATGTGGGCATGCGCTACTGGCCGACCTATTTCAACACCATCAGGTCGCGTCTCAAACCAGGCGGCACGGCGATGGTGCAGACCATCACGCTTGACGATTGCGTCTTTGAAAGGACGCGCCACAAGCATGGTTTCATCGAGCATTATATCTTTCCAGGCGGGATGCTGCCGTCCAAATGCCGCTTCCGCGCCGCCGCCGAGAAAGCCGGGCTGGAATGCCGGGAGATGTTCGCTTTCGGCCAGGACTACGCGTTGACGCTGCGACACTGGCTGGAACGTTTCGAGGCGCAGCGGGAAAGCGTCCAGCGCCTGGGATACGACGAATCCTTCATGCGCATGTGGCGGTTTTATCTGGCCAGCTGCATCGCCGCTTTTACCAGCAACCGCACGGACGTCATCCAGGCCGACATCCGTAATCCCCTTTAACTTTTAACTTAAACGTAAGGAGAATTTTTATGGCACACGCACTACGCAGCACTTCTCAACCACGATCCGCTTTAACGATACCCACTCCCCACGAAACCGCTTTGTTTCTTCTGGAGCCGCACCGCGAATCCCCGGAAATAATGGAGGAATGGGATGAAGAAGGCGATTTGACTTTTGTCAAATACTATTCTCCGACCAGCGACTAGCCTTGACCCTGAACATAAGGTCATACGTCCAGGGAAAGGCATATGCGGAAGAATAAGCAAATCACTATCGGGCAAGTGGCGGAAGCATGCGGTGTCAGCATCGACACACTGCGTTATTACGAGCGCTGTAAACTGCTGCAGCCCGATAGCCGCTCCAAGGCCAGTTACCGGCTTTACGGGCCGGAAAGCATCCGGCGCGTGGATTTCATCAAGCGCAGCAAGGAGCTGGGCTTCACCCTCGACGAGATTCGGAAGCTGCTGACCCTCAAATCCTCCAAGGACGCCACCTGCGCCGAGATGCTGGAGCGCACGCATCGTAAAATTACCGAGGCGAAACATCAGGTCAAGGAGCTTGGCCGCATCGAAAAAGCGCTCACGCATTTATCCAAGGCCTGCCCCGGCAACGATACGCCGATCAGCCAGTGCCCGATTCTGGAATATCTCTATCCCGCACACCAACTTTCCATAAAGGAGCATCGGCCATGAGTCGCAATACCCTTATCGTCACCTTCATTATCGGACTGGCGGTTATCGCTATCGTGATGACGCATCACACGGCGCATGCCGCCAATCATCCCACCGCCAAGCCGCACGGCTGGAATATGGAGCATTGCATGCCAGGCATGGATGCGCATTGCCGGATGAACCAGGCGATGGGGCAGATGGAAAAGGAAATGGATCAGCATCGCACGATGGAACATTGCATGCCGAACATGACGGCACACTGCCAGGCGATCGCCGATCTCGAATATATGGAAAAACGCATGGAAAACATGCGGGTATATATGCAGCATTGCATGGAAAATGAAAAAGACTGCCCGATGCCGGAGATGACTGGCGAGATGAAGGCGATGCGCGACCGGATGGATGCGATGAGCAAGGAAATGCAGGAGAAGATGCAGCCCAAGCACGATGAAAAAGGCCAGATCGACACGCTGCACGAACGTGCGGAATCGCACGGAAAACCGTAACCAGAAGGAGGAGTGATTATGGCATACCAGGATATACAGCGCTCAGACGCAAGACCGGCAACGGCGGCAGGTTACGACGCAGGCCTGCGCGCCTACATGCTCAAAATCTATAATTACATGGCGAGTGGGTTGCTGCTGACCGGCATCATCGCGCTATTCTCCGCGCAATCGGAAGCGGTATTGAGCGCCATGTACACTTTTGAAGGCAATGCCATCACCGGCATGAAGCCGCTGGCGTGGATCGTCATGTTCGCGACGCTCGGCCTGGTAATGTTTTTGAGCTTCGGCCTACGAAACATGAGTCTGGTTGCGGCGCAGGCAAGCTATTGGGGTTACGCGGCGCTGATGGGGCTGTCGCTTTCCACCATCTTCCTGACTTTCACCGGAGAGAGCATCACGCGGGTATTCTTCATTACTGCTGCAACTTTCGGCGGCATGAGCCTTTACGGTTACACCACCAAGCGCGACCTGACCGGCATGGGTTCCTTCCTGATGATGGGGCTGATCGGGCTGATTATTGCCTCGCTGGTCAATCTGTTCCTCAAAAGCTCCGGCCTGCAGTTCGCCATTTCGGTGATCGGCGTGCTGGTGTTCGTGGGGCTGACCGCCTTCGACACGCAGAAGCTCAAGAACATGTATTACCAGCTTTCCGGCGAAGGCGAATGGACGGGAAAAATCGTGATCATGGGCGCGCTGACCTTGTATCTCGACTTCATCAACCTCTTTTTACAATTGCTCTACCTGTTCGGCGACAGGCGGAGATAAATCACGGGAGATTCCACTATGAAAAACACTCTTAAAGCCATCCTGATCGCCTCCGCATTCGTGCTGCCACTTGGCGGAGCGTATGCCGACGATCTCAACATGTGCGGCCCCGGCGAGCATAACTGCGCGCTGACGGATCACATGGCCGACATGCAAAAAGGCATGCAGGATATGTCCGGCAAGATGCGGATGATGGACGAACATATGCAGCAGATGATGCAGAAAACGGACGATCCCGGCATGAAGCAGGAGATGGGCGGCATGCACAAGGACATGGGCGCGATGATGCAGCACATGCAGCAGATGCACAAGCAGATGGGCGACATGAAGGGCATGATGTCCGGTACAGCGGACGGCAAAACCGGCGCGGAGAAAAGCCCGGCGGGTAACGACGCCGATCACCAGAAACACCATCCGAAGCAATAAGGGAGAAACTTATGACACATTCTCATGATCACAGCGCGCAGAACGGCAACGGCCAAAGCTGGCTTTTCTCGCGCACCGGAGTCGCCACGCTGGTGGCGGTGTCCGTGCTTGGCTTCCTGATTTACCAAGGCCACGGCGCGCATTTGCTCGGTTACCTGCCTTACCTGCTGATCGGCGTTTGTCTCCTGTCGCACGTCTTCATGCGTGGCGGTCACGGGGGGCATGGCGGACACCAGCATGGCGGCGAAGAAGAAAACGCCCCTCGCAAACCGGCTTCACGGCAGCAATCCGCAAACGCCCCGGAAGAAGATCATCAGCATCATCACTGATGCACATAACAACAGACCATAGAAAGGAAGAAATATATGCCCCACTCACATGATCATTCCGGCCACGCCGGATATAACGAAAACAGCGGCAACCGCGGAAACTGGCTGACCTCACGGACGGGAATCGGCGTCATCGCCGCAGTAGTGATCCTGGGAGTGCTGATCGCCGCCGGCTATGGCCAGCAATTGCTCGGCTATTGGCCGATCCTGTTGATTGGGGGCTGCGTGCTATCGCACTTCTTTATGCATGGTAGTCATGGCGGACACGGTGGCCATCGGCATGCCGAAGAGGAAGCTCCCCGCAGGCCGGAAGCGCAGCCGCAGGCGGCGAATGCTCCTCAGACTGCAGGTGCACAGCCCGGCCAGCCGGAGAAAAAACATAAACACGGAGGATGCTAGTCATGGAACACGCAGCAGATGTACCGGCTTACGGTCTATGGGGACTCGCCATCCTCAATTCGGTGATCTTCATCGGATTTGCTTTCAGCTTCTTCAAGCCGCAGACCAAAACCGACTGGCGCAGCTTTAACGCTTTCTCGGCTTTCATCGTGGCGCTGTTCGTCGAGATGTACGGCTTTCCGCTGTCGATCTACCTGTTATCCGGCTGGCTGGCGAGTAAATATCCGGGCGTGGATTTCCTGACGCACGATAACGGTCATCTCATTCACACGCTGCTCGGCATGAAAGGTAATCCTCATTGGGATATCTTTCACATTTTAAGCAATGTGTTCATCTTTGGCGGCTTTATCGCGCTGTCCAACGCATGGCATGTGCTGTGGAAGGCGCAACGACAGCATAAGCTCGCCAATACCGGCATCTACGCCCGCATGCGCCATCCGCAATATGTGGCCTTCATCACCATCATGTTCGGGTTTCTGCTGCAATGGCCGACACTGGTGACACTCGCCATGTTCCCGATCCTGACCTACATGTACGTCCGGCTGTCGCTCAAGGAAGAGAAAATTTCCGAGGCGGAATTCGGCGAGGAATGGCGGCGCTATGCGGCGGTGACGCCACGCTTCTTTCCTAAATTCGGAGCAACGCATGCGCATGCGGCATAACGGTAAGAAATAATAGGAGAAACCTCATGGCACACGCCCACCACGCAAAGGAAGATCATTCGCAACACGGCGACGATTGCCCGGAAAAAGCCAAAATGAAAGGGCCTGGCGCTGCCATGAGCCATGCCGATCACGCCTCGCATGAGCAGCATCACGCGCACAAACAGGCGCCGGATGCAAAAGGCGAACATGGCGGGCATGGCGCAAGCTGTCACGGCGGCAGCCACGCCGATCACGCCATGATGGTGGGGGATTACAAAAAGCGCTTCTGGGTCTGCTTCGTCCTCACGCTGCCGGTCTTGTTGCTGTCGCCGATGATCCAGCAATTCCTGGGCCTGGGCGAATCGCTGCGCTTCAAGGGCGACATCTATATTCTCGCGGCTATTTCAAGCGTGATCTTTTTCTATGGTGGCATCCCTTTCTTCAAGGGGCTGATTGCCGAAACGCGCGCGAAAATGCCCGGCATGATGACGCTGATCGCCATCGCTATCACCAGCGCCTATCTCTACAGCATCGCCATCGTCTTCGGGCTGGAAGGCATGGATTTCTTCTGGGAGCTGTCCACTCTCGTGGACATCATGCTGTTCGGCCATTGGATCGAAATGAAATCGGTCATGGGCGCGGGCGAAGCGCTGGAGCAGCTGGCCCGCCTGATGCCTTCCGAAGCGCATAAAATCATGCCGGACGGCAGCGTACAAGACGTGCCGCTCGACCAGCTCCAGCTCGGCGATCAGGTGCTGATCAAGCCCGGCGAGAAAATTCCGGCTGACGGCAGGATTATCAAAGGCGAAAGTTCGCTCAATGAATCCATGCTGACCGGCGAATCGAAACCGATTGCCAAAGCTGCGGGCGCGAACGTCATCGGCGGCTCGATCAACGGCGAAGGCTCGATCACGGTGGAAGTCACCAAGACGGGCGGCGAATCCTTCCTCTCGCAGGTCATTGACTTGGTACGCCAGGCGCAAGAAAGCAAATCAAAAACGCAGGACTTGGCGAACCGTGCCGCCTTCTGGCTGACCATGGCGGCGATCTTTGTCGGCGGCGGCTCATTAGTAGCTTGGCTTACCTTCAGCGACCAGAACCTTGCTTTCGCGTTGGAGCGCATGGTGTCGGTGATGGTCGTAGCTTGCCCGCATGCCTTGGGGCTGGCCGTGCCGCTGGTCGTGGCGGTTTCCACCGCCATCGCCGCACAGAATGGGCTTTTGATCCGCGACCGCACCGCCTTCGAGGGAGCGCGCAATATCCAGGCCATTATCTTCGACAAGACCGGCACACTGACCAAGGGCGAGTTCGGCATCACCGACGTGCTGCTGTTCGATAAAGGCATCAGCGAAGAAGAGCTGGTTGCCTATGCCGCGTCGGTGGAAGCGCATTCCGAGCATCCCATCGCCAAGGGCATCGTCAAATCGGCCAAGGAGCATTGGGATGTGGACGGCTTCAAGGCCATCCCCGGCAAAGGCGCGGAAGGCATCGTGCAAGGCAGAAACGTCAAAGCGGTCAGCCCTGGATATTTACGCGAGCAGAACATCCCGATGGATGACCCGCGCTATCAGGAACTTTCCGGCCAGGGCAAGACGGTGATCTTCGTGCTGATCGACAACAAACTTGTGGGCGCGATCGCGCTGGCCGATATTATCCGGCCGGAATCCAAGGAGGCCATGACACGGCTTAAAGCTATGGGCATTCAGTGCATCATGCTCACCGGCGATAATAAGCAGGTGGCCGATTGGGTGGCCAGGGAAATCGGGCTGGATGAAGCCATTGCCGAGGTATTACCGCAGGACAAGGTAAAAAAGATCAAGGAAGTGCAGAGCCGCGGGCTTTCGGTCGCCATGGTCGGGGACGGCATCAACGACGCACCGGCGCTGGCGCAGTCGGATGTCGGCATCGCCATCGGCGC
>JAGVLW010000065.1 GCA_020054105.1 Alphaproteobacteria bacterium | reverse complement strand
TTTTAAGTCCCTTGCGTCTACCAATTCCGCCACGCGAGCCACATAGTGTCATACTTTATTTATAGCGGGATGCCAGAAAAAAGACTGTTTTACCGGTGGCATGGCCTGCGCTATGAAAGAAGATATGGTCTAAGGAGGATAGGATGCAAAAAACAAAATTATGGTATCTACTGGCGTTGATGCCTGCCTTATGGGCCGTCGGCGCATGGGCGGAGCCTTATTTTACGGCGGATAAAGTCGATTTTTTGCGCATTTCGCCGCCGCTGGATGTGAAAAGCCCGCAATGGCAGCGAGACATCGACGCCATCGTCGCTTTGCAGGCGCATCCCGACAAGGCCGCGCTGGAAAAAGCGTCGGCGGAGCGCAATATGTCGCCGGAAATGGTCGCGCAGGCGGTTTCGCCGGAGCTGACGCGCGCGTCATATCCCCAAACCTATGCCTGGCTCGACCGCGTCGCCGACACGTCGAAGGACATCACCCACGCCGCCAAGGCGCATTGGAACACCAGGCGGCCGTACCTGATGGATGCGCGCGTTAAGGCGCTGATCGCGGCGCATGACAATCCAGCCTATCCGAGCGGCCATACGTCAGGCAGCTATGTGTGGGCGCAGGCGTTGGCGCTGGTATTGCCGCAGCATAAGCAGGCGCTCTTCGACCGCGCCGCGGAGATCGCCCAGCACCGCGTGCTGGTGGGGATGCATTACCCGCATGATATCGCGGGCGGGCGGCAACTGGCGCTGTTGATTATGGATATGCTGATGAAAAATCCGGCATTTCGCAGCGATATGCAGGAGGCAAACAAAGAGCTCAAGCAAGGTCTTCTTCGATAACTTCCGGTGCGGCGGCAAGCAGCATGGTTTTTATTTCCTCATACGCCGCAGCGAGCGCGGTCGCGTCGGTGGCGCGGGTGACCAGGCTGGTGCCCAGGCGGCCGCTGCGCATGAACGGGTAACTGCCGATTTCCACCGCCTTATGGCGATTCTGGATGGCGGCGAGGCTTTCGGCGATGATGCCCTCGGTGACATAGGCGGAGACGGCGCGCGATAGGGTTTTGGCGCCGCCGCGCAGCTCGCCTTTGATGCCGTCGAACATCGCCTGCATGATGCTGGGCACGCCGGCGAGCACGAACACGTTTTCGATGCGAAAGCCCGGCGCCGCCGAGACCGGGTTGGCGATCAGGCCGGCGCCGGCGGGAATATCGGCCATTTTCAGGCGGGCGGCGTTGAGGTTTTCGGCGCCGTAATAGCGCGCCAGAATCTCCTGCGCCTCCTTGTTGCGCTCCAGCGCCACGCCGAACGCCGCGGCTATGGCCAGGCTGGTGATGTCGTCATGGGTGGGGCCGATGCCGCCGGTGGTGAAGACATAGGCGAAGTTTTTGCGGCAATGGTTGAGCGTATCGATGATGGTTTGCGCATGGTCGGGAATCACCCGCGCCTCGGCCAGCTTGACGCCGATCTCGTTTAACGCCTTGGCCAGCCACGCTAAATTTTTATCCTGCGTGCGACCAGAGAGGATCTCGTTACCGATGACGATGAGGCAGGCGGTAGTGGGTTGCATAGGGAATTCAGGTTACGGGTTACAGGTTACAGATAGAGATATTCTTATTACATCTTAGACTATACGTGACCGTTGTAAAAAAGGAAATTGGTTGTAATCTGTAACCCGTAACCCGTAACCCGTAACCCGTAACCTACTTATGTTCGAAGACCACCGGCCGATAGTGATCCATGCGCCCGCCGATTATGCGGGGATGCGCGCCGCCGGCGCGCTTGCCGGCGAGGTGCTCGACATGGTCGGCGCGCATGTGCAGCCGGGCGTGACCACCGGCAGCTTGAACGACATTTGCCACGAGATGATCGTCGGGCGCGGGGCGATCCCGGCGCCGCTGGGCTATCGCGGCTTTCCCAAATCGATCTGCACCTCGGTCAACCACGTCGTCTGCCACGGCATCCCCGGCGACCTGCGGCTCAAGGACGGCGACATTATCAATATCGACGTGACGGTGATCGTGGGTGGCTGGCACGGCGATACCAGCCGGACGTATTTCGTCGGCAACCCGCCGATCAAGGCGCGGCGCCTGACGCAAATCACCTATGAGGCGATGATGCTGGGCATCGAGCAGGTCAAGCCGGGCAACACGGTCGGGCATATCGGCCATGCGATCCAGGTTCATGCCGAGAAGCACGGCTATTCGGTGGTGCGCGATTATTGCGGCCACGGCCTGGGCAAAGTGTTCCACAATGCCCCCAACATCCTGCATTACGGCACGCCGGGCGAAGGCGACGTGCTCAAGGAAGGCATGTTCTTTACCGTCGAGCCGATGATAAACGCCGGCGGCTGGGACACGATCCTCAACCGCCATGACGGCTGGACCGTGACCACGCGCGACAAGTCGCTGTCGGCGCAATTCGAGCATTCGATCGGCGTGACCGCGAGCGGCTACGAGATTTTCACCTCTTCGCCCAAAGGCTACACTCAGCCGCCTTATGAATGAACCCGCGCTGAAAATAAAATCCCACCATACCGGGCATCGCAAGCGCCTGCGCGAGCGGTTTTTGAAAAGCGGCGCCGAGTCGCTCGCCGATTACGAATTGCTCGAGATGATTTTATTTCCGGCCAAGCCCATCGGCGACGTGAAGCCCATGGCCAAGGATTTGCTGGCGACGTTCGGCAGCTTCGGGAAAATATTGCTGGCCGAACCCGCCGAGCTGCAAAAAGTCGAAGGCGTCGGCGATGCGGCGGTGGTGGCGATCAAAGTCGCCAAGGCAGCGGCCGAGCGGCTGCTCAAGGAAGAAATCAAAGACCGCCAGATCATCAAAAGCTGGACGCAGCTGCTCGATTATTGCCGCATCCATATCGGCCATAACGCGCATGAGGAATTTCACATTCTTTTTCTCAACAGCAAGCTCGAGCTGATCGCCGACGAGCGCCAGCAAAGAGGCACGGTCGATCATACGCCGGTCTATCCGCGCGAGGTGGTCAAGCGCGCCCTCGAGCTGGGCGCGTCCAGCCTGATCCTGGCGCATAACCATCCCAGCGGCGACGTCAATCCCAGTAAGATGGACGTCGACATCACCAAGCAGATCATCGCCGCCGCGCGCCCGCTGGGCATCGAGGTGCACGACCATCTCATCATCGGCGCCAAGAAGCATTTTTCCTTCAAGTCGAAGGGGCTGATATGAGATGCTGGGGCATCACCGACGGCAGCGCCGGCATGGTCGCGCAGGTGCGGGCGCTGGCCTTTGCATTGGGCATCGAGGTAGAGATGAAGCGCATCGCGTTGCGGCCGTATTACCGCATCATTCCAAACGCGGTCTATGCGGCGGGCCATAAATACGCGATCCTCGAGCGCGCGCTCGATAAAAAACGTAGCGACGCCATAGCGCCGCCCTGGCCGGATTTGGTGATTAGCTGCGGCCGCAAAGGCGCGCTGATAGCGATGGGAATTAGCAAAGCCGCCGCCCAGACGAAATGCATCAACATCCAGGATCCGCGCGTGCCCAGCTATCATTTCGATGTCGTGGTCGCCATGCGCCACGATGCGATCAGCGGTGGTAACGTGCTCAAAACGCGCTTCGCGCTGCACCGGATCACGCCCGTTCTTCTGGCCGGCGCGCGCGAACGCTACGGCGCGTATTTTTCCGCCTACGCGAAGCCGCATATCGCGGTGCTGCTCGGCGGCTCGACGAATAAATACACGCTTACCGCCAAAGCAATGAAGAAAGTCATTTCGCAACTGGAACAATTATTGGCGGCGCATTCCGGCTCGCTGCTCATCACCCCGTCGCGGCGCACCGGCGAGAAGAACATCGCCATGCTGCGGCAGGCATTCGCCGGCAATGACCGCGTGTATTGCTACGATTTCAGCGAGGAGAATCCCTATCTCGGGCTGCTCGCTTTGGCCGATACCATCGTCGTCACCAACGATTCGGTGAATATGATGAGCGAAGCGCACGCTACCGGAAAACCGCTCTATATCCTGCCGCTTCCCGGCCATCGCGGGACCAAGCCGTCGCAATTCGCCGACGGGCTGCTGCGAGACGGCATCGCCCGGCCGCTGGGCGCAACGCTGGAAAGCTGGAGCTACCCGGCAAGCGACGAGATGGCGCGGGTGGCGCAGGAGATTAAAAACAGGTTGCTGTCTTAGTTTCATTTGTCATCCCGAGCTTGCCGAGGGATCTGCTAGCAGATGTCTCGCTACGCTCGACATGACAAGAAAATTACGTCAAATGCTTGCCGCTTTCGCGCAGGTCGCGGTCGTAGATCGGATGGTAGTTGCCGTGGTAGAATTCCGGTTTTTCCTGCGGCGGCGGTGCGCCGAGCAATTGCTGCAAGGCCGCTTCACGGCCTTTAAATGTCGCTTGCCAGCGGGCGAGAAAATCGCCGTAGCTCCAGCGCTCCCATTTTTTAGCGAAGGCAGTGCGGTCGGTTTTGCGCAGGCTTTCGTCTTGCGGCGTAAGCAAGGAAAGGCCTAGGCAGCGCGCCGCCGAATCGAGCACGCGCCAGAGATCGGCGCGGTTTTCCGGCAGGCGGTCGTCCCAGAATTCGGTGCGCAGCGGCGCGATGAGCAGCCCTTGTGAAAAAGCCGAGCGCAAAAACGCCGCTTCGCGAAGGAGGCGGTTGCACCTGGCAGCTTCGGAGATGCCGTCGCCATTATAGGTACGGCTGTTGGTCGCCATGTCGAGATGGTCGAAATGCCCGCCCATATCTATTTCGCAACCGGAACGATCGTAAAACATGCTGTCGATGGCGAGGCCTTTATTATGCGCGCTCCGGCCCGGCAGCGACAGCAGGCCGCTTTCCATGTCGCTGGGCGGCGCGTGGAGATAGAGGTTGTAGGCGCCTTCCACTGTGCGCAGCCCATCATAGAGCACCATGCTCCAGCCCTGGGTTTGGTGCAAATGCATGGCCGCGCCGACGACGATGTCGGCCAGCGTTTTATGCAGCCATAAGGTTGCGTCGCTGCGATAGGCGAGCCCGAATTTATTGACGCGGCCGTGGCGCAATGTCGCCAGATATTCCGCCTGGCTTGCTGTCGGTACGATGTGGCCGTCCGTGTCATAGATCAGCCCGTCCTGGGCGTAGACCACGAGCGTGGCCAGCGGGTCGATGCCGTTGCAGGCGGCGATGCGCTCGCTTTGGCGGTGCTGGCGCATATCGACGAGGTCGGCGGGGGCGACTACCCGCGCATCGGAGAGCAAATCGGGAACGAAGCTGGTGGAGCGGACATTTGAAAAATCCGCCCAAGGGCGCTTATGCATTGAGGATTTTCATCGTCGTGGAACGGAACTCGCGCCGGTGCGTTACATGCACGATCCATGCGGTGGCGGCGATGAAAAGATAAGGATGCACGAACCAGCCCAGCGCCGCCAGCCCGAAATAATAGGCGCGCAGGCCGTTGTTGAAATGGCGGGCGGCGTTGACGGTGAGATTGGCGCCTTTCTGCGCCAGATGCTCGTGCTCATTGAGGCGCGCGCGGTAATCGGGCACGGCGCCGATGAACAGGCTGACATAGTTGTATTGGCGCAGCGACCAGGTGAATTTGAAGAAGGCGTAGATGAAAATGATGATGAGCAGGTAAATCTTCATTTGCCAGAAGGCGCCGTCGCTGAGCTTGGCGAAGGGAATATCGGCGATAATGGCGTTGACGCGCTCGCGGTAGCCCAGCACGCTTACCAGCGCCGCCAGCACGAACATGGTGGTGCTGGCAAAAAAGGTGAAGCTGCGCGTCAGATTGCCGATGATGATGGCATCGACCGAGCGATTCTCGCGGCCCAGCATCTCACGCATCCATTGCAGGCGCATGCGGTTGGTCGCGCTGAACAGCGAATCTTCGCGCACGTCCTTGCGGTCGCTATATACCGCATAGCCGAACCAGCAGACGGTGAAAAACGCCAGTGCCGTCCAATCCTGCCACTGCGAGTATTGCTCGAGATTAATCATGGTGCCAACCCTAATAAATTGCGCGTCGCCGCGGTTACGTCTTGCCTGCGCATCAGCGATTCGCCGACCAGGAAACACGCAATGCCCGCTTTTTGCATGCGCGCGATGTCCTGGTGGGAATCGATGCCGCTCTCGCAGACGCAAAGCATATGGGCCGGCAAATCTTTTGCAAGCGTTTCCGAGACGGCGAGATCGACGGCGAGCGTTTTCAAGTCGCGGTTGTTGATGCCGATCATGCTGCGGCTATTATTGGAAGCGATGTCCAGCGTACGCGCCAGCTCGCGCCGGTCATGCACTTCCAGCAGCATATCCATGCCAAGCTCGCAGGCGCAGGCCGCGAGTTCTTGTGCCTGTGCATCTTCGAGCGCCGCCATGATCAGCAAAATACAATCAGCGCCCAGCGCGCGCGATTCGAGGATTTGATACGTGTCGAGCATGAAATCCTTGCGCAAGACCGGCAGGGAAACGGCGGCCCTGGCGGTAGCGAGATCATTATCATCGCCTTGAAAATAAGGCGCGTCGGTCAGCACGGAAAGGCAGGCCGCGCCGCCTTGCGCATAGGCTTTCGCCAATTGCGCGGGATCGAAATCCTCGCGGATGATGCCTTTGCTCGGCGAGGCTTTTTTGATTTCGGCGATGAGCCCGATCTGGCGGTTTTTGATTTTGCCTTCCAGCACGGCTTTGAATCCGCGCGGCTTTTCGGCATCGCGGATTTTTTGCCGCAACGTCGCTTCACCGATAGCGGCTTTCTGCGCGCTAACATGCGCGCGCTTTTTTTGGCAAATCTCGGCGAGGATGTTGGTCATGCCTTCTCGTGGCTCATGTCGGCGAGCTTGCGCAGCAGCGTGTGGGCGCGGCCGGAATCGATCGCCTCGGCGGCCATCGCCGCGCCTGCTTTGAGATCGGCGGCCTTGCCCGCGACTACCAGCCCGGCGCCGGCATTGAACACCACCGCCCGGCGATGCGCGCTTTCCATGCCCGACAGCGCGTGCACCAACGCCTTGGCGTTATGCTCCACATCGCCGCCGCGCAGCTCTTCGAGCGACGCGCCCTGCAAGCCGGCATCTTCCGGCGTTACGTCGAAGCGGCGCACCTTGCCGTCTTTGAGTTCGGCGACGTGGGTTTTCCCCGACAAGGTCATCTCGTCGAGCCCGTCGCTGCCATGCACCACCCAGGCGGCTTTCGCGCCCAGCTCGCCCAGCGCATGCGCCATCGGCTCCAGCCAATCGGCGGAATACACGCCGAGCAGCTGGAACGCCGGGTGCGCCGGGTTGGAAAGCGGCCCGAGCAGGTTGAAGATCGTGCGAATGCCGAGCTCCTGGCGCACGGGCCCGACATGGCGCATGGCCGGATGAAAGCGCGGCGCCATGAGAAAGGCGATGTTGCATTCGCGCAGGCAGCGTTCGAGCACAGGAATGTCGGCGTCGATCTTGACGCCGAGCTGGAACAGCACGTCCGCCGAGCCGGATTGCGACGACACGGCGCGGTTGCCGTGCTTGGCGACGGGAACGCCGCAGGCCGCCAGCACGAAAGCGACGGCGGTGGAGATGTTGTAGGTGCCTTTGGCATCGCCGCCGGTGCCGCAGCTATCGATGCAGCCCTCCGGCGTTTGAAGGCGCAGCGCCTTGACGCGCATGACGGTGGCGGCGGCGGTGAGCTCCTCGACCGTCTCGCCTTTCATGCGCAGCCCCATGAGGAACGCCGCCATCTGCGCCGGCGTCGCGCCGCCGTTCATGATGATCTGAAAGGCGCGCGTCGCCGCGTCGCGCGTCAGATTCTTGCGGTCGGCCAGCAGCGATAAGAGATCGTGAAATACGTGCTCGGTCATAGTCCCTGCAAGAAATTCCTAAGTATGTCGTGCCCATGTTCCGAAGCGATGGATTCGGGGTGGAACTGGACGCCGTGGGTGTTGTGGGTTTTGTGTGACAGGCCCATGATGAGGCCGTCATCGGCGGTGATGGCGGTGATTTCCAGGCAGTCGGGAAGCGAGGCGCGGTCGACGATCAGCGAATGGTAGCGCGTGGCGTTGAAGGGAATCGGCAGGCCTTGGAACACGGTGCGGCCTTCGTGATAGATGTTGCTGACCTTGCCGTGCATGGGTGCTTGCGCGCGCACGACCTTGCCGCCGAACGCCTCGCCGATCGCCTGCTGGCCGAGGCAGACGCCGAAGATGGGGATTTTCCCGCTGGCTTGTTTTATCAGTTCCAAACAAATGCCCGATTGCTGCGGCGTGCCGGGGCCGGGGGAGATGACGATGCCGTCGGGCCTGGCTTTCAGAATGTCGGCGACGGTAATTTGGTCGTTGCGATGCACGGCCACCTGCGCGCCCAGCTCGCCGAGATAATGCACCAGGTTGTAGGTGAAGCTGTCGTAATTATCGAGCAGGAGGATGTTCATACAAACTTTATAGCCTCCTCGGCGGCGCGCATCAAGGCGCGGGATTTGTTCAGCGATTCCTGGTATTCGTCCTCGGCGTTGCTTTCGGCGACGATGCCGCCGCCCGCCTGCACATGCAGCATGCCGTCTTTGACCAGGCCGGTGCGCAGCGCGATGGCGGTGTCCATGTTGCCGTTGCCGGAGAAATAGCCGATGCAGCCGGCGTAGAAGCTGCGACGCTCGCTTTCCAGCTCGTCGATGATTTCCATGGCGCGGATTTTCGGCGCGCCGCTGACGGTGCCGGCCGGAAACCCGGCGACCAACGCCGAGAGCGCGTCAAATTTCGGGTCGAGCTCGCCGGTGACGTTGGAGACGATGTGCATCACATGCGAATAATTTTCGATGTGCATGCGCTGGGTGGTCTTGACGCTGCCGATCCTGGCGACGCGGCCGACATCGTTGCGGCCGAGATCGAGCAGCATGAGATGCTCGGAGATTTCCTTGGGATCGGCGAGCAGTTCCCTGGCGAGTTGCTCGTCTTCCTGGCGGTTGCGGCCGCGCTTTCTAGTGCCGGCAATGGGGCGGATGGTGACTTCGCCGCCTTGCAGCCGCACGAGGATTTCCGGGCTGGAGCCGATCAGCTGGAAGCTGCCGAAATTGAGGTAGAATAAAAAAGGCGAGGGGTTGAGCTGGCGCAGCGCGCGGTAGAGCGCAAAGGGCGGCAGCGTAAACGGCGCGCTGAAACGCTGCGAGAGCACGACCTGGAAAATATCGCCGGCGCGGATATATTCGCGCGCGCTTTCGATCATCGCATCGTATTGGCCGCGCGTGGTGTTGGAGGTGAAGTGTTCGATTTGCACCGGCGCAGCGTCGTCGGTTTTCGGCCGCGCGATGGGCGCCGCCAGCTTTTCCTGCACCGAGGCGATGCGGCTGATAGCCGCGTCGTAAGCGGCGTCGGCATCGCCGCGCCTGGCGTCGGCCCAGAGGGGGGTTACGATGAACATCGTGTCGGTGACGGCGTCGAAAATCACCATGAGCTTCGGGCGGATGTAGCAGCTGTCGGGGATGCCGATGCTGTCGGATTTAGTGTCGGGCAGGCGTTCCATCAGCCGGACCATGTCATAGCCCATATAGCCGACGAGCCCGGCGGCCATCGGTGGCAGCCCTTCCGGAATGTCTATCTTGGACGCCTCGAACAGCGCGCGAAACGACGCCAGCGCATCGCCTGCGCACGCGGTGAAATGCTTGTCATCCATCACATCGCTATGGGCGATTTCCGCCTTGTTGCCCGTGCAGCGCCAGATTACATCGGGCATGAGGCCGATGACGCTGTAGCGCCCGCGAATCTCGCCTTTTTCGACCGATTCGAGCAGGAAGCAGGGCTTGTCGCGCTCCATGAGGCGCAGCATGGCGGCGACCGGCGTATCGAGGTCGGCGGGCAGGCTGGTCCATACCAATTGAGAGAGGCCGCGGTCGAAACGCCGGCTGAAAGCCTCGCGGGAAGGAAAGATCGCGGAGGGCTTATTCGCCGTCATTTTTCGTGAAGGCATCGAGGGCCGCCTGGTTGATTTCGACAGGATATTTGCCCGCCAGATGGCGCATATATTGCTCGATCAGCTCGTCTTGCATGCGTACTTCCAGGTTTTTGCGAATCTGCTCCAGCGCGGCGACGGTTGTCTTATCATCGCCGTCGGCGGCGGCGACGCCTTTGACGACGGCGATGGCGTATTCATTGGGCGCGAGCATGTAAGCCGCCGTGCTTTGGCCGATGCGGCGCAGGAAAATTTCGCGCACGAGCGGCTGCGGCAGCGGCGTGTCGGCGAGCTTGCCGCCGGTGCGCTTGATGGCGGCGACGTCGGCAGGCTGCAGGCGGTATT
>JAGVLW010000059.1 GCA_020054105.1 Alphaproteobacteria bacterium | reverse complement strand
GAGCCGGCCGCTGCTGAACCGGCCGCCCCTGAAGCCGCCGCGCTTGAAGCTGAAGCCGCCGCGGAAGAAGCCAAAGCGGCGCAAGCGATCGAGGCGGCGCCGATTCTCTCCAGCGCGCCCACGCTCACCCCGTCGGCCCATGCCTTGCCCGACGTCAATAAAAGCCTGACGGAAATATCGAATGAGGGATTGGTGCTACCAGTCGTCGGCACCGACGGCACCAAGCCCTGGAAATATTACGCCAAGCCTTCGAACTACAACACCGGTACGCCGGCGATCGCCATCATCATCACCGGCCTGGGGCAAAACAGGATCGTGGCGGAAAACGCCCTGAAGCTGCCCGAGGAAATGTCGCTCAGCTTCTCGCCCTATGCGCGCGATATCGTCGGCTGGGGGAAAGCCTCGCGGTTGACCGCGCACGAAACGTTGATCGATCTGCCGCTGGAGCCGAGCAATTACCCGGTGACCGATCCGGGCCCGCATGGGCTTCTGATCGAAAAAGGCCCGCTGGAAAACGAGCAGCGCCTGCAATGGTTCATGTCGCGCTTTAGCACCCATATCGGGTTCGTTACGCCGCAGAATGAAAAATTTTCCGGCAATATCGAGGCATTCAAAGTGCTGCTGCAGTCGCTGGCCAATCGCGGTTTGCTGCTGGTTATGGGCCGCGAGCCGCATAAGACGGAAACGAAGACGCTGGTGGATGCCGGCAGCACGGCGGTCGTCGTCGGCGATATTCTGATCGACGAGGAGCTGACGGCCAATGCCATCCAAACCAGGCTGACGGCGCTTGAGCAGCAGGCGCGCAAGCGCGGCTACGCGATCGGCATCGCGCAGCCCTATCCGATCACGATCGAGCAGCTGCGCCTGTGGTCGCAGAGTCTTGCGGAAAAAGGCATCATCCTCGTCCCCATTTCCGCCCTGGCGAGATTACGTTTTTCATGAGTAAAGACGCGACGACATTGCCCTATCGCGACGGCGTCGGCATGATGCTGATCAACGCTCAGGGGAAGGTGTTCGTCGCCAAGCGCATCGATATGGTTGCGGAAGCCTGGCAGATGCCGCAAGGCGGCGTCGATGTCGGGGAAAGCCCGAAGCAGGCGGTGCTGCGCGAGATCCAGGAAGAGATCTGCACCGACAAAGCCAGCATTTTGCGCGAAAGCCCGAAATGGCATTACTATGATTTACCGGACGACCTCATCCCGAAAATCTGGGGCGGGGAATATCGCGGCCAGCGGCAACGCTGGTTCGCGCTGCGTTTCGAGGGAAGTGACGCCGACATCGACATCAATACCGCGCATCCGGAATTCTGCCAGTGGCAATGGATAGAAATGGAAAAGCTGCCCGGCATCATCGTGCCGTTCAAGCGCGCGCTTTACGCGCAGCTCGCCGAGGAATTCAGGGATTTAACCTAACGCTTACGCCTGGCTGCCGTCGCTGCCGCGCAGCAGCACATAGCCGCTGGGGCGCAGGATCGGCTCGACCGACATGATGACTTTCTGGATCTCGCCGCCGGCGCAGCGAATATTGAAGGTGATTTTCTCGTAGGCGCCCTGCTTGACGGCGGCGCGGATTTTTTCCTTATCGCCGTCGCCGACCTGGCCCTGGTCGAGGAACACGTCGAACGAGCGCGCCGGCTGTTTCACGAATTCCGGGAAGGTGGCCTGGAAGGGGCGGTCGAAATAGATGATGCCGCCGTCGCGCGTGATGATCATGCAAAATTTGTGGCCCATGCTGAGCGCCGAGGCGAAGAGCGCGTTTTGAAATTCGGTGGCGTTGAGCAGGTCGCGGTTATGCTGCATGTGGGTGGAGACGTACCAGCAGGAGATGCCGATGATGGTAAACAGCGCCGAGGTGATGGTCAGGCGGTCGGTGACGATCACCGTGACGCTTAAGATGATCATGATGATCGACAGCGACACGATCATCCACTGCATCACCGCATGGTTGCGTTTGCGCACCACGAAATCGTTCGAGCTTTTGATGACGTTCAGGGTTTCCGCGGAACGTTTTTCCATACTGTTGTCCATACGCTACATCTCGAAGTTGTGGTTGCCGTAGAAATAAAATCCCACAATTATTAGCCGCATATTGTTAACAGAATATGAAAATGCCGAATAAAGATATGCGATAATGGCCGGCCGCAGCAATGACGGACAAAAATTTTGGTAATCAATCGGTTGGGTTTTGGCCTATGTTGCGGTATGTTCTCAGGCGGCCTTAGCGCGCACCGCCGCCTCGATCTTGGCGACATCGATCTTTTGCATCGTCATCATCGCCTCAAATGCACGTTTCGCCACATCGCCGCCCTTGGCCATCGCCTCGGTCAGGACGCGCGGCGTGATCTGCCATGACAGGCCCCATTTATCCTTGCACCAGCCGCATTCGCTCGTCTCGCCGCCGTTATCTACGATCGCGTTCCAATAACGGTCGGTCTCCGCCTGGTCATCGGTGGCGATCTGGAAGGAGAACGCCTCGCTATGCTTGAATGCATCGCCGCCGTTGAGTCCGATGCACGGCACGCCGCACACCGTGAACTCGACGGTCAGGACGTCGCCCGCCTTGCCGCCCGGAAAGTCGGACGGCGCCTTAAACACCGCGCCGACCGTGCTATCGGGAAAGGTTCGGGCGTAAAAGCGCGCGGCCTCTTCCGCGTCATGGTTGTACCACAGGCAGATCGTGTTTTTTTTCATTATTATTCTCCTTATATTCGATTTCTTCGGCTCCCATTCGGCCAGAATACCAATTAAAAAGCCATATGAAATTGGTTTTTGAAGTGGTGCCCCGGGTCGGAATCGAACCGACACATCCGTGAAGATACCGGATTTTGAGACATTTACCGAAGACACTTTTATTTGCCCCTATGGTTACAGATTTTCCCGAATAGTTCAAGGCGAATCAAAAAGATAGGCTGGGTTCTATCTGTCCCTATGCTCCCATGTGAATTTTTGTGCTGGCCTGGGGGCCGTGCCGTCTATTTGGATACTCTAGCAAACTTGCTAGTATTGAGAATCTATAAAGTCTAATCGGGAATTATGGGGGACGTTAGGATTTCATATTGGTATGTTCAGTTGTATTTTTTCGCGTGAATGAATCGACAAAATCATTAATATCTTTGCGCTTATACCGCACCATAGCATTATTGCCTTTCCCAAGTTTTACGTATTTCGGGCCATCACCGTTAACCCTCCATTTTTCTAACCCTTTTACTGTCATTCCCCATTCCGCTGCAACTTGCCGCTGGGAAAGCAGCGCATCCGGGTTTTTATTGTCTGCCTGTGCAGCTTCTATAACGGAACTTGCTTGTTTTATTTGAACCTGGTCAATTTTATGTTCAAGATAATTCAGTCTTTTCCCTGACTTGAAAAGCAATTCTGCGACCGCTACGATTTCATCAAATTGCTGCTTTGGCAAGATCACGAATTCCGTTCCCGCCATTATAATTTTTTGAACCGAATTCACGGCGGTCATAACGGCCTTAATTGCCTGCATGGTATTTTGATAATTATCTTCGTCCATGTTATTTATTCCTTCTTGTTGAAAGATTGACAACTCTCTCGTCTTTCGTCTGCAGTATTGAGCTGATCTGCGAGCCAACGGCATTGCTAAGATTCTTTCGGTGCGAATCCACCAGATGCGAATATCGCTTTGTGGTTTGCGGTGTCAAATGCCCCAATAGCTGCCCGATTTCCTCCAGCGTCAGCCCGGCCATGATAGCGAATGAGGCAAACGCATGGCGCAGGTCATGCTTGCGAAAATCCTTGATTTCCGCTTTCTCCAAAATGCGATGCCACATTTCATTGGGTGGCGAATGATGCCTGCCGAGCTTTTCCGGCACGCCAATGAAATAAGCTGGAAAGATATAGGGATTCCCTGCCAAGGGTTCGAGCTTGCTAATTTCCGCCATCGCCTCAGGGCAGAGATTGACCTTTTTCTTCCCGGTTTTGGAATCTGGAAGATCGAGTGTGCTTTCCTCGTGATTCACATAACTCCATTTCGCCGTAAGCAACTCGCCCTGGCGCGCGCCGGTAAAAATCAGCAGTCGGAAAAAGATCATCATGCCGCGTTCTTCGCTGCCATCTTCCTCGCATTGATTGATGACTTCGATAAGGCGGCGCAGCTCGCTCTCGTTCAAATAGCGCTCGCGTTTGTTTTCCCGGTAACGCTTGATGCCGAGGCAGGGATTTCTATTTTGTTCACGCAATCCCCAATCTTCGCAAACACTCATCATGTGCGATAGCGTCGCAAGCGACCGGTTGGCATTGATCGGCGTTTTATGCAGCTTGCCATGCCATTCCTGCACGTCTTTGCGGGTGATATCCTCGATATACATATTCCGAAAATGCGGCAAAATAGCGCCGTTCATGACGTGCTTCTTGCCCTTTACGGTGGTGGGCTTGTTATGGAGCGGGATATATTCCGTCAGATACCGCGCGGCGACGTTCTTAAACAGGTTTTTCCCCCGCTCATCATCGCGTTCTTCGGCAGGGTCAGCCCCTAAAACAATTTTCGCCAAATATTCTTTCGCTCTGGCTCGCGCCTGTTCCAGGGTAAAGACCCCGTGCTTGCCGATTTTTATTCTTTTCTTAGGAGCCCGCCTGCCACCGCCGCCGGAGCGGTAATCCAAAACATAGATTTTAGAGCCGCTCGGTTCAATCTTAACCGAAAAGCCTGGTATTTCCGCGTCCTGAATATGGTAGCGGCGGTCAGCCGGTTGCGCGTTATCGACGATGGTTTTTGTAAGCCGAGCTTTCGGCTGCTTGGTTAGGGTATACGCGCGTTCGACGAAGCGGTTGTCCAGGTGTACGGCGCAAACCTCGCGCGCCCCTGGCCGCATGGCGAGGATGCCACCATTGCCGCGCAGTTTATCGCCGCCGGTGCCTCGCTCGATCTCTGCAAAGAGGTGTTTTTGCGCCATCTTTACGCCCAGCAGCGCAAAGGTAAACATCCGATCGGCAGCTTGGCCTATTTCCGCACCGCCATTCCCGACGCGATGAAGGAACGCGAATTCTATCAAAACAATCCACCCGCGGAGGTATCCCATGACGGAAACACTCACGGCGCTGGGCGTCGGCCACGCAGCGGCCATGACGCTTTCACTGACGCCCTGGTTGAAGTCGTGCATGAACGCGGCGGACATTGACTGGAGCGGTAAGCTGCCGCTGACCGCCATCGGCGCCATCGATCAGCGCGCCGCCGAGAGCGCCGGCTATCACGGCGCACGCCTGCGGCCGATGCCGGTGGCGGAAAAAAGCAGCGACAAATACCGTGAGCTGGAAGATGCCGTGCGCGCCGCCCGCCGCATGGCTCAGCCCGCCAGCGCTGCCGAAGCTGGCTTTGAGCTCAAGCGCTTATCCGTCTGGTGTCCGATGCAAAACCGCGACGTGCGCGATTTCAAGATGATGATTCACGATGCGCTCACCGATCTGGCGGATATCCCGCTCGACCTGATTCAAAAAGCCTGTGGCCTCCATCGCAACGACCCGGACCCGCGCTGCGATTTCTTTCCCCGCCCGGCGCGGCTTAAAACACTGATTGCCGACGAAATGCGCCTGCGCCGCCTGACGCTATTTAGGCTGGAGCGCCTGCTGGAAATCGCCAACACGCCGCCCAAACTGCCGCCGCCGATCACCCTAGCCGAGTTGACCGAGCAGGCGCAAAAGCAAATCGAGCTGGAAGCGATGATGGCCGGATTGTTTGGCAGAGCGCCACCGCCGCCGCTAACGCCGGAGCAATACGCCACCGAACTCACGCGGCGCACCGAGGCAAAAATCCACGAAGCGCAACGCGACCAGCATCTAAGCCCGGCCATGAAGCTGGCGAAGCACCAATGCGCCGGTGAGAATATCCAGATGCCTGCGCACCGTCGTATGGTTCTCGCCCAGGGAGCGCCCAATCTCGGAAAATTTTGCCACCTGGCCGTGATAATGCGCGACCATCATCCAGAGCCGCCGCAGCGATTCCGGTGACACCATCACTCCGAGACGGCGCAAGTCACGCTCCAGGAACGTAGCGATAAAATCCTCACGCCATTTAAAGCTATCCTCATCCGTATCCGCGAGAAACGAGCGCGGGAAGCCGCCACGGTGCCAGAGCTGCCGCCACTGCTCGTTCCCGACTTCGCTTAAATTAAAGCCGGACATATGCACAAAGTGAATCCTGCCCGCGAGCGATTCCGAAATATTGCTGGCTAAATCCGGCGAAGCGCTCCCCAGCAGCAGGAACCGCGCCGGCAGCGGATGACGATCGGCCAGGACGCGCAACACCGAGAATAAAGCAGGCTGCAACTGCGCTTCGTCGATCACTACCAGCCCCTGCAGATGTTCCAGCGCAGTGAGCGGCTGCTCAAGGCGGGTAGCATCCACCGGATGCTCAAGGTCAAAGAACGTCGCTTGTTGTGCTTTGCCAATGGCGCGCGCTAAGGTCGTCTTTCCACACTGACGCGGGCCGATCAGCGACACCACAGGATTGCGTGTCAGCGCATGCTCAACATGGCGATGGAGATCATGGCGTGGTAAGGTCATTCTCGTATTTTGATGATTCATTGTTCAAAAAGCAAGGATAATATAATATTAGCTTGGTACACTCAAAGACAGGCCATTCTTTGCAAACTTGCTAAGTTATTGAATAAATGAAAAAATCTCTTGCATGGCGTCACGCCGTTAGCTACATTCTAGGCATAATCGGAAACTTACGCGTAGCGACCTGGCATCCGCCGGGTTTTTTTTATGCCCGATTGTATCCTCCCTGTTATTCACTTGCGGCGGAAGGCTCACATCCTTCCGCCGTCTTTTTTTGCTCGATAAGTGAATTTCGACCCCTGGAATTTTCAAGTTTGACCCGGTTTTATGCAAGGTTTCACCCCTCTAAACCCCGAAATCTCCCTGTTTAGCGCAAATCGCTCCACCAACAGGAAAAAGGTGTCATCCGCTGAAACGCTGGGAAAACCTATGCTCATCGCCAAAAAAAACGGGCGTTTTGCTTTTAAGTGAATCACTAAAAAAAAGAGGCCGGACAGCGTTTCGCCATCCGGCCTTGACCTGGGGAGTAAAATTTAAGCGGCTTCGAGCGCTTCACCGCCAGGCCGATGCCCGCGATAACCAGCATGCCGGTGGTGGCGATTGCTGGCGGGTTCTGGAAGCGTTGCCAGGCTTCATACATAATGTAAAACGCCACCAGGAACAGTACAGCGGCATTCAGCGCTGCCGCCAGGATTTCAAGGCGACGGTAGCCATAGGTACGTTTCAAATCAGCGGGACGGCTGCCGATCTTGATGGCAAGCAGGGCGATGACCAGCGCCATCACATCGGTCAGCATATGCGCTGCATCGGAAAGCAGCGCCAGGCTTCCGGTCATGATGCCGCCCACCACTTCGGCAATAAGAAACGAGCCGGTTAAGCATAGGGCGATGGTAAGACGGCGGGCATTGATGTTTTTTGCAGGGCTATGATTGGTCACGGCTTACCGGCGGGAGGAAGTGGAGCATTAACTTTTTGTCCGGTCATCTCTTCGCAGATTTGCTTCATTTTCTCGAAATGCCGCACATTAGCTTCATGCTCCGGCTTCAATCCTTTTTGGATTTCCTGGCCGCATTCCTGGGCAAGAATGGCGCGCCGCTCGCTGGGGCTTTTGCCTTCCAGTTTTTGCTCCAGGGTTTCGCGGTAGCTGACGGTGCATCCGCCAAGCGCAGCCGCCATCAACAATCCAAAAATTAAAGGTTTAACGTGCTGCATGGTCATTCTCCTGTAGGTTGGTTTCGTGCATGGCGTCGCAGATCGACCACATGCGGGTTTCGTGACCGATATAGCCGCCTGTGTGCCCGCCAGGAACGGGATAGCGGGCGCGTTCAAGACAGGCGTGATAGGCTTCCTTTTCACGCTCCGCGCCTGTTTTATCGGCAAGGCGCTCTTCCAATGTGGGCGCTTTGACGCAAGCGCTTAAGCTCAATACCGCAACGGGAATCAGCAAATAGGGTTTGATGCGCATAGCTCACTCCTTTTGTGCATAGTTGTCGGTCATCTCACGGCAGATATCCTTCATACGCTTGGTTTGCACGCTGTCGCCATGCCGGTGGCTGCGGTGGCCAGTGGTCGCGCGGCGGGGTTTATTGCCCGTATGCTCGGCTTCATTGAGGCATGCCAGGCGCAGTATTTCCTGGCGCTCCTCCGGCGTTTTTCCTTCCAGTTTTTCTGAAAGCGTCTGCTCAGGTTGCGCCGTGCAGGCGGCGAGCATCATTCCCAATGTGGCAAGAATACAAAATCGCTTAAAGTATCTCATAGGTTTTTCCTCATCGTTGATAGGTAAGACATTCACTTTTTTTTCAGTTCGACGCCGTGTTGCTCTTTGCAATGTTTACGGTACTTGCCATTGTGACGTAGGCGGTGCTTATTCTTACAAGTGCCGTTATGCTCCAGCACATCGGCACGCTCCATTGGCGAGGCAAACTGGTTGCTTTGAGACGACATCGGCTCGGCCATCGCGCTTACCGACAGCCAGGCGATTGCGGTAACACATGCGACAAGGAAACTTGAAAACTGTTTCATACGCTCATTCCTTCTGCGGCAGATCCTTAAGGTCTAATAACTTTAGCATCAGCGGGTTTTTCTTGGACCGGAGGCTTCGCTGGAGCAGCCTTCGGTTTTGGCAATGGCACGCGTTCCTTACAATGGCGATGCGGGCGGTGGTGATAATTCTTACAGGTGCCGTAGCGTTTGCCATCCTCAGTAACATAACCCATAGCGGGCGGCTGCTTGGGCGGACGCTGATAACCTTCAAAGATCTGTGATTTCATCGGTTCCGCCGCGACCGGAGCACCGACAAATACCAGCGGGATTAGCAGTAAGATGTGTTTCATATGTCCATTTCCCTAATAACAACCACGTATAGGTCGTGATCTGCCACTGTATTCCGGTGGACACAGCAGTGAATTATCTGAAGGAGCCATAATTTTTCCGGCTTTGGGAAATACGATAGTCTCTGCAGAGTCGGGCCGATTTTTTGAAGATTTTTTTTCAGCTTTTGGGTCAGTGGTCTCGGTATGCTGTGTTGTTGGTGTGGGAGTATCGGCGCAGGCGCTGAGCGTGATTCCTAACGCTGCTAAAACCATAAGCTGATAAAGATGTTTCATACAATCATCCTAGTTGACGTTTACATGCATCAAATTGCGGCTTAAAGTCTTCCAGTTTCACGATAGTGCTGTTGCGCAGCACGCCATGATGACGGCCATGCGGCTGCGACCATTCGAAATAGGCTTTGCCGCCCGCGCTTAGATCATCCGCCAGACGCGCCGACTCGCTTGCCGAGAAATATTCCTGGCTGGTGCGGTAGTGATTGCCGTTGACGTTGACACTGAAATCCATGCCCGGCGTCAGCTTGCGCTCGCCTTTTACCGACACGCCAAGAGTATTGTCTTCCTTCCGGCGCAGCGCCACAGTTAGGCCATTATAGCCGGAGGTGACGACGCAGACGGGTTGCCCGGATTGCGTTTTATACTGCTCGGTTTTCCATTGCGGATAAGTGAGCGGCGGATGGAATTCGCTTTGCAGCTCAGTTCCTTGCTGCTCGATGGTGCAGGCGCTTAAGCCTACGCCGATCATCAATAGGGCGATGACGTGTTTCATGGTTTTGCTCCTTTAGTGCTGCTGCCATTTGCTGGTTTCTGTGCTGCTTTAGCCAATGCGGCATCGAGCGCTTTGCGCGCATCCGCCGGGGTGTTCATTTGCTCTACCAATTCCCCATTGACGAGGAAGGCGGGCGTTTTTTTGACGCCAAGCTGTTCAGTAGCGTCCTTGCGGCCTGCTATGATTCGATCTTCCAGCAATTTATCCTCATCGATGCAGGCGGTGAGTTTTTTGCCATCGATGCCTTGCCCGGTGGCAATCAGCAGCAGGCTTGCCCTGGAGCTGCCGCTTTGGGTCCAGATACTTTGCTGCTCGATAATGTCTTTCAGCACGGCAAAGTATTTCTCATCGCCGCCTTGCTGAGCGGAACAATGCGTTACCAGTGAGGCGAAAAGCGCCGCGCCGTTCAGCGGAAAGTCGCGGAAAATATAACGGACTTTGCCGGTAGCGATATATTCCTTCTGGATAGTGGGTAACACTTTGTAATGAAACGCCGCGCAGTGCGAACAGGAAAGCGAGGCGTATTCAATCAATGTCACCGGTGCGGAAACCTTGCCAAGAGCTTTGTCGCCGGGCATTTCCGCTTTCAGGGCGCTTATGTCCACGGCGGCGCTGGGCTGAGCGAAGCCCAGGGCGATGCTAAAGGCAAGCGCAATGGTTACATAATTCCGTACCTGCATAGTGTGTTCTCTTTCATTCCTTAACCATCCCTCCTGCGGCGCGGCGTGAACTGCGCCGCAGGAAAAACAGGGGGAGTTATTTCTTCATTTCGTCTTTGCCGTGATCTTCTTTTTCGGAATGGCCTTTGCCTTCCTTATCGTCGTGCTTATCGCCCGCCTTGTGCTCATCCTTGCAGTCTTTATCTTTAGCGGGATCGCACTTCACATGCGCCTTACCATCGGCATGCGCTTTTTCATCCGCGCTGTAAGCGGGGGCACCAAAAAGCACTGCGGCGGTGGCAAGTGTGGAAAGCAAAAGTTTGGCAGTCATAGATAGTCTCCTTGTTGTGAGTTAAGAGGTTTTATAATTCTTCATGCTCGATTTCACGTCCGAGATTGAAGCGGTTGTAGAGCGCCGGTATCACCAGCAGCGTCAAAATGGTGGCAGCGATCAGACCGCCGATCACGACTACGGCCAGCGGCTTTTGCACTTCCGCGCCCGCACCGTGGGAGAGCGCCATCGGCACATAGCCTAGCGACGGAACCACGGTCGCCATAATCATGGCGCGCAGACGGTTCAACGTACCTTCGCGCACCGCTTGCTCTTGCGGCATGCCCGCCTGCACGAGCTGGTTGATGCTGTTGACCATTACCAGACCATTCAGTACCGAGATACCGGAGAGCGCGATAAAGCCGACGCCCGCCGAGATTGAAAACGGCATGCCCAGGACCAGCAATGTGAATACACCGCCGATGACCGAAAGCGGGATGCCACTGAAGACCAGCAACGCTTGTTTGACGGAATTAAGCGCCATGAACAGCAATAGGAAAATGAAGAAGAAGCAGGCAGGCACCACGACCATCAGGCGGTCGCTGGCTTCTTTGAGGTTCTTGAACTGCCCGCCCCATTCCACCCAATAACCGGCGGGTATTTTCACCTGCGCATCCATTTTGCTCTGCGCTTCGGTGACAAACGAGCCGATATCGCGCCCGCGCACGTTGGCCTGTACCACCATGCGACGCTTGCCATTCTCACGGCTGATCTGATTGGGGCCGTCCGTCACATTGAGCGTGGCGACTTCCTTCAATGGCAGATAACGCGGACGGCTATGCGGCAGATTTTCCTTTTCATCCGCATTGTCGCTTTCATCCGGCAGCAATATTGGCAGGTTTTCGATAACCTTCATACTGCTGCGCAGATTGTCGGGCAAACGCACCAATATATCGAAGCGCCTATCGCCCTGGAATACCAGCCCGGCCTCGCGGCCACCTACAGCGATTGCCACCACATCCACCACATCGCTGACATTAAGGCCGTAGCGCGCAACGGCGTCACGATCCAGCTTGATTTCCATGAACGGTAAGCCGCTGGTTTGTTCCACTTTCACGTCTGCAGCACCCGGCACAGTTTGCAATACCTTCATGATTTCGCCTGCGGTTTTACCCATCACGGCGAAATCGTCGCCGTACACCTTCACGGCCACATCGCCGCGCACACCGGCGATCAATTCGTTGAAGCGCATTTGGATAGGCTGGGTGAATTCGTAGTTATTGCCTGGTACTTTACGCACGGCTTCTTCGATGCGCTTGATCAGCTCCGCTTTGGGCAGTTTTGGATCTGGCCATTCTTCCACATCCTTTAAAATAATGAACGTATCGGTGGCATTCGGCGGCATCGGATCGGACGCCATTTCCGCCGAGCCGGTTTTGCCGAACACGAATGCGACTTCCTTGAAGCTGCTGACCGCCTTTTCCACCTCGAACTGCATGGATTGCGATTGCGTCAGCGAGGTGCTGGGGATGCGCAGCGCCTGCATCGCCATATCCTTCTCATCCAATGTCGGGATGAATTCGCGGCCCAGGAAGCTGAACGCCACCAGCGCAAGCGCGAACAATCCCACGGCAACACCAGTGGTGAAAAATGGCCGCGCCAGCGAACGCTCAAGCCAAGGAACATACATCTGCTTGGCTTTATCCATCATCGCGCCTTCGCCTTCTTTCACCTTGCCTTTGACGAAGATGGCGATCATCGCCGGAACGAAAGTGATGGAAAGGACGAAGGCGGCAACCAGCGCCAGGATGACGGTAATCGCCATCGGCTCGAACATCTTGCCTTCAACGCCGGTGAAAGTAAGCATCGGCACATATACCATAATGATAATGGCCTGTCCGAAGACGATCGGCTTGACGATCTCCTTGCCTGCGAGCATCACCTCATGCAGGCGCTCCTTGAGTGTCAGTACCCGCCCGTAATGGGCTTGCGCATGCGATAATCGGTGCAGGCAGTTTTCCGTGATGATAATCGCCCCATCGACGATCAAACCGAAATCGAGCGCGCCGAGGCTCATCAAATTGCCGCTGATGCTGAGCTTTATCATGCCGATAAACGTCATCAGCATGGAAATGGGGATTACCAGCGCCGTAATCATCGCGGCGCGGATGTTACCCAGCACTAGAAATAGTACGGCAATAACCAGCAGCGCGCCTTCGGTCAGGTTTTTTTCCACCGTGCCGATGGTGCGATTGACAAGGTTGGTGCGGTTCAACACCGTTTTGGCTTCAATACCTGGCGGTAAAGATTTGATGATTTCCTTAAGTTTCGTATCCACCGCTTCCGATACGGTGCGGCTGTTGGCGCCGATCAGCATCAGCGCCGTTCCGACCACCACTTCCTGGCCGTTTTCCGAAGCAGATCCTGTGCGCAGCTCCTTGCCGATACCCACTTCCGCGATATCGCGCATATAGACCGGCACACCGCGCCGCGTGGTGACGACGATATTGCCAATCTCCTCTGCCGTGCTGATACGTCCATCGAGACGTACCACATAGGCTTCACCGGCTTTCTCGATGTAGCCCGCGCCGACGCTTTGATTGTTCTTCTCCAGTGCTTCCACGATCTGGCTAAAGCTCAAACCGAGCGCCACCAGTTTTTCAGGATAAGGCTGCACATGGTACTGGCGCACATAGCCACCTATGCCATCCACACCCGCAACACCTGGGACGCCTTTAAGCTGTGGGCGGATAATCCAGTCCTCCACCGTGCGCAGATAGGAGGCAAGCTCCATGTCGCCTTTTAATTTTGTGCCTTCGGGCGTCAGATAGGTGCCATCGCCCTGCCAGCCCGGTTCGCCGTCCTTCACTTCCGCGCCTTCGCCCTTGGGGTGGGTATAGCGCACCGTCCACATGTAAATCTCACCCAGACCGGTGGAAATCGCGCCCATCACCGGATCGGCACCAGCGGGTAAAGATTCCTTGGCTTCGCCTAAACGCTCGCCTACTTGTTGGCGGGCGAAATAAATATCGACATTATCGTGGAAAACAGCGGTTACCTGACTAAAGCCGTTGCGCGAGATCTAGCGTGTATTATCCAATCCTGGAATACCAGCCAGCGCCGTTTCCACCGGAAACGTCACCTGTTTTTCAATTTCCATCGGAGAAAGCGCCTGCGCGGTGGTGTTGATCTGCACCTGCACGTTCGTGATATCCGGCACCGCGTCAATCGGCAGGCTTTTAAGGGAATACAGCCCAAATGCGGCTATCGCAGCGGTGAGCAGCGCGATCAGGTAGCGGTGATGGAGGGAAAATCCTAAGATACGTTCGATCATGTTATTCTCGCGTTTTTATAAGTATGAAAAAAAACTGGGCAACATGCCCGATGCATGAAGTGCATGCAAAATTTCAATAAATGGATAGAACAATAGCAGCGCTCCATTGAGCAGCATGGCTTTCAAGAGAAGGCGTGGGTTAGCCATAATCTCCTGCGGCTCATCCCACAGGCTAAAGCGGGGCAGCCATGCAGGGACACGTGCCTGATATTTCCGGTAGCGTTCCCCATGCAGGCGCACCAGCTGCGATTCCTCCTCGGAGGCGTGATAGATGCAACATAAAGCGCCAACCACCAACAGTAACGCCGTCAGCGATAAGCTGGCGGTTTGCAGACCGATGCCTGTCATCGTAACAAACAATCCCGCATAAAGCGGATGCCGCATTACGGAATAAGGACCGCCGGTCGCAAGCTCTCCCCGGCTGATGAATACTGAAGAATAAATGTGCGTGAATGCGCCAACAATCGCCAACAGGTAACCGCTCCACACCATTGCTATATGAACGATTGATTCTTCCGACCAGCTTGTATTGCCGAAGATCAAGACGGGTACCAGCAGCGTCACCAGCATGAGAGGGCGTATGCGGCAAATGGGTAGACGCGCGCCGTAGCAAAGAATAGCCAGGTTTGCGGCCATTTTAGTCCTCATGTTCGGCACCGGCTTTGCCGATATCCGCCTTAATCATGAAGCTGTTTTCGCTGACATAGGTATTGCCCGCCTGCAAACCTTCCTTTACCTCCGTCCATTCTTCATCGCTTAAACCCGTTTTAATCGGGCGCATGACATAGCGATCGCCTTCCTGCGCGAATACCACGCTTTTGCCTTCCATGCGTTGAATAGCCGATGTTTTGACGGCGAGCGGCACTTGTTTTTCATTCACCGCCACATCGCCACGCACCGTCATGCCTGATCTCCATGAGCTCTCTGTATTGTCGAGCGTCACCCTTGCCACCACTGTTTGGCTGGAGGATTCGGCCAGTGGCGACAACACAGTGATCGGCGCTTGGCCGGTGTGCTGGCCTTCGAAGCTGGTCACATGCACGATCTGGCCGTTCTTGATGCGGTCGATATCACGCGGGAAGACATGGAACTCCGCCCACACATCCGAAACATTGGCGATGGTGAACATCGGCGAATCGCCCGCTACGTCGCCGATATTCGTATTACGCACCAGGATCACGCCGCTGATCGGCGCTTTCACAGGGTAGATTTGCAAGGAGTCGTTGCTTTCAACCATTGCCAGCACGTCACCGGCATTCACCGCTTCACCTTGGCCTTTTTTCACTTCGCGCACGATGCCGGGAAAGCGCGCTTTGACCTGGGCAGTGGTATTTTGATTGAGCGTGATGCGCCCGGTCAGGGTAATAAGTTCAGCGATATTGGCGCTACCGACAGTTTCGGTCTTAATACCTGCGGAATCGGCGATATTCTTGGGAATCTCGGCACTATCCGCCGGTGCTTCCTCATGGCCCGCTTCTTCTTTTCCGCCTTCGTCATGGCCCGGCTTTTCGGCCTTTTCCTCTTGGCCAGGACCAGCCTCGGCCTTTTGTTCTTCTTTAGCTGGATTTTCCGGCGCAGGATCGCGCATGAAATAATATCCGCCGCCCGCAAGCGCCAGCAGCAGTATAATAATAAAACTACGTTTACTCAGCATCGGTTTCTTCCTTTTGGTTAGACGCAGGGAGATTCTTCGCGGTCAAACGCTCGACCTCCGCGCGTTTGCTGTGATAATCTTTGAGGCTTTCATTGTACTGCGCGCGCGCTTCCACCAGTGTACGCTGCGCATCGAGCACTTCGAGATAGGGGAATTTTCCCGCCTGATAGCCCTGGCGCGACAGCGAATAGGCTTTCTCGGCGGCGGGAATAATTCTGTCT
>JAGVLW010000017.1 GCA_020054105.1 Alphaproteobacteria bacterium | reverse complement strand
GAGCGGCGCGCGCTCGGCGATTATGAAAGCGCCCGCGCCGGTTTCAAGCGCGCCATCGGCTACGATGCGCCGCCGGTGCTGGATCTGCCGCCGTTGCCCGACAACCTGCCCGCCGACGCCAATGACACGGCGCAGGCGGCGCAAATCGCGCATCCGCTGCTGGAAACCGCCAAATTCCTCGAGAAAGCCGCGCGCTCGGACATCGATTCGCGAACCGCCGGATTATTCCCGGACGTGAGCGTCACCGCGCTCGCCGAAAGGAACGAAGGCGGCAGCGCCAGCGGCGTGCGCACTTTCAGCGGCCAGGAAGTCACGCTCAATGTCAGCATCCCGCTTTACCAGTCCGGCGCCGAATGGTCGCGCATCCGCCAGGCCGAAAACCAGGCGCAGCAGGCAAAATATAATGCCCTGGATGCCGGCGATGCCGTGGTGGAAAACGCCGCGCGCGCCTGGCAGGATTACCAGACGGCGCGGGCGGTGATCGCCTCGAACCAGGAAGCGACCGTGGCGGCGGAGCTGGCGCTTGAGGGCGTAAAGCAGGAAAACGAGTTCGGCGAGCGCACCGTTCTCGACGTGCTCAATGCCGAACAGGAACTGTTTGTCGCCAGGGTCAATCTGGTGAAAGCGCATGCCGAGGAAAAGCGCGTGGCATACGCTTTGCTTGCCGCCGTGGGCCGGCTCACCGCACAGGATTTGCAGCTTCCGGTCGTCCCTTACGACGCCAAAGAACATTATGATGATGTTAAATATAAGTTGATTGGATTTTGATAATAGTTTTTTAATACTATATGTTGTATGTTCCCTCCTGGGGACGTCCAAATCTTTTGTGGATAGGAATTAAGGCATGGAGGAAGGCGCAAAGAAAATTGGCGCAAAATCGCAAGGCGCGGGCGGTGAGGAAGACTTGTCGATGGAGGAAATCCTGCAATCCATTCGCAAAATCATCGCCGAAGACGGCGACGAAAGCAAAACCGCCGACGCCGCCAAGCCTGCCGCTAACGGCGCCGATGAAACGGTGCCGGGATCTGACGTATTGGAACTCACCGAAGTGGTCAAAGACGATGGTAGCGTGATGAGCCTTACAGAAAACACTCCGGAGCCGGCGCCTCAGGCCGCCGCTTCCGCCGGGCCCGCGGTCGACGTGCTGGCCAGCATCGACAATGCGCTGGGGCAACCGCCGGCCGCTGCGCCCAAGCCCGCCGCCCGCGCGATGAACCTGCCCGAAGATTCGCTGCTTTCCGCGCAGGCCGCCACGGCGGTCGCCACCACCTTCAAGAAAATGGAATCCACCGAGCCGCCCTTGCCGCCGCTGCAAATTACGCCTTCGCCGGTTTTCAGCTCCGGCACCACGGTAGAGGATATGGTGGCGGCCATGCTGCGGCCGATGATGAAAGAATGGCTCGACACCAACCTGCCGGCCATCGTCGAGCGCGTCGTCGAACGCGAAGTGCGTAAATTGTCTAAGAGCTAATTTTGCTCTATTCACGTACCTTTATTATCAAATTATCTGTATTTTCAGTTAGCCTGATCGCGCCGCTCCTCGTCATCAATATACTATGGTGGACGATCAATACAGATTTAATCGTTTATGGAGTCGGGCTAAATGCATTCTCGCAGCAATTTTGGTCGGGCGAACTTTACCCGCGCTGGCTGATGAATACCAACGCCGGGCTGGGCAGCCCGATGTTTATTTTTTACGGGCCTCTAGCATTTTATGCTGGCAGCCTGCTCGAGCCGTTTGCAATAATCGACCCGAACGGGTACGGCCGTGTTATTGCGAGCTTCATTCCTGCTTTATTCGTTGCTGGCATTACAAGTTATCGCTGGCTTTCGCGCTATTTTCCCAGGAAAGAAGCAGAACAAGGGGCATTAATTTATGCCACTTTTCCCTACACCATCTTATATATTTATGCTTCGTTCGGTCTGGCGCATATATGGGCATTGGCGCTTTTACCTTTTGCGCTCGAAGCCGCGCACGATATGACGCAGGCGGGCTGGCGGGCAATGCCGAAACTGGCGGTTTCCTATGCATTGCTGGCATTGACGCACCTACCCACCACATTGGTGTTTGCGGCGATACCTTGTCTGTATGTATTCCATTTTTCCAAAAAATCCAAGTTTACTTACTTCACCTATGCTCTCCTTGCCGGATTGCTGGGCGCTGGACTGGCCGCAATATATCTATTGCCGGCGGTGGCTAATAAAGCCTTTGTCACCAGTGAACATTTTCTCGATGGGCAACTTGTTTATTATCAAAATTTTTATAACACTCGATTTGGATTCGGAGTTTTTCTTATAATATTGCCAATGCTTGGCTTTTTCGTCGAGCTGCCCAGGCGTATGAAATGGCGGCAAGCATCGGGCACCAAGTTTTGGCTAATAATATGTGGTGGTCTTTTTTTTATGACAACCGAGTTTTCAATGCCGATATGGCATATTTTGCCGCCCTTGCAATACCTGCAATTTCCATTTCGTTTTTTTTCCGCAATGCTTCCTGCCGTTTTATTTATTGTCGTAAGCTGGTTGCCGTATGTCAAAAGCAAAGGGTTCTATGGTTATGCAAGCGTGATTGCATGCTGTTCGCTAATATATTTCAGTTCCTATCATTATTTCCTAGCCTCTGACAAATACAGCCGGAACATTACTCAGCATAACATTATTATCGCACCGGAATACCGCACTCCATGGAGCGAAGCAGCCAAGCTCGATAATCCGAGAGAATTGCCCCAGTCTTATATTTCCTTGCCAGCGGCAACGTTGGAAGAAGGAAGGGGCGACGTTGCGCTCGTCTCGCAGACTGCCCGTACCATTGTGCTGAAGACAACCATTCGTTCGGATACGGCGCGTATCGCCATCAAGCGCTTTTATTTTCCCGGCTGGATAGCCGATAACCCGGCCATAACTATTGGCGAAAGTAATGCGTTGCTTGCCATCGATGTCCCCAAAGGCGAGCATACCGTTACCCTCAGGCTGCCCTGGCTGAAAGGCGAACGCGAGGGCGCGGCGCTCTCGCTAATGACACTTATCGGGCTGGCTATTGCTCTATTTTGGGCTAAGCGACTTTCTCGTCCGCCGCGTTGATGCCGAGCATTTTGAGCTTGCGATGCAGGGCCGAGCGTTCCATGCCGACGAAGGACGAGGTTTTGGAGATGTTGCCTCCGAAACGTTCGATCTGCGCGGCGAGATATTGCTTCTCGAACAGCTCGCGCGCCTCGCGCAGCGCCATCGACATGATGTCGGCGTTGGTTTCCGGGCGGGCGAGCACCGGGTTCGAGCTTAAAATCTCCGGCGGCAATTCGCCGGATAGAATCGGTTCTTTACTCTCGGTGGCCATGATGAGCAGCCATTCCATCATGTTGCGAAGCTGGCGCACGTTGCCGGGCCAGTGATAGGCCTGCAGCATGACGATCGCTTCGTCCGATAACTCACGGCTGGAAAGCCCGGCCATTTCCGACGAGCGTTTCAGGAAATAGCGGCATAGCTCGGGAATATCCTCGCGGCGATCCTTGAGCGACGGCATGCGGATGGGCACGACGTTGAGGCGGTAATAGAGCTCTTCGCGGAAGCGGCCGGCGCCGATTTCCGATTCCAGATCGCGGTTACTCGACGCGACGACGCGCACATCCACCTCGACGCGGCGGTTGCCGCGCATGCGCGTGAAGCTTTGCTCCTGCAGCGCGCGCAACACCTTGCCTTGCGTTTCCATCGGCATGTCGGCGACTTCGTCGATAAACAGCGTGCCGTTATGGGCGCGCTCGAACAGCCCGAGCTTCTCGGCGCCGCCGGTGGGATTGGTGTCTTCGACGCCGAACAGCTCGGCCTCGACGCGGTCGGGCGTGAGGCCCGCCGCATTCATCACCACAAAATTCGCATTCGAGCGCATCGACTTCGCGTGAATCATGCGCGCGAGCATTTCCTTGCCGGTGCCGGGTGCGCCGGTGATGAGCACGCGGCTGGCGGTCGGCGCGATTTTTTCCACGGCCTGGCGGATTTGCTGGATGGCTTGCGACGTGCCGTTGAGCTGCATTTCCGGCTTGCCGCGCGTGCGCAATTCCAGATTCTCGGTGCGCAAGCGCGAATTTTCCAGCGCGCGCGCCACCATCAGCAGCAGCCGGTCTTCCTTAAACGGCTTTTCGATAAAATCATACGCGCCCATCTTGATGGCCGACACGGCGGTTTCGATATTGCCGTGGCCGCTGATCATAATCACCGGCATGTGCGGGTATTTTTTCTTGACCATTTCCAGAATGCCCAGCCCGTCGAGCTCGCTGCCTTGCAGCCAGATATCGAGCACCAACAATGACGGCACGCGCTCGGCGATCGCGTTAAAGGCGGTGTCGCTGCTGGCGGCGGT
>JAGVLW010000084.1 GCA_020054105.1 Alphaproteobacteria bacterium | reverse complement strand
GGTAAAATCGCCGGCGCCATAGAAGAGTTATTGCCGGGAAAATAGCCGTTATGCGCCAAATACCACCCATTATTTCCATAATATATATTATACGATAATAAGATGACCAAAACGACCGAGGCAATAGGGGAAATTTTAGCGGCGATTTGCACCCAGGTGGAGATGCTGCCGGGTAAGGATTTCCAGAGCGTTTTCTTCCTGGACGATGCCGCCGAGGCTGCGATTGCTTTTGACGTGCTGATTGCGCACGGTTTCGACGCCAAGATTTACCCGCAGGATTCGGGCGCAAAACTCTATGTCACGCCGCCGGAAAATACCCCTCATCTCGACCAAAATCTGCGCTCCGCCCTGGCCTATGCGCATGGCCTCAAACGCATCAAGCTGGATATGGACGCCATCACGGCGCAAGATGACGGTGGCAATTCCTATCGCCTCTCCTTTTCAAGCCCTAATAAGTTAAGTAAAGACAAAAGGATAGTAATCGATATCGCGGCGGAAAGCGAGCTCGTGGCCCACCCTGTTTCCACCCCTGACTACCAGCCCCCGGCCCCATTGCGCCAGTCGCAAAAACGGCAGTCAAAGCCAATCACGGAGGATATTTTTGGCGCCGGTCCTACCGTTGCCCAGCAGGCGCTTTTCCAGCAATATAAAAAGCAGGAAAGAAACCGCAAGCCGGACGGGCTGGCGCGCCAGCTGACCAATTTCCTCAAAGGCCAGGCGACCAGCACGTTTTTCTGGGTCATTGCCTACACGCTGATCCTGGCCGGGCTATATAGTATTTTCGTCCTCTCCCGTGCTTATCTGTGCCCCGATTTCGCCGTTGAGAGAAAACATGTCTGGTATTGCAGCTACGATGACTGACAAAACGCCCTGTCCCCTAAGCTCATCCCGGGCCGACAGAATTTCCGGCGATGTGGCGGTGGCCGGTGATAAATCGATTTCGCACCGCGCGCTCATGCTGGCGTCGCAGGTGCAAGGCACCACGCAGATTTCCGGCCTTCTCGAAGGCGACGACGTGTTGGCGACGGCGAAGGCGCTGGCGCGGCTTGGCGTTGTCGTTACGCGCAAATCGGCCGGCCGCTGGGAAGTCGCGGGCGTCGGCGCCGGCGGCCTGAAGGAAAGCAAGGATGTGCTCGACATGGGCAATTCCGGCACCAGCGCCCGGCTGCTGATGGGGCTTGTCACCCCCTATCCTTTCACCACGTTTTTCACCGGCGACGAAAGCCTGCGCGCCAGGCCGATGGCGCGGGTGATCGTGCCGTTGTCGCAGATGGGCGCAACCGTGACGGCGCGCGAAAACGGCCGCATGCCGCTGGCGGTGATCGGCACGGACAAGGCACAGGCGATACGCTATGAGCTGCCGGTTGCCTCGGCGCAGGTGAAATCGGCGATCCTGCTCGCGGGACTGAACGTCGCCGGGAAAACCACCGTCATCGAGCGGGCGCGCAGCCGCGACCATACGGAAAACATGCTGCGGCATCTGGGCTTTGTCGTCGACATCGCTGTGCAGCCAGACGGTACGCGGATCATTTCCCTCGCCGGTAAGCAAGCGGTTTTGCAAGCCGACCGCGAGATCCAGGTGCCCGGCGACCCCTCTTCCGCCGCCTTTCTCGCGGTGGCCGCTCTCCTCTGCCCGGGCTCGCATATCATCATCCGCAATGTCTGCGTCAACCCGTTGCGCACCGGCCTGTTCGTCACGTTGGAAGAAATGGGCGGCACCATCGCGTTTCGCAATGAGCGCGTCGTCGCCGGCGAGAAAATCGCCGACATCGAGGTAACGCATAGCAAGCTGCAAGCCGTGGAAGTGCCGGCAAACCGCGCGCCGTCGATGATCGACGAATACCCGATACTGGCGGTGGCGGCGGCATTCGCCGAGGGCGAAACCGTCATGCACGGGCTTGGCGAATTGCGCGTAAAGGAAAGCGACCGGCTGGCCGCCATCGTGCAATCGCTGGCTGTTTGCGGCGTGACCGCCCGCGCCGAGGGCGATAGTTTATTTGTGCGCGGCGGAAATGTGCGCGGCGGCGGGGCGGTGAAAACGCATTTCGACCACCGCATCGCCATGAGTTTTTTAGTGATGGGCATGGCAAGCCAAGAGCCGATCACGGTGGACGATGCCGCTGCTATCAAAACCAGCTTCCCGAATTTCGTCGAGCTGATGAATGGGTTGGGCGCGAAAATTACGCCGCCATCCACCTGCGCCAAGGCTTCGGTGGATACGCCACTCATAGTGGCTATCGACGGCCCCGCCGCCTCCGGCAAAGGCACGCTGGCGCGGCGCATCGCCGAGCATTTCGGCCTCGATTATCTGGATACGGGCAGCCTGTACCGCGCGGTGGGCATGAAGCTGGTCTATTCGGGAAAAGACCCGCATGACCGCGAGGAAGCCATGCATGCGGCGGAGGCGATTGACGCCGAAGACCTCGCCAACCCTCGCCTGCGCCAGGAACGCATCGGGCAAGCGGCATCGATCGTTTCCGCCTATCCGGAAGTGCGCGGCGCGTTGCTGGAATTCCAGCGCAACTTCGCCAAAGGCAAAAAAGGCGCGGTGCTTGACGGGCGCGATATCGGCACGGTGGTCTGCCCAAACGCGCAGTTCAAGTTTTTCATCACCGCCACGCTCTACGCCCGCGCCAAGCGCCGCCACCGCGAATTGCAGGGCGAAGGCATCGAGGTGGTGTTCGAATCGGTGCTGGAAGATTTGCGCGAGCGCGACGAGCGCGACGAAAAACGGGCAATCGCCCCGCTGAAACCGGCGGCGGACGCCATCATCATGGACACCTCGACCCTGGACGCCAGCGAGGTATTCGCCAAGGCCTGCGCGATCATTGCCGGGAAGATACCAAATTAATGCTTCAAATCGCGGTAGAAATTTTCGTGTGGGCCCAGCTTTAGAAGATGAAGCGTATTTTGTGCTTCATTATAAATATAAGCCAATAGCATCAATTGATTGTTGAGTTTGAATTTATAAATACGCAACCCGGCTAAATCACCACGCTTGGTAACCCCGCCCAAAGGATCGGTTATTATTATTTTTACAATATTATCGAATTCCAGCTTCTGCTGCTTTGTGAATTTCTTGATTGTCTTTTCAACGGAGAGTTTTGGGATAATATGCATATCGCATCATGCCCCAAATGTAAAAGGCGCCCCATCTTCTTCTTCCATTGCTAGCAATAGCTCTTCTATAAACTCATACGGCAAATCCGGGTTTTCCTCGGCAATGCGGCCGATGCGCGCCCAATGCTCGATTTGCTTGGGAATAGAGCGGCTTTGCACGGCGGCGTAACGCTTAGCTTTCTCGATCAATTCATCGGATAGTTTAACGGATATAGACATAATTTGCTCCCTTTTAGCGTATTTTACCACTTTTTACTACCTGCTGTCAAACCCGCTGTAAAACCCAAGAAACCACTTGATTTGCGCGGATTTATCGCTACAAATAGCCCCCTATTTAACCGATAGCAGAGGTAGGCGGCGGCTTATCTCTTTGAAATATCTGTTTTTAACCAGAAATAACCGCCGGTATTTCGCATCCCTTTGTCATCACGGGCAACCCCTATGGCGAAAACAGAAAGCAACACCATGGCTCAAGCAGCAGCAAAATTACCAGATATGGACATAGAAGATTTCGGCGCATTATTCGAGGAATCGCAGAAAAAATCCGGCAAGAACGAAGGCTCGGTCATCAAGGGCATCGTCATCGCCGTCGAAAAAGATACCGTCATCGTCGATGTCGGCATGAAATCGGAAGGCCGCATCCCGCTTCGCGAATTCACCGTCGGCGGCGACGCCGAAATACGCGCCGGCGACGAAGTCGAAGTCTATCTCGAAAAAATCGAAAATAAAAACGGCGAAGCCGTATTGTCGCGCGAAAAGGCGTTGCGCGAGGAATCGTGGATCAAGCTGGAAAAAGCCTGCACCAACAACGAGCGCGTCAGCGGCGTCATCTTCGGCCGCGTCAAAGGCGGCTTTACGGTGGACATCCAGGGCGCCGTGGCCTTCCTGCCCGGCAGCCAGGTCGACATCCGCCCGATCCGCGACGTCACCCCGCTCATGCACATCACGCAGCCGTTCCAGATTCTCAAGATGGACCGCAAGCGCGGCAACATCGTGGTATCGCGCCGCGCCGTGCTGGAAGAGTCGCGCGTCGAGCAACGCAACGAGCTGCTCGGCAAGATCGCCGAAGGCCAGATACTCGACGGCATTGTGAAAAACATCACCGATTACGGCGCGTTCATCGATATGGGCGGCATCGACGGCCTGCTGCACGTCACCGATATTTCCTGGCGCCGCATCGGCCATCCGTCGGAAGTGCTCGCGCTGGGCCAGAGCGTGAAGGTCATCGTCACCAAGTTCGACACCGCCACCAAGCGCGTGAGCCTGGGCATGAAGCAGCTCGAGCAAAACCCCTGGAAAGACGCCGACCAGAAATACACCTCCGGCACCAGGCTTACCGGCAAGATCACCAACATCACCGATTACGGCGCGTTCGTCGAGCTGGAGCCGGGCATCGAAGGGTTGGTCCATGTGTCGGAAATTTCCTGGGTCAAGAAAAACGCCCATCCGTCGAAGCTGGTTTCGGTCAGCCAGGAAGTCAAGGTGGTCGTGCTCGACATCGACGCCGCCAAGCACCGCATTTCGCTCGGCATGAAGCAATGCGAGGATAATCCCTGGGCAGGCTATGCCGCGAAAGTCAATGTCGGCGATGTCATCGAGGGCGAAATCCGCAACATCACCGATTTCGGCCTGTTCATCGGGCTCGAAGGCGATATTGACGGCCTCATCCACCATTCCGACATCAGCTGGTCGGAACCGGGCGACGTTGCCATCAAGAATTTCAAGAAGGGCGAGCGCATCAAAGCCAAAATCCTGGCGGTGGATGTCGAGAAGGAACGCATCAGCCTGGGCATCAAGCAGCTCGATAACGATCCGTTCGAGTCCGAGTTCGAGGGCATCAAAAAAGGCGCCGTCATGACCTGCAAAGTGTCGGAAGTGAAGGATGACGGCATCACCGTGAAAGTGACCGAAAACATCACCAGCTTCATCAAGAAAGGCGACCTCGCCCGCGAGCGCCAGGATCAGCGTCCGGAACGCTTCGCCGTCGGCGACCGCGTCGACGTGAAGATCACCGGCCTCGACAAGGAAAGCCGCAAGGTGAGCGCTTCGATCAAGGCCCTGGAAATGGACGAGCATAAGAAAGCCATTTCCGAGTACGGCTCCGAATCCAGCGGCGCAAGCCTGGGCGACATTCTCGGCGCGGCGCTCGACGAAGCGAAAACCGATAAGCCGACGAAGAAAAAGAAATAGTCTTGAGTCGTTAGTCTTTAGTCGTTAGTGTGTTCTGTATTTTCCGCTAGCGACTATCGACTAACGACTTATGGCTAATCAATAATCAAAGGTAACCGGCCGTTATGGCAATAAATGCCGACACCCTCCTCGACCGGCTCTATCTCAAAGGGCAAATCAGCAAATGGCGCATCCTCGCCATTGTGTTTGCAGTAGTCGCGTTGCTTGCCGGCTTTGGGCAGGTTTACAAACATTCTCCCATCGAAAACGAATTCATCGCCCGCCTGACCTTCGACGGCTTCATCGGCGACGACCAGGAAGTTTACGACCTCATCGCCGAGGTTGGCGATAATCCGAAAGCCAAGGCGGTGATCCTCTGGCTCGATACGCCGGGCGGCAGCGCCGTCGGCGGCGAGGAGATGTATCTGAAGCTGCGGGAGCTTTCCACAAAGAAGCCGGTTGTCGCGGTGATGCGCTCGGTCGCGGCGTCGGCGGGCTACATGATCGCGCTTGGCGCCGACTATATCGTCGCCCGCGAAGGCACGATCACCGGCTCTATCGGCGTGGTGATGGAAACGGCGGAATTGACGGAAATGGCCGAAAAGCTGGGCATAAAGCCGCTGGTCATCAAATCGGCCCCGCTGAAGGCCGTCCCCTCCCCCTTTGAAAAAACGACGCCGGAGGCCGAGCGCGTCATCCAAGAGCTGATCATGGATTTTTATAACCGCTTCGTCGATATCGTGGCAATCCGCCGCCACCTGCCGCGCGACAAGGTGGTCAGCCTGGCCGACGGCCGCGTCTATAGCGGCAAGCGCGCCGTCGAGAACAAGCTCGTCGACGCCATCGGCGGCGAGGACGAGGCGCTGCTATGGCTGCAATTGCAGAAGAATATCGGGACCGATGTCGAAATCAAGGACGTAGCGATCGAGGAGCCGCAGGATTGGATGGCGATGCTTACCCAGCATATTTCAACAAAATTTTTCCCTTCAAGTCGTCTATCGCTTGACGGATTGGCTGCCATATGGCATCCTCAACTTCATTAATTCTTTTACTTCAAAAGGATGTCTATGACCAAATCTGAGCTCGTTCTTCGCCTTTCCAAGAAGTATCCGCATCTCTATCAGCGCGACATCGAAACGCTGGTCAACACCATTTTCGACGACATCGCCGGCACGCTGCTCGATGGCGGCCGCGTTGAGTTGCGCGGGTTCGGTGCGTTTTCCATCCGCAAGCGTGAGGCGCGCAAGGCGCGCAATCCGAAGAACGGCCAGGAAGTGCATATCGGCGAGCGCCATGCGATTTATTTCCGCACCGGCAAGGAGCTGCGCGAGCGCATCAATAAAGCTCCCGTGATGACCCGATAGTTTTTCAGTGTTCAAGCGCGGCTTCAGATTCCTGTTCGTAGCGTTCGTCACCGTTTTCTTCGTAGCATTTTCCATCGCCAATCGCGAGATGGTTGGCGTCAGCTTCGCCCCCCTGCCTTACGTCGCCGAGTTACCATTATTCCTGCTGGCCATCGCTTGTTTTGCGCTCGGAACCATTGTCGCCTGGCTCATGCTGATGGCCGATCTCATTAAAAGCCGCCGCCTCTATTCCAAAGAACAAAAGCGCGCCATGGCGCTGGAGAACGAGGTCAAGGCGCTGCAATCGGAGCCGTTTCCCAACATCGTTCCCCTGAGCATCAAGCGGGCCTGAAACATGGCCGCCGTCAAAATCTGCGGCGCGATCGACGAATCCGCCATCCGGGCCATCATCGCCGCCAAAGCCGATTATGCCGGTTTCGTATATTATCCCCCCTCGCCCCGCCATCTTTCGTTCGAGCATATGAACCGGCTCGCTGCGCTCTTGCCGGCAACCATCCAATCTGTATGCGTCATGGTCGATCCCGATGACGATCTCATCGCGCAGGTCAAGACTTCCCATCTGCAATTGCACGGCAAGGAAACGCCCGAGCGCGTGCGGGATATAAAAAACCGCTGCCCCGGCGTAAAAATCATCAAGGCGATTGCCGTCCGCAGCGGCGACGATATCGCGCAGGCGATGCGTTACGGCGACTCTGCCGACATGCTGCTGTTTGATGCCAAGCCTTCGGAAAACATGCTTCCCGGCGGCAACGGGCTTTCGTTCGATTGGGCATTGCTTAAAGGCCGCGAGTTTCCCCTGCCGTGGATGCTGTCGGGAGGACTCAGCGCCGACAATGTCGCCGACGCCGTTACCGCAAGCGGCGCGCGCATGGTCGATGTCTCCTCTAGCGTCGAGGCGTCACCGGGTGTAAAAGATCCGACATTAATTGATGCATTTGTGAAAGCCGCGCGCCGCCTATGAAAAATTCCCTACCCGACGAGCAGGGCCATTTCGGCATTTACGGCGGGCGCTACGTCGCCGAAACGCTGATGCCGCTGGTGCTGGAAATCGACCGCGCCTACAGCGCCGCCAAGGCCGATCCCAAATTCCAAGCATCGCTCGATTATTATTTCACCCATTATATAGGCCGTCCCAGCGCGTTGTATTTCGCGGCAAGACTCACCGAACATTGTCGAAATATAAAGACGGCCTCCGGCCTTAGGGGCGCAAAAATTTATTTCAAGCGCGACGAGCTCAACCATACCGGCGCGCATAAGATCAATAACTGCATCGGCCAGGCGTTGCTGGCGCAAAGGCTGGGCAAAAAACGCATCATCGCCGAAACCGGCGCCGGCCAGCACGGCGTTGCCACCGCCATGGTCTGCGCGCTTTTCGGCCTGAAATGCATCATCTATATGGGCGCCAAGGACATCGAGCGCCAGGCGCCGAACGTGTTCCGCATGAAGCTGCTCGGCGCCGAAGTCATTCCCGTCCAGTCGGGCACGAAGACGCTCAAAGACGCGATGAACGAAGCGTTGCGCGACTGGGTGAGCAACGCCTACGATACGTTTTATCTGATCGGCACCGCCGCCGGCCCGCACCCCTACCCCGCGATGGTCCGCGATTTCCAGTCGGTCATCGGCCGCGAATTGCGCGAACAGATGCAGGAAGCCGAAGGCCGCCTGCCCGACACGCTGGTCGCATGCATCGGCGGCGGCAGCAACGCCATCGGCCTGTTCCATCCGTTCCTCGACGATAAATCGGTGGCGCTGGTCGGCGTCGAAGCCGCGGGCCATGGGCTCGATTCCGGCGCGCATGCCGCATCCATCGCGCGCGGGCAGCCCGGCGTGCTGCATGGCAGCCGTACCTATTTACTGCAAGACAAGGACGGGCAGATACAAGATGCGCATTCGATTTCCGCCGGGCTCGATTACCCCGGCATCGGCCCGGAACATGCATTTTTGCATGAGAGCGGCCGCGTGAAATATGTGTCCGCGACCGACGACGAAGCCCTCGCCGCCTTCCAGCTCGTTGCCAAGCTGGAAGGCATCATCCCGGCGCTGGAACCGGCGCACGCGCTGGCGCATGTGCTCAAGCTCGCGCCAAGCTTACCGAAAGATCATCTGCTGGTCGTCAATATTTGCGGCCGCGGCGACAAGGATATTTTCACCGTCGCTAAGGCGCTGGGGATTGCGTTGTGAACCGCATCGAAACCGTTTTCGCCAAGACTAAAAAAGAAAATCGCGCGGCGCTGATTCCGTTTATCATGGGGTGCGATCCCAGCCGCGAGACGACGCTTTCGCTGCTGGAGAAACTGCCGCAGGCCGGGGCCGACATCGTCGAGATCGGCATGGCGTTTTCCGACCCGATGGCCGACGGGAAATCGATACAGGCGGCGGGCCTGCGCGCGCTGGCGGCGGGAGCGAATGTCGGCGGCGTGCTTGCCATCGTCAAGGAATTCCGCAAGAAAACAACGAAACGCCGATCATCCTCATGGGCTATTTCAACCCAATCTACCGCTACGGCTGCGAGCGATTCTGCAAAGACGCCAATGCTGCGGGTATCGATGGTGTTATTATTGTCGATCTGCCGCCGGAGGAAGAAACCGAGCTGACTGCGCATTTAAACGATTTGAAACTCATCCGCCTGATCGCGCCGACCAGCGATTATGCGCGCCTGCCCGTGCTGTGTAAATCGGCAAGCGGGTTTGTCTATTATGTTTCGGTGGCGGGCGTCACCGGCGAGAAATCCGCCGATATGGGCGCATTGCAAAAACAAATCTCTCACCTGCGCGGATTCACGAAACTGCCGGTGGCCGTCGGGTTTGGTATACGAACACCCGAGCAAGCAGCGCAAGTGGCGAAATTCAGCGATGCGGTGGTGGTCGGCTCGGCGCTGGTCGACGTGCTGGCAATATCGGGCGAAGATGCCGCCATTGCCTTCGTCAAGGAATTAGCCGCCGCCTTGTAAATACGTCGCCATCAATTCCGAGTTTTTCATTCGCTCCTGCGCCGCTGCCAGCGAATCCGGCAATCGTGGCAGATGGTATTGCTCCAGTGACGCATCGCCGTAAATCTGCGGCCCCGGCTCGCTTTTATGCGCAAGCCCCCAATGCATCGCTGCCAATATGACCGCGATCACCTCTTGCGGATTCGCATCACTGCCGGCGACACGATGTTCGATGCGCTTGGCATGGCCGCTATCGGGCAGGCGTATGGCCACCGTCCGGTTGTTGGCGCCCCAACTCACCGTCAGCGGCGCGTTGCTGCCGGGCGCGAAACGCGCATAGGACTCGGCGTGCGGCGCGAAAATTGCCATCGAATCGGCCATCCATGCGAGCAGGCCGCCAATCGCATGGGCAAGTGGCGCGCTCATGGCGTGATCGTCTTTGGTAAAAATATTTTGGCCATGCGCATCATTGAGATGCACATGCACATGCAGCCCGTTTCCTGGCTCATCTGCAAAGGGCTTGGCGGAGAAATCGGCACGCATCGCATGGCTTTCCGCCTGCTGGCTAAGGATGGTTTGGAGTTTTATGCAATTATCGGCGGCTTTTTTTGCATCGGTTGGCATGAGCGCCACCTCGAATTGCTGCTTGCCGCGCTCTTTTTCGATGTTGAAAATGCCGATCGCCTGCTCCCGGCAGGCGGCTCTCACCTGTTGCCAGAATTGCACAAGCGAGGGGCAAGCATCCGCTCCATGCAAGGTGAATTCGATTTCGCAGGCGACAATCGGAGTGTAACCGAAATCGGCAGCCAGAAGCTGCGCTACGGTTTTAAGCAACGGCGGAATCAATCCATTCCAGCAATTTGCTCTTGGGCAGTGCGCCGACCTTGGTCGAGACGGCCTTGCCGTCCTTGAAGATGATCAGCGTCGGAATGCCGCGCACGCCGAATTTTTGCGGGGTGCCGGGGTTTTTGTCGATATTGACCTTGGCGACGGTGATTTTGCCGGCGCGCTCCTTGGCGATTTCGTCGAGCGCCGGCGCGATCTGGCGGCACGGGCCACACCATTCCGCCCAGAAATCAACCAGAAATGCGCCCTTACCTTTGAGTACTTTTTCTTCGAATTCGCTGTCGTCAATATGTAGGGTCATGGAAATCTCCGAAATGGGGTTATGGCTTAAATGTAGGAACTAAGCCGGGCTTCGTCAAGTAGCGTTATCCGCGGCTCGGCCGTCCATAGCAGCGCGCAGCGTATGGTTTTTCCTGGGTAAATAGCGGCTACCAGCCGCCGGTACAGCGCCATTTGCCTGACATAAGAGCTGGGAATCGCATCTTCCGCCGGCGCGAGGCGGTTGCTTTTGAAATCGACGATCCAGGCTTCTTTCTCGCCGACATACAGCCGGTCGATCTGCCCCGACACGGTCACCATCGCATCGCCCATCGCAACATTGCCGACAATCGGCACTTCCGCCAGCGCGTCCGGCCCGAATAGGAACGCATAGCGCGGGTCGTTCATGACGTTCAGGGCTTCGGCAATGGCTGCGTCGATTTCCTGCGCGGTCAGTGTTTGCGCAAAAGCGGCGGCGATGCGCTGCGCTGCCGCCTCGCGCTGCGTCAATGATGGCAGATGCTGCAACAGGCGGTGGATAAGTTTGCCGCGCTCATAAAGTGTTTTCGAGCCGGCCGGCGAGGCCGTTGCCGGCGCATCGTCGTCGAGGCGCGAGGGCGTGAGCGGTTTGCCGGGCATCGGTTCCTGCGGTAGCGATGTGGCAAGAAAAGCGAAGTTGCGAAGCGGCGCATCGGCGGATGCTTGCACTGGTTTCAGTTGAGAAGAATTGGGCGCAATAGCGCCGATACGCAACCCCTCGCCCTGCTCGCCATCGAAAATTTCGGCTATCGGCCCCAGCCCGTTTTTAACGAGGCGATACCAGCTTTGCTCGCCCACATTTTCTTTGGACGTCGCGCCGCAAATATAAAGCCGGTCTTCGGCGCGGGTGAGCGCGACATAGAGTAAGCGCCGATATTCCGCGAGCATATTTTCACGCTGGCGCTGGCGCAGTTGCCTGCACCGCGCATCGTCATTATCCGACCCGCCCGGCCAGATTGGCAGCGCCTCGTCCCACAAGACACTATCCATCGCGCGCGGCGGCTCGGCGGTATCGGGCAGGATGACGACGGGCGCCTGCAACCCCTTGGCGCCGTGGACGGTCATGATGCGCACGGCATTGCCGGCCTGTTCCATGTCGCGCTTGATCTCGCTCTCGCTGTGGGCCAGACAGTGCATATACCCCTGGAGGGTAGCGGTATGGCTTTGCTCGAAGAGCAGTGCCTGGTTCAGGAATTCGTCGATCGGATCGGCATATTCTTCGCCCATGCGCCCGATAAAGCGCGCCCGCGCGCCGCCATTGCCCAGCACATATTCATAAAACGCATAGGGCGAAACATAATCCGCCCGGGCGCGCAGATCCGACAGCAACTCATAAGCTTTTTTGCACTCCGCATCCGATGCTTCGCGCAGGCGCTCCCACAGGCTGGCTGCGCCCCGCCCGTACGCCAGCTTATAGAGCGTTTCTTCTCCCAGGTTGCAGATCGGACTTTTCAGCAGCGCTGCCAGCGTCAGATCGTCTTCCGGCAGTAGCACGCAGTTGCCCAGCGCCATCAAATCCTGCACCGCCAGATTGTCGCCAAGAACCATGCGGTCGATACCCGCCACGGGTATATTCAGCCGCTTGAGCGCGCGCACCAGCTGATCGACAAAACGCGTGCGGCTTCGCACCAGCACCATGATGTCGCCCGCTTCCAGCCTGCGATTTTGCGACTCCAGCATGCTGCCATCTTTCAGCCAGCCGGCGATGGCGCCGGCGACGCGGCGCGCCAGCAGGATGCTTGCCGGGAGCGTATCGTTCTCCTTATCGATCACTATCAGCGGCCATAATTCCACCAACCCGCCATACCCCGCCCGGGTAGGGGTATGTTCCAGCTTTTTATTATCGAACATGAGCCCGGCATTGGCGGTTTCCTGCGCAAACACTGCATCGACCGCCTGCAATATTTCCGGCAGCGAGCGAAATGAGTGCGTCAATGCCAGCGACTGCGCCTCCATGCGCGCATCGGTAATGCGTGCATGGAAATAACGCTGCATCGCTGCCAGCGCGCTGACGTCGGCGCCCTGGAAACTATAGATGGATTGCTTCTCGTCGCCGACGATAAACAGCGAGCGCACCGCGTCCGATTTACCCTCCCCCGCGAAAAATTCCTCGGTCAGCGCATCGATGATCTGCCATTGCTGCGGGCTGGTATCCTGCGCCACATCGACCAGCACATGGTCGATGCCGCCATCGAGCTTGAACAATACCCATGCCGAAATGCCCGGACGCTGCAACAGCTCGCAGGCAGTGACGATCAAATCGTCGTAATCCATGCGCGCATGGGCGCGCTTCAGCGCGTCATACTGCGACAGCAGCGCCTCGGCGACGCACAACATGTCGCTGCTGCGCTTGAGCATAGCGAGCGATTTTGCCGCTTCGGCAAGCGCCATCGCTCGAGCCTGCTCGGCAAGCAGGCAATCGATCATGGCCGGGTCGGTCAGTGCTTTTTTAGTAAAGAGCCGCGCCCGTGCGCTGGCGCTGCTCGTAATGAACAGCGCCAGATAATCGTTGATGGCGGCTTCGCTGTTGCGATCCGATTCCAGCCAGCGCGCCAGCCCCTGCCCGGTCTTTTGGTCGCTATCGCCGCCGCCGGGCTTGAGCAATATTACCGCAATCGATTGCAGCATCTTTATTGTCGATTCTTCGCATGATAAATGTTGCCACGCCAGCGATTGCAGCGTCGTATCCGACGCGATGCCGCTGCGTTGCCATAACTGCGCGGCGGCGCTTGCCAATGCTCCCGGCTGCGAGAAAATATGCTGGAACTTGCGTTTGTTTTGCAGGATCTCGCGAAACAACGCATGCAGCGCCGATTCGCTCAGCCTGCTTGCAAGCCGGCTCAAAGCTGCGCGCAACTGCGCATCTTCGGATTGCGCATTGGTGAATAACCGGATGCGCGCC
>JAGVLW010000063.1 GCA_020054105.1 Alphaproteobacteria bacterium | reverse complement strand
CGTCGTCGACGACGAACCCGACGCTAAGCGTAATGGCCAGCAGCGACACGTTGTTGATGGAAAAACCCAGCAGCGCCATGCCGCCGTATGTGGCGACGATCGATAGCGGGATGGCGATGGCGGGAATCAAGGTGGCCGAGGCTTTGCGCAGGAAAAGGAAGATCACCAATATCACGAGCGCAATGCTGAGCTTGAGGGTGAACTCGACATCTTCGACCGAATGGCGGATGGACACGGAGCGGTCGAACATCGGCGTCATGGCGATCGCCGCCGGCAATTGTGCGCGAAAAATCGGCAGCAGTTTGCGCACTTTCTCGACGACCTCGATGGTGTTGGCGTCGGGCTGGCGCTGGATGGCGATGACGATCGAGCGCGTGCCGTTGATGTTGCCGGTCGAGCGCAGATCCTCGACCGAATCGCTTACCTGCGCCACGTCTTGCAGCCGCACCGGCGCGCCGCTGCGCCAGGTGACGACCAGCGGCCGAAAGCCCTCGGCGTCGTGCGGCTGGCCTTCAACCTTGAGGTTGAAGAGCTGCCGGCTGCCGCTGATAAAGCCTACCGGCGCGTTGGAGCTGGCGGCGGCGATGGCGGCGCTGAGCTCGTTGAAGCTTAAATCATGCGCGGCCAGCGCCTTCGGGTCGGCCTGCACGCGCACGGCGAATTTCTGCGCACCGTAAACCTGCACCTGTGCAACGCCGGGCAGGGTGGAGATGCGCTGCGCCATCATTGTATCGGCATAGTCGTTGACCTGCGAGATGGGCACGGTGTCGGAAGAAATAGCGATAAACAAGATCGGCTGGTCGGCGGGGTTGACCTTCCGAAATGACGGCGGCGACGGCATTTCGCGCGGCAGCCGCCGCTGCGTCTCCGAGATGGCGGTCTGCACGTCGAGCGCGGCGCCGTCAATGTCGCGGTCGAGATCGAATTGCAAGGTGATCTGCGTCGAGCCCAGGATGCTGCTCGACGTCATCGAGCTGATGCCGGCGATGGTCGAGAATTGCCGCTCCAGCGGCGTGGCCACCGACGTTGCCATGGTTTCCGGGCTGGCGCCCGGCAGGTTCGCCGTCACCGAAATGGTGGGAAAGTCGACGCGCGGCAGCGCCGACACCGCCAGGCTGCCATAGCCAGCCAGCCCGCCGACCACGAGCGCCAGCATCAGCAGCGTGGTAAAGACCGGGCGGCGGATGCAAAATTCCGAGAGATTCATGGCGCGGCGGATTTTTCAGGCGCCGGAGTTGCCACCTCGACATTCGCTCCGTCGGTCAGGCGCATCAGCCCGTCGGTAATCACAGTGTCGCCTTCCTGCAGCCCGCTGGTGACGACGGCGACGTCCTCATAATTACCCGTAAGCGAAATGGCAGTGCGTACGGCTTTTTTCTGCGCGGTGTCGAAAACGAAAACGAAGCGCTGGCTGGTATCGCCCTGCACGGCGACGGCGGGAATCGTCAGCGCATTTTTTCTGTTCCCAGCTCCAGGATGACGTTCACGAACATGCCCGGCCACAGCATTTCGTCTTCATTGCTAAACACGGCGCGCGCGGCGAAGGTGCCGTTGCCGGTATCGATCGCGTTGTCGAGATATTCGAGCGTGCCGCTGGAAACGGCGTCGGACTCGCCGCGCTTGGCGACGACCGGCAGGCTGCCCTGCGCCATCGCGGTTTTCACCGGATCGTAATGGCGCTGCGGAATGGCGAACTGGACGCGGATCGGCATCACCTGGTTGATGGTGACCAGCGGCTGCGCGTTGCCTTCCATGACGTTGTTGCCGCGCGTGACGTTGATCGTGCCGGCGCGGCCGGAGATCGGCGCGGCGATGCGCGTGTAGCTGAGCAGGACGTTGTTATTATCGAGGCTCGCCTGCGTGGCGCCGACCTGCGCCGCCTGCGCCAGATAGGCCGCCCTGGTCTCGTCGACGCGCGCCTGCGACACCGTGTTGCTTTTGGCGAGCTTAAGCGCGCGCTCATATTGCAGCTTGCTGTTGACCAGCTGCGCCTTGTCTTTTGCAAGATTGGCTTCGAGCTCCTGGATTTGTGCTTTTATAGCGCGGTCATCGAGCTCGAACAGCAGCTGACCTTCCTGCACCTTGTCGCCGTCGCGAAACGCCACGGCGGTCACCTGCGAATCCATGCGCGGCTTGACGGCCACCGTCTCGTACGCCACCACCGTGCCGACCAGCGCGAGCTGCTTGGGAATGTCGCGCGATACGGCCTTGGCGACGCTGACCTGCACGGCGTTGCTCCTGGCGGCATTGTCGTTTGCCGCGCCGCCGCCGAAGAACCACCATAAGGCGGCGGCGATCAGCAATCCGGGGATAGCAAGTTTCTTGAGGGTCATCGTTTTGACGAGGCGGCCATGGGCGCGTCGGCCGCGTCGGAGAGTTTCGCGCCGAGGCGTTTTGCCACCTCGTCGATGAATTGCGCGGTGGTCAGGCCGCTGGGGCCGCTTAGATCGCGCGTGCCTTTGCCGCCGGCCATCGCTTCGCACATGGAGGCATACATGGAAGCGGTGAAGGCGTGGAGGCTTTTAACCTGGCCGGCATCGAGCTGCTTGGTTTCAAGCGCGAGCGTCGCCGCATGGTCGATGGCGCCGCGCAGCGCATGGATCATGCCGATGGGATTGACCGACGTTTCCTTGCCGGCTTTGTGCAGCGCGTATTGGTCGGAAATCGTGCCGTGCGACGCTTCGAATTCCATGATTTTCGAGCCGTCGGCTTTGACGCCGGTCAGCGCCGAGGAGATGAAGCCCGGCGATTTATAGATTTGCGCCTGCAGGTCGGTGAAGATGTCGCCGTCGTAATTATGCGCGACCATCGAAAACCCGCCATCGCGCCAGGCGGCCATTTTCATGACGCCGTCGTCGGTCAGCAGGTGGCGCAACTCGCCGCCGGTCTTTTCAAGCAGGCCCTTGGCTGCGAATTTAGCCTTATAATCGCGGTCGAAGATGTCCTTCATGATGCGCCAGAAATCCTCCTGCCATTTGAACACGGTTTTCTTAGTGGTAACGACCGGCGTCACGCCGGCTTCCAGCGAGCGCTTGAAGAAATGATGCGCCAGCTGCTCGACATTATCGAGCGGGTTGTGGTAGGTGACGACCGCGTTGAGCTTGTCTTCCAGCGCGCGCTCGTCGATGACGGTTTCCTTGCCGGTGGCATCGGTATGGACGGTGCGCACTTTGCCGGCGCCGAGCATTTTATAGCCGGCGCCATATTCGCCGCCGACCGCGTGGCGGCAAAACAATACCGGGCGCTTATAGCCCATCTGACTTTCCAGGCCCGGCACGACGATGGTGTCGCGGTCGATCGAGTAGCCGTTCCAGGCCATGCGCATTTTGCCGTTGGGGCTGCCGAGCGGTTTTTTCAGGCCCATCTCCTTCATCTGGTCGGCGGTGGGGGTGATGGTCGGCTCTTTGAAAATAGCGCCTATGCGCGCACCGGCGGCGATGGCGTCTTTAAGCACCTTATCGTCGCTGGCATCGCGCGCCGCGCAGGACAGGTCGAAATATTCCCATTTGCTCGTATCGAGATAGGGCGCGATCCATTTATCCAGCACCATCTTCATCACTTCGCGGGTCATTTCCTCGCCGGAAATATAGACCATGGCGGCGGCGGGCAGGGTGCGTTTGGCGGCGGATTCGTTCATGTTGTTTCCTATCGTTTGATGATTCCACAAGAGGGCAGCGACACTCTAGCAAAGCGCATCCTGCCTTGCAATTCCATTAAGGTGCTATACTTATTTCTTGCCGGTCAGGGCGCCGACTTGCTCGCTAAGGCATTTCGCCAGTATTTTCTCGAAAGCGGCGACCACCTTATGCATGCGCAACGGCTCGAGCTTTTCCTGGGCCTGACAGCGCTTCGCCTTGAGAAACCCATTATCGGGCAGGCTGGTAAGCTCCATGCGAATGTCGGCCTCGACGCGCAAATCGGGATTCTTTGCATCGGGGCGGGCAATGATAAACCGCTCGATATGGGTTTTCACCGACCGCTGCGCCGTCCGCGATGAGCGGTCATCGACGACGCGGGCGACCGTGCCCGACTGCTCGAACGCGCGCAGCACGATAGGTTGCAGCATCGCGCCCAGCGGCTGCGCCCACCCGGCATTATCGACCGCGGCGATCTTGCCGTCGCTCGTTTGCACCTGAATGCGCTCGCCGCCGAGGCCGAACGCCGCCGTCGGCGTATCGACCCGCAGCGTGTATTGCGCCGGCTGCGTTTTTTTATAGTTCAGCATCGCGCTAATGTTATCGGCGTTAAGCTTATAGTGCAGCCGTTGCGGCGCCGAGGGCAGGCCGCAGGCGCACAAACATAAGGCAAGCAACAAGGCGCGTTTCATGGCTCGATCCTCACGCCTTCCGGTGCGGGCGGGAAAAGGATTTTCGAGGGATTTTCGCTGAGCGAATCGGCCAGGCCGGTGATCGAGCGGGCGGTTTGCTTGGTCTCTATGAGTGTTTCTTGCAGGTCGCGCATGGCGGCCACACCTTCCTTGAGCAGCGCGGCGAAACGGTCGAGATTATCGTCGCTCAGCAGCGTTTCCGTCCGCGCCAGGATGCGCTCCAGCCGCTCCAGCGAGCCCGAGGCGCCGCCCAGCAGCCGGTCGATGTCGGAAGGCTCGGAAGCGATGACGGGTAGTTCGCCCTCGGCGGCGGAAACCGGCTCCGGCTTGGAAGGATCGCTGCGCAAATCGATGAAATAAACGCCGGTGATGCCGCTGGGCTTCATGGTGGCAAGCGTGCCTTCGCTGATCGGCAGCGCCGCGTCGATGCCGACTTGCACCCGCACGCGCGGCGTGGCATTCGTCATGTCGAGCTTGATCGCATGGACGTTGCCGACCGCGACGCCGAGATAGCGCACGCTGCTGCCCAGCGACAGCCCGTTAATGGCGCTGTCGAAATAGATCGCATAATGCCGCAGGGTTTTGCCGCCGCCGCGCTGGTGCGCCCACAATACGAAGGTGACGAACCCGGCCACCAGCGCCAGCGAGAATAACGCGACCAGAATATAATTGACCCGGCGCTCCATCACATATGCCCCATCGTCGCATGCAGCGGCACCAGCGCCCGCTGCGCGCGCTGGCCGCCGAAATATTCCTGTATCCACGGGTTGGGATGACGCATGATGTCGACCGGCCTGCCCTGTATCATTTGCTGATCCACCAATACGCCGATATGATCGCATGTGTCAAATAGCGTATCGAGGTCGTGGGTGATCATCACGACGGTAAGCCCGAGCTGCTTGCGCAGCTCCAGCAGCAGATGGTCGAACCCGTCGGCGGCGATCGGGTCGAGGCCGGCGGTGGGCTCGTCGAGGAACAGCAGCGGCGGGTCGAGCGCGAGCGCCCGCGCCAGCCCGGCGCGCTTGACCATGCCGCCGGAAAGTTCGGCGGGGAATTTGTCGGCGGCGCTGTCGGCAAGCCCGACCATGGCGAGCTTAAGCATCGCCAGCTCGCGGATGATCGCCTCCGGCAGGTCGAGATATTCGACCATCGGCAGTTCGATATTCTCGATGACGGTCAAGCCGGAAAACAGCGCGCCGTTTTGGTACATCACGCCCCAATGCCGGTGCATGGCGCGGCTGACATTTTCGCTGAGCATGTCCATGCGGTTGCCGCGCACGGTGATCTCGCCGGCCTCCGGGATGTGCAGGCCGAGGATCGAGCGCAGCAGCACCGATTTGCCCGAGCCGGAACCGCCGACGATGCCAAAAATCTCGCCGCTCACGATGTCGGCGTTGAGCCGGTTATGGATCAGCTGGTCGCCGAAGCGATTGACGAGGCCGCGCACGCTGATGATCGGCTCGCTCATAAATCGAGTATGGTGAAGATGATGGAAAAAATCGCATCGGCAAGCATGACGATGAAGATGGAGCGCACGACCGCGTTGGTGGTTTCGCGCCCGACCGATTCCGCCGAATTGGCGACTTTCATGCCGTGATAGCAGCCGACGGTGCCGATCAGAAATCCGAATACCGGCGCTTTCGACATGCCGATCCAGAAATCGTTGATGCGGATCGCCTCGCTCAGGCGCGACTCGAACAGCAGCCAGTTCATGTCGGTGGTGGCGACCGTGAGCACGCCGGCGCCTAGCAGCCCCATGACGTTGGCGAGGAAGGCAAGCAGCGGCATCATTAGCGTCAGCGCCAGTATACGCGGCAGCACCAGCACTTCCATCGGGTCGAGGCCGGTGGTTTTGAGCGCATCGACCTCCTGGTTGAGCTTCATCGTGCCGATCTCGGCGGCAAAGGCGCTGCCCGAGCGCCCGGCCAGCATGATGGCGGTCAGCAGCACGCCCATTTCGCGCAGCACGGAAATCGCCACCAGGTTGATGCTGAAAATCTCGGCGCCGAAACGCCGTAGTTGCGCCGAGCCCTGATAGGCGAGCACCACCGCGATCAGAAACGAGATGAGTGCGACGATCGGCGTGGCATAGACCGCCGCTACCTCGCATTGCTTAATGAAGGCCTTGAAGCGAAAACGGCTGGGATGGAGCAACGTGCGGCCCATGACGCACCAGACCCAGCCGGTGAAGATGAGCGCGTCGGTGCAGCTGGTGACGATGCTGTGCATCCATTTCGCCGCCCACAGCGGAAACCTGGCAAGCCGGGAGCGTTTCGTTTCCTGTGGCGTATGGTGATGATACAGGTTGCCGACCTGCTCGATGAAGCGGAAATGCTCCGGCTTGAAATCCTGCAGCGTGATCGCCATGCCGGCATTTTGCAGCGCGTCGATGCGGCGGTTGAGTAGCCAGGCGCTGGTGATGTCGATGCGCTCCAGCCCGCCGCATTGCACCACGGCGGGTTTTCCAGCTGGCGGCGCGATCATTTCGCTGACGGCGAGGCACTGCGTGGCGGTATCGACCGTCCAGTCGCCGGCGATTTTATAAAGCAGGCCGTTGCCCGCGCGCTCCACGGTAGGTTGCATCGGGCCACTATAATTGTTCTTTACGCAAAGTACAAACGCTAGAACCTGTTCACATTCTCGCCCGTCAAAAAGTTCCCCCTCACCCTCGATGGGTGAGGGAGGAATTCATTAGCGAGCAAAAGCGAGCTTAGGAATTCCGGGAGGGGGTGAAATGCCTATCGATAGGAGTAATCCCTCTCCCTTTATTTCTAAGGCTTGCTTACGCAAACCTAAGAAATAAAGCCCTCTCCCACAAGGGGAGAGGGGTAGAGAGGTTCCTAAAACCGGTAGGAAAAGGTCAACGCGCCGAATTGCGGATTGCCGCGCTCCGTGTCGAATTCCTTGGTCATGAATACATGCGTGTAGGAAAGCCGCGCGTCGCCATAGGTCATCGCTGCGCCCAGCTGCAGGCTGCTTACCAGGTGCTTTTTATCGACGCTCGGCCCGTCTTGGAACGTATTGCCGTCGAGAAAAATATTGCGCGCGACCGCACGTTCTTCGACGGTGGCGAAGATGTAGCCGCCCGCCGCTTGCGTCGGGATGAAAAAATCGGAGCCGGGCAGGCTGGGGCGGATGCGCGACGGGCCGTAATCGGCGGGCAGGTCGTAACCCAGGCGGAACGTGGCGCCGATCGATGCGTTGGTGCTCACATTGCCCAGATTCACGCCGACATGCGGCATCATATCGACGCCGACGCCAAACGGCGACGCTTCGTAAAGTCCGCGCCATTTTCGCTCGTAGGTGAGGATGATGCCCGGCTCGTTTTCAAGCTGGTTGTGCCAGCCTTTCGGGTCGGGGCTGTCGGTCAGGCGGTGCACGAGCTTTTGCGTTTGCTTGGCATAGGCGAGCGGGCCGATGACGCCCAGCGTGAGCACGGTATTATCCAGCGTTTTTCCGGTATCCGACACCATGCCGATCGAGCCGTAAAGCCAGCCGGCATAGGGGCGATCGAAGGCGACGAGGTCGCGCCGGGACAAATCGTCGGGCGCGAACATGCTCTGGCCGGCGGCGATGCTCAGGCGCTTATTGCCCGCGCTGGCCAGAGACGGCAGGCGGTTGGCCGACCATTTGGTCCAGACCGGCATGTTTTCTTCGGAGGAGATCCAGGCGAAACGGATGCCGTTGGTATAGCCGCCATCGCTGCCGGCAAATACGTCGTTTTCGAAGACGACGTTAAAAATATCCTTATCGTCTTCCTCCTGGCGCGTTTCAGCCGCTATCAGCGGGCAAGACACCATAACGAAGGAGAGGGCGATAAGGATAAAACGCATGCAGTTCATATATAATGGGAATTAGTCTGACCCACTGATAATCCATATGGCTATAAAGATTCAAGCGTATATAGCCGATGGGTAAGAAATAGGGGTAGATAGGCCCTGGCGTTTGGGCTATACATAAGCGCAATTAGAGTAAATCACGAGAGATTATAGTTGGTTATGAATAGGCGGCGCATATGACCGATAAGCCGGTCTGGGATCAATACGGTGACTATCTGCAGGTGGATCAAATCCTTGGCGCCCAGCGCCCGCGCAGCCACGCGGCCGGGCAGGGGGTGCATGACGAGATGCTCTTCATCCAGTTTCACCAGATTTACGAGCTGTGGTTCAAGCAGATTTTGTTCGAGCTCGACGACGTGCTGGCGCGCCTGTCCGCCGATGTGGTCAATGAGCGTGACATGCAGCCCATCCTCACCTATCTCGGCCGGGCGGTGGAGATTTTTAAGCAGCTGGAGGGCATGATCGACGTGCTCGAGACGATGCCGCCGCAATCCTTCGTCGATTTCCGCGAGCATCTGGGCACGGCGTCGGGCTTTCAAAGTGCGCAGTTCCGGTTGATCGAAACCCGCCTGGGCCTGCAGCGCAAGTCGCGCCTGTGCGTCTTCCACGGCCAGTTCGACGAAAACCTGAATGCACAGAGCCAGGCCGCCATCCAAAGCGCCGAGAAGCAGCCCAACCTGTTTGACGCGCTCGACGGCTGGCTGTCGCGCACGCCGTTCGTCAATCTCGGCGGTTATGCGTTCTGGAGCGAATACCGCACCGCCGTCTATGGCATGTTCGACCAGAAAATCGCCGCAGCACGAGCGGCCTTGTCGGGCGAAGTGCTCAAAAACGAGCTCGAGGCCATCGCGCGCGGCAAGGAAAAGTTCGAGGCCATCTTCGATGAGAAGCAGCATGCGAGCGCGCAGGCGGAAGGCCGCTGGCGGCTATCGTGGAAGGCGCTGCAAGCCTCGCTTTTCATCACCATCTACCGCGACGAGCCGGTGCTGCAGGCGCCCTATAACCTGCTTAAATGCATTATGGATGTCGATGCGCTGCTGGCGCGCTGGCGTTTCCGCCATGCGCTCATGGTGCAGCGCATGGTCGGGCTGGGTGTCGGCACCGGCGGCTCGTCGGGCTATGAATATTTGATGGCGACCGTGCAGACGCACCGTATTTTCACCGATTTGTTCGCCCTTTCGACCTACCTGATTCCGTCGCGGCTGCTGCCGGCGTTGCCCGAGGAAGTCAGCAAGAAAATGCATTATCAATACTCAGCCAAGGCGTAACTTATGGATATGGATCTCACCGGCAAGCGCGCCATCGTCTGCGGCGCCAGTAAAGGCATCGGCCGCAACGCCGCCATCGAGCTTGCTCTGCTTGGCGCCAGCGTAACCTTGGTCGCGCGCGGCGAAGACGGGCTGAAAGCGGCGCTGAAAAATCTCGATACGTCCAAGGGGCAAAAGCACCATATGCTCATCGCCGACTTCATGGATCCGGCCGGGCTGAAAAGCAAGATCGATGCACATCTCGCGCAGCACGGGCCGGCGCATATATTGGTCAATAATACCGGTGGGCCGCCGGCCGGCAGCGTGCACGAAGCGACGCTCGAGCAATTCCAAAACACCTTCACCCAGCATCTGCTATGCAACCATGTGCTGATGCAGGCCGTGCTTCCCGGCATGAAGGCCGAGCATTACGGCCGCATCATCAGCGTCATTTCCACCTCGGTGAAAGTGCCGCTTAAGGGTCTGGGCGTCTCGAACACCATCCGCGCGGCGGTGGCCAACTGGGCCAAGACGCTGTCGATGGAAGTGGCGGCGTTCGGCATCACCGTCAACAACGTGCTGCCGGGTGCTACCGACACCGACCGCTTAAACGAGATCATCGAAGGCAAGGCCAGGAAGCTCGGCAAAAGCAAAGACGAAATCATCGCCGAGGAAAAATCGCACATTCCCGCCGGGCGCTTTGCCAGGCCGGAGGAGCTCGCGAGCGCCATCGCGTTTCTGGCCAGCCCCGCCGCCAGCTACATCAATGGCGTCAATCTACCGGTCGATGGCGGCAGAACCGGCTCGCTATGACCGACATTCTCAATTTTATCGGCGGCGAGCATATTGCGCCCGTATCGGGGCAATTCTTCGACAATATCGACCCCGCCATTGGCAAGCCTTACGGACGCGTACCCGATTCCGGCGAGAAAGATCTGGAGTTGGCGGTGCGCGCCGCCAAAAACGCCTTCCCGGCCTGGCGCGACACGCCCGCCGAGCAACGCGCCGCGCTGCTTGCTCGCCTTGCCGATCTGATCGATGCGCGGCTGGAAGAATTCGCCCGCGCCGAAAGCATCGATACCGGCAAGCCCATCTGGCTGGCAAGAAACGTCGATATACCGCGCAGCAGCGCGAATTTGCGCGCCTTCGCCGATGCGGCCAAAACATTCTCCGGCCAGCGTTTTGAAAAAAAAGAGTCGCAAAGCTATACGCTCAGACAACCCATCGGTGTGGTCGCCACCATCTCGCCGTGGAACCTGCCGCTGCTGCTTTTTACCTGGAAAATGGCGCCGGCGCTGGCTTCGGGCAATTGCGTCATCGCCAAGCCCAGCGAAGTCACGCCGATGACTGCCTACATGCTCTCGCAGCTCGTGAACGAAGCGGGCTTTCCGCAAGGCGTGGTGAATATTATGCATGGGCGCGGCGCAACCATCGGCGCGGCGATCACGCGCCATCTTGGCATCGCGGCGATTTCCTTCACCGGCGGCACCGCCACCGGCATCGATATTTACAGCAACGCCGCCAAGCAGCTCAAGAAAGTCTCGCTCGAGCTGGGCGGCAAAAACCCGACGATTATTTTTGCCGACGCCGAATGGGAAAAAACCGTGGAAGGCGCGCTCGCCGGGGCTTTTACCAATCAAGGCCAGGTCTGTTTGTGCGGCTCGCGTATTTTGGTGCAAGCGGCGATTTACGACAAATTCAAAGAAGCGTTCGTCGCCAAAACAAGGTCCATCGCCATCGGCGATCCACTCGACGAAGCCACGCGCCACGGCGCTACCGTGTCGCAACCGCACATGGAAAAAGTGCTTGGCTATATTGCGCTGGCAAAAGAAGAGGGCGGAAAAATTCTCACCGGCGGCAAGCGCAAGATGATGGCTGGCCGCTGCCAGGACGGTTATTTCATCGAGCCGACGGTGATCGAAAACCTGTCGCCGGGTTGTCGCACCAACCAGGAAGAAATTTTCGGCCCGGTCGCCACGCTCATGCCGTTTGCCGATGAAAACGAGGCGCTTGCCATCGCCAACGCCACGCCGTACGGCCTGGCCGCCTCGGTCTGGACGCAAGATAAAGCGCGCGCCACGCGCATGGCCCAGCGCATCGATAGCGGCATCGTCTGGCTTAATTGCTGGAACCTGCGCGATCTCGATACGCCGTTCGGCGGCATGAAAAAATCCGGCATCGGCCGCGAGGGAAAACAGCGCGCCATGGAATTTTTCACCGAAGAAAAAACCGTCACGGCGCCGCGTTGATTTATTTTCCCCTCTCCCGCTTGCGGGGGAGGGAGGTTTGACTTAGGCTTAACGTAGTTAAGTCTTAGTCAAACCGGGTGGGGGTGTAGGCTTTCTTTAAGAAAGATCACCCTCTCCCAGCTGCGTCTAAGGCGCTGTGCGCCTAAGACTGTGCAACCCTCTCCCGCAGGCGCGAGAGGGGAAGTGTAACGTGCTAAAGGATAATGCAATGACTTCGTCCACCGTCCATAATTCCGCCACAGCGCCCGAGCCGGTCGGCCATTATCCGCATGCGCGCCGGGCGGGTAATCTGCTGTTTCTCTCCGGCGTCGGCCCGCGTAAAAAAGGCAGCAAAGACATTCCCGGCGTGGTGCTCGACGCGCAGGGAAATATCGTAAGCTACGACATCGAAACGCAGTGCAAGAGCGTCTTTGCCAATGTCCGCGATATTTTGGAATCGAGCGGCGCACGGTGGGAAGATTTGGTCGACGTCACCGTGTATCTCACCGACATGAAGAAGGATTTTCCCATCTATAACAGCTGTGGGCGGAGTATTTCAAAGTGAATCCACCCTGTCGCACCACGCTTGAAATCAATGCGCTACCGACGCCGATTGCCATCGAGCTTAAATGCATCGCCGTTGTGAAGGAGTGACCTATGCTTCTGCCGTTCAATTTGCAGCAATGGATTAAGGATAATCAGGAAAGCCTGAAGCCGCCCGTGCGCAACAAGGAGCTGTTTGCGATGGGCGATTTCATCATCATGGTGGTGGGTGGGCCCAACACGCGCAAGGATTACCACGACGATCCCGGCGAGGAATTTTTCTACCAACTCAAAGGCGACATGGTGCTGCGCGTCATGGAAAACGGCAAACCGCGCGACGTGCATATCCGCGAGGGCGAGGTGTTCCTGCTGCCTTCGCACCTGCATCATTCGCCGCAGCGTTTCGCCGACACGATAGGCCTGGTCATCGAGCGCAGGCGCGTGGCGGGCGAGAAAGACGCGTTTTGCTGGTATTGCGACAAATGCCACCACCGGCTTTATTACGAGGCGGTGGAACTTAAAAGCATCGTCGACGATCTGCCGCCGCTCTTTAAGCGTTTCTGGGACAGCACCCAGCACCGCACCTGCAAGCAATGCGGCCATGTCATGCCGCCGCCGGAAAAATCATGACGGAAAAATGGGACGTCCATACCCACACGACGCTGGCGCCCGATACGTTTACGGCGCTGGCGCGCTTTTCGCGTTACGGCGATTTTGTCCGCGTGCGCGCGCATGCCTCCAAGCCCTGCGCCGAACTGGTCAATAGCCGCGGCGAAGTGCAGCGCGACATCGAGGCCAATGCCTATGACGGCGCCGCGCGCTGCCAGGAATGCGACCCGCACGGCGTGACTATGCAGGTGCTTTCGCCGACGCCGATGATGATTCCCGACTATGTCGACGATGCCAGCGATGCGTTGGAGATTTGCCGCATTCTCAATGACGGCAACGCCAGGCTCGTCTGCGAATTTCCCGGCCGCTTCACCGCGCTGGGCGCGCTGCCGATGCGCGATGCAACGCTTGCGATCAAGGAGCTCGAGCGCATTCGCGCACTGGGTATGCGTGGGGTGGAGATCAATTCCAACATCGACGGCATCGACCTCGACGATCCGCGTTTTTTCCCGATCTTCGAGGCCGCCGCCGCGCTCGACATGGCGCTTTTCATCCATCCGTGGGGCGGCTTCATGACGCCGCTGGAAGAGCGGCTAAAAAAACGCATGCATGCGCATTATAACTGGCGGCCATGGCTGGTGGCGATGGGCATGGAGACGGCGCTGGCCTTCGACGCGCTGCGCTCGGGCGGCGTGCATGAGCGGCTGCCGAAACTGCGCGTGCTTTATGCGCATGGCGGCGGAATTTTCCCCGCCCTGCTTGGCCGGCTCACGCATGGCGCCTATGCCAGGCCGGATTTGTTCGCACAGGCCTCGCAGAAAGACGCGTATCGCACGGTGCGCGATTGCGGCGTCTATACCGACACGCTGACGCACGATCCCTTCATGCTTTTCATGCTGATGCAGTCGCTGGGCGCGGGCCGCATTGCTATGGGTTCGGATTACCCCTATCCGCTGGGCGAGATCGACCCCGTCGGCGGCAAGGGTATTTATCCCGGCCATATGATCGAGCATTTGCCGGAAACAAAAGACGCTATGGCAGCCGCCTGGGAGCGTTTCCATTGGCTACCTTGCGACAATGCTGACGGCGCGCGCGAGCTGCCCTGCTTGACGAAAGCGCAAAAACAACGGATTCTTTCCGGCACGGCGAAGGAGTGGCTAGGCATTGCCCCCATGGGTTTTACATGACTGCGACGGAACGATTTTTTGAAATGGCTAGGAAGAAGGCGCTGCCCATAGTTTACGCTACGGGCAAGCCTTATGACGCAGCCATTTCAAAAAAGCGCCCGTCCCTAAAGGGTTGCGTTCTGGCGGACATCCGCGTCGTTAAGGCGCTGGCAGGTAGTCTGTGCTACCTTGCCAGCGCCTTGTCTATCGGCTGCCTCGCCAGAACAGCAACGCAGTCGCGCAAAACCCATGGGGGCAATGCCTGATGGAAATAACAGCAACCATTGGCGGCAGGCGCTATGCGGTGGATATAAAACATGCGCACGACATTTCGATTGCCGTGCGCTTTGATGATTCACAGCTTTCTGTTTTCGGTGCGCCGCCCGCTTATAGGGAGGCTTATAAAGCCGGCGGGTTTGTAGGCGACGTGCGCCAGGGCGGCAGCTGCAATTGCGACATGCTGCATTTTTCCCCGCATCTGCACGGTACGCACACGGAATGCGTCGGCCATATCGCGAGCGCCGCCATTTCCGTGCATGAAATTCTCAAAGACAGCTTGATTGCGGCCACACTCATCAGCGTGGCGCCCCAGCCGGGAAAATCCGGCAGCGACAGCTATATGCCCAAGCTGCGCGCCACCGATACGGTCATCACTAAAGACCAGCTTGTTCAGGCGCTGCTGGGCTGCGACCACGATTTCCTCGAGGCGCTGGTTGTGCGCACTTTGCCTAACGATAACGCCAAGATCGAAAAAAACTATGGCGATGCGTCGCCGCCGTTTTTCTCGCTGGAAGCCATGCAACATCTGGTCGAGCTGGGCGTGAAGCATCTGCTGGTGGATGTGCCCTCTATCGACCGCCTCGACGACGAGGGCAGGCTTTCCAACCATCATCTGTTCTGGGGTGTTGCGCCGGGAAGCCACACGGTTGACGAAAAAAATCCTTCCTTGAAAACGGTGACGGAATTTATTTATGTGCCCGACGGCATCGAAAATGGAACCTACATGCTCAATTTGCAGGTGGCGGCGTTTGCGGCCGATGCCGCGCCCAGCCGGCCATTGCTCTATAAGGTGACACAGCTATGAGCTACCGCACCGGCAGCGAATTCGCCCGCGAGATGGATGCAAGCGATCCGCTGGCCGAGTGGCGCGGGCAGTTTTACATTCCCAAAACCAAAGAGGGCAGGGACTGCATTTACCTGTGCGGCAATTCGCTCGGCCTGCAGCCGAAATCGGTGGAAGCGGCGGTGCGCCAGGAGCTGGAGGACTGGAAAAATCTCGGCGTCGAGGGGCATTTCCACGCCCAGCATCCGTGGATGCCGTACCACGAATTCCTGACCAAGCCGCTTGCCAACTTGGTCGGCGCCAAGCCGGTCGAAGTGGTGGCGATGAACAGTCTGACGGTGAATCTGCATCTGCTGATGGTATCGTTTTACCGGCCGACGAAAGCCCGCCATAAGATTGTGATCGAAGCGAGCGCTTTTCCTTCCGACCACTATGCCGCCGCCTCGCAAATCCGCTATCACGGCTTCGATCCCAAGGATTCGCTGATCGAGCTTGCCCCGCGCAAAGGCGAGGCGACGCTGCGCAGCGAGGACATCGAGCAGTTGATCGCGCGCGAGGGCGACGGCATCGCGCTCATCATGATCGGCGGCGTCAATTATTATACCGGCCAGCTTTTCGAAATGGAGCGCATCGCCAAGGCGGGCCACGCCAAAGGCTGCATCGTCGGCTTCGACCTTGCCCACGCCGCCGGCAACGCGGTGTTGAAATTGCATGACTGGGGCGTCGATTTCGCCTGCTGGTGCAGCTATAAATACCTCAATTCCGGGCCGGGCAGCGTCGCCGGCTGCTTCGTGCATGAGCGCCATGCAAAGACCGAGTTGCCGCGCTTTGCCGGCTGGTGGGGCCACGATAAAAACACGCGCTTTAAAATGGGCCCGGATTTCCGGCCGATGCAAGGCGCCGAAGGCTGGCAGCTTTCCAACCCGCCGATCCTGTCGCTGGCGGCGGTGCGCGCGTCGCTTGCTATTTTTGACACGGTAGGGATGGAGAAGTTGCGCGAGAAAAGCGTGAAGCTTACCGGCTATATGGAATTTTTGCTCGACGGTTTGCACAGCGATGCCTTCGCCATCCTCACACCACGCGACAAGGACCAGCGCGGCTGCCAGCTCTCGATCGCGGTGAAACACGATGGCCGTGCGCTGTTCGATGCGCTAACCGTTGCCGGCGTCGTGTGCGACTGGCGCGAGCCGGACTGCATCCGCGTCGCCCCCGTGCCGCTCTATAACAGCTTTGCCGACGTGCATCGCTTCGTCGAAATTTTCGCCGGGCATGTAAAATGACGGCGCAGAAAATTCACATTGTCGGCGGCGGGCTGGTGGGAACGCTTGCGGCGATAGTGCTGGCACAGCGCGGCTTTGCGGTCGCGCTGTACGAGCGCCGCCCCGACATGCGCAAGGTCGCCGTCGCCGCCGGCCGTTCGATTAACCTGGCGCTGACCGCGCGCGGCCTGAAGGCGCTTGGCGAAGTCGGGCTGCATGACGAGGTGATGAAATTCGCCATCGCCATGCGCGGGCGCATGCTGCATGACGCGCAGGGCAACACCAGCCTGGTGCCGTATGGCCAGAAGCCGCACGAGGTGATTCATTCGGTTTCGCGCGGCGACCTCAACAAGCTGCTGCTTGAAAAAGCCGGCAGCTATGCAAGCGTCGAGATATTTTTCAACCAGCGCTGCGCCGGCTACGATCTTGCCTCGCGCCACCTGACGCTTGTCGACGAGCAATCTTCGCGCGAAAAAACCGTCATTGCCGACGTGGTTATCGGCGCCGATGGCGGCGGTTCGGCGCTGCGCCACACGATGTCGAATCATGTAAAAGATTTTGCCATGACGCAAGACACGCTTGCGCACGGCTATAAGGAGTTGGTCATTCCGGCGGCGCCCGGCGGCGGCTTCCTCATGGAAAAACACGCGCTGCATATCTGGCCGCGCAAGAGCTACATGCTGATCGCCCTGCCCAACATGGACGGCAGCTTCACCGTCACGCTTTTTTTGGCGCATGAGGGCAGGGAGAGCTTCGCCGCACTCGCGACCGAGGCGGACGTGCAGGCGTTTTTCGCCGAGATCTTTCCCGATGCCGCGCGCATGATGCCGAGTCTGGGCAAGGATTTTTTTCACAATCCCACCGGCTCGATGACCACCGTCAAATGCCTGCCCTGGCATGTACAGGATCAGTTGCTGCTGATCGGCGACGCGGCGCATGCCATCGTGCCGTTTTTCGGGCAGGGGATGAATGCCGGCTTCGAAGATTGCAGTGCGCTGGGCGCATTGCTGGAAACGCACGGCGCCGACTGGAAATCATTGTTTCCGGCGCTGGAAAAAATGCGCAAGCCCAACACCGACGCCATCGCCGACATGGCGCTGGAAAATTTTGTCGAGATGCATGATACGGTGGCCGATGCGAGATTTCAGTTCAAAAAACAGGTCGGGTTCGAGCTCGAGCGCCGCTATCCCGGCCGCTTCATCCCGCGCTACGCTATGGTAGTGTTCCACCCGGAAATTCCCTATGCAGAGGCCAAACGCCGCGGCGAAATCCAGGACATATTGCTCGAGGAATTATGCGCCGGCGCAACCACCATCGAGCAGATCGACTGGCACAAAGCCGCGCAATTGGTGGGTGATATGAAGTTTTAGGTAAATTGGTTGCGGGGGCGCGATTTAGCTCAAACTTTAATGACGAGCCGCCCTTGTAGTCCAGATTCCTGTAAGAGGCCGGAAAGATAAGATTCTGGTAAAGCGGGGTTTTCCTATTGCAGCGTAGATATATAGCTTATATTTGAGCCTGCCTCCTAGTAAACCGATAACTTATCGTCACCAGTGCATAGGATAGTACGATTACTGGTCCAGCCGGGGCATCAATAAACGTAGCAGCCAAAATTCCGGTAAGAACCGATGTAATTCCACATCCCCATGCTGTTCGCTGCTCATTGCGTGATCCAGTAGCCGCTAGTGCCGGCAGGATTAAGCTGGCGAAAACGACATACACGCCCACCATCTGCACCGAAGACGTAATTGCCGCTGCAAATAGTGCATAGAACCATACGCTGCGTCGGAAGCACTGTGGTCGGACAAACCACAATGTCAGAACCACCGCATAGGCGGGTGCATGGATAAACACATCTCGCCAAGTCACGAATAGGATTTGTCCTGACAAGAGGTGCTGTATCTCCTCACCGCCATGCGGCCGATCGACAAGCAGCAATAATGCCAAGGACGCCGCCAACACAAAACCGCAGCCGATAATGGCTTCTTGCTGAGTTGGCCACCGCCGCTCGGCAAAACTGAAAACCGATGCAGCTGCCAGCGCACAGATGAACGCAAGGCTCTGTATTGCCCACCATGACGGTTCATCCCACAGCATGGACGCAAAAACGATACCCAGACCCGCAATCTGGGCGATAGCAAGATCGATGAAAATAATGCCGCGTTTTAGCACTTCGATGCCCAGCGGCGCATGGGTAAGCGCAATCATAAGGCCAGCCGCTAAAGCTGGCCCTACGATTTCTACCATCCCTGCATCAAGGTGCGCCACGGTTGGCTCCTGTCAGTAGCGCGATTGTCCGGTCGAACAACGCGAACAGGTCATTGCTCTGGCTATCACCCCCGATAGTGTAAGGAAGCACCAGCGCGGGCACGTTGGTTTTTTCCGCTAACCAAACGGAAGCATCACCAGCTTCATAAGGTGTACGCAGGATAGCTCTTGCAGGATTACTGCGTTGTTGCGCCAGCAAGGTTTCTAGATGCGATGCAGTAGGAGGAATACCGGGTTTTGCCTCTAGCGTACCTGCTTCTACCATTCCCAGCCAGTCCAGCAGGTAGGTCAATGATTTATGATGCGTAATAAATCGTGCGCCACGCAATCCGGCTGCATCCTTTTCCCATCGCTCTGTGGCTGCGTTCCAGCGTTTGGAAAAGTCTGCATAGCGGCTCTGGTAAACAGTAGCGTTCGCGCTATCCACTGCTCCCAGCCGCTTCACCAATTCCGCCGCTACAAGGGCAATGTTATGCGGATTCAGATGCACATGCGGGTTGCCTTCGGGGTGAATGTCTCCCTCACTGCGGTCAACTTTTGTTGGCATCTCAAGTCGCGTGATATAATCGGAAGCCATAAGATTACCCGGATGTCCCGGCTGCACCTCTGACCCGCCTGATTTTTGCAGCAGGACAGGTAACCAGCCCACTTCCAGGCTTGCGCCGGAGCAGATTACCAAGTCGGCTTTACGCATAGCGGCAAGCAGGCTTGGTTTTGCCCGAACGTGGTGTGGGTCTTGCTGCGCTGTGGTAGCGATTTCCACCGATACTTTCGCATCACCGATTTCTTTCACCAGTGCACCCCATTCCGGTTCACAGGCAAAAACATTCACATCGGCGAGCGCAACAGAAGGAATTAAAAACAGTGCGAGTGCTAAAAATACATTACGCATGATTTTTCTCCTTAGTATTTGTGAGCGCCATGAGCGCCGATGCTCATGATGTACTGCAACAGGAACTGGTTATCTTTGTGACCTTGGGCCAGTTCTTCGCGGCTATATTGCAGGCGGATGCGGGAAAACTCGCTATTCGTCCAATCACCCATCAGCGTATAGGTTTGTGGGTCGTGCCCGCCTGAATCCAGCGCACTACCTGCAAGACCAGCGGGAACAGAAGGCGAAATTAACTGGCTGTAACGCGCTCCCACGCGCCACTGCGGCAGAAATTTATAGACCGCCTGAGCATACCAGCCGTTGCTGTGGTCATCGAATGGCACCAGACCCGTAGCGGCGTCAGTATCTTCGTAAGTACCATCCTCATTACGCCAGAAGTACTCGCCTTGCAGCAATACTTCCTGCTCGTGGGGATTGCCGGTCGGTGCCCAAGTGTAGCGAGCGTCCGCTACATACAGGCGCGTATCACCGATGAAGTTCACCACATCTTCGTTGCTCATGCGGTTACCATCCCCGGAGAGAACATATCCGCCGATGCGCCAGTTTTGATTAGCTCCAATATCGCCGCCCACACGCGCGAAGGCCGACCATGCACCAACGCCATCGCCGCTAGCACTGCCGAAGGGATAATCATCTCCGCGAAATATGCCGCCGCCGACTTCAGAATAAAAATTGGTTGGAAGAACATAGGTAAATTCAACGCCATCGTCGTTGAAGGTGTTGTCAAGAAACACCCGGTATGGCAATGGACGGTCGGAGAAATCGTCGGCATGGGTATGGTGCTCGTTAAGATAGCCCAGCGTCCATAAGGCACGTCCGGCTTTAATGGTAGCGCCGGTAGGCAGCCCCATACCCGGCAGCGTCTGTACGAAAGCCTCTTCAAGTTCGATTTCTGTTTCACCCTCATGTTCGGCAATAGCGGCGGTAGTGCTTCCATAGAATTTATCGTCCACATTGGCCGAAAAATTGAGTTCGGTATGCTCAACGGAAAGTCCTTCTTTGCCGCGCTCGCCCTCGTGTCCGACAGCAAATCCGGCTATGTCGCCTTCATCTTCGGAAAACGAGCGATATTGCCCATTCAAAATGACCCCGATGGATGGATTGAAGCTATTGTCGCGGATATCGCGCGACGGAGCGGCAGGTGCCACGGATGCCTGCTGAGGCCGTGCAGCTACGGCAGGCTGCGTTTTAACCTGCTCTACCTGAGAAAGTTTCTTCTCCAACTGAGCAATGCGGCTTTCATAACTTTGGCGCATGGACTGAATCTCCTTGCGCAAGGCGGCCACATCCGCAGCGGATGCAGCGTAAGCTGGGATAGCTGTAGTAGAAAGCAGCGTGGTCAATGCCACGCGTGAGATAAGCGTTTTCATAGGCAACCTCTTTTCATTGATGAATACGGACAAGCACAACCTTAAGGGCTGCGCTGCCTAACGGTATTGCGATTAGGAAAAGAGGTGGAAGGGAGGTCCGCGTGGAGAAGCAGAGCGGTAGCCTTCTTCCTCGTGGAAGAAAGCAAGTGCGACCGGAGCCAAGGCCGAAAGTACCGCCTCGATCTGCATGACCGGCAGCGACGGCAGCGCCGAAGCCTTGGCATGCTCGGAAAACAACTGTATGTCGCAAGCCGCGCCATGATGCCGGTGCTGCTCCGGGCCGAACTTTGCCGTATGCAAGGCAACTGACAGTTGCGCGGCCAGAAAGAAGGCTACGGTAAGAAAGCGCAGGATATGAAGCCGGGCTGCTTGCATGGCTGCACCATAAAACATTTATGGGGGAAAACAAGTCAAACGCGATTTAGCTCAAAGTCTAATGGTGAGGATAATCCTCCGGCGATGGTTGTCCAGATCCTCATGAAGGGTCAGCAAAAAATATTAAAATCAATTGATTACCTTGTTCGGCCTAACTTTTGTTCCAGTAGGTAATCTAGTGAAGCATTACCCCCGCCGCAGATTGCTAGCCATGTGAACACAGCAAAGTACGTTGCCTCTTCAAAGCCGAGCAGCGTGTGCAGCGAATCCACCTCTGCCCATTTGGCCGTGATGATTGCGACAATCATAGTGACGGCAAGGCCACCTGCGCTGATGCGGGTGAGAACGCCAAAAATCAGAAGCAGCCCGCCGAAGCATTCCAGCCCTGAAACAAATGGTGCGAGGATGTGCGGCGCAGGGATGCCGAGGCTTGTGAAATATTCCGTCACGCGATCCAGATTTTGCAGCTTGCCCCAGCCAGTTAGCATGAACACATAGCCCACGGCGATGCGCGCAATCAGTGGTCCAGCCCACAGGAAATGGTTGGCAATGCGCGCAGGCCAGAGAATAAGGAAATTAAGCAGCTTCATGGGTAATCCTTCCGTTAGGTTCACCCTTATATTCGTGCTTGGCCAGCAAACCGTTACGCATCCAGCGAGAAAAATATTCGGAAATGTTGGCACTAGCGGATTCATCAAGCATGCTGAGTGCAACGCCCACCGTTTCGCCTGCAAGCAGCGCGGATAAAAGCTGATATTCCTGCTCTTCCAGATCCATGCGCCACACCACATCCTCATGGCGGAATACGGCAAGGAAGCTGGGTTGCTGCGTGACTGCGGGTGGCTGTATTTCTTCTTTCGCCGATTTGTAATAGTCATTCACCGGATGGGTGAAAGCGAATAGCTGCAAGGCTTTGCGCGTAGTGAGGCACGATTCCATCAATGCTTCCGGCGTCATGCCCGCAAGCTGTTGAGGTGTGAGCGCCTCGGTTTCTTCAGCGTCAGCAAGCTGGGCAATTGCGGTTTCCAGCGCACATAGTTCACCTGAGAACGCATCATAGCTGGCATGAGTCTGCTGGTAAGCAGGCAGCAGCGCCGCATATCGCGCCACATTAAAATGCTGCGGCGGCACGGCGCTGATAAAATCATTGATGAGCGCGTCAAACTTCTCCTCGCCCAGATAGGCTTTCAACATCGGATAATCCTCTGCCACTATATCGAACAACCGCCAGCGATAGGCGTTCACGTATACCCCAAGTTGTTTCTCGGCAGGGAAATCCGCTTTCTCACGAATCCACTCGGCGGGTTTGCTCTCGATTGTTTCGCCCTGCATGATAGCGTCTTGCAGTGTTTTCTGCTCCGCATTGAGTGATGGGCTTTCATTCATCACATACGGAACCTCTTGCTGTGCAAGGTCTGGCAGTATGTAATCCCGCGCTTCTTTTGCCGCCGCCCGTGCTTTTCCCAATTCAGCATAGAGCACAGGGAATTCAGGGATTTTATCGTCCCACTCGATCATGGTGTTGGGCGTGCGTCCGGCTTTATGCACCACATATTTGTAGAGGTTCCATACTTCGTGGGTCACATGGTCGTCATGCGTGTCGATGATGTGTGTGCCCTTGTTGGTGTTGCCGGAAAGATGGATTTGAATCACGCGATCCAGCGGCAGGCTATCCAGATACCTCTTCGCATCCAGCCGGTGATTGTAGCAGGTGACATACACATTATTCACATCAAGCAACAAATTGCAGCCCGAATCCTCGGCCATGCGAGCGATAAACTCCGCCTCGGGCATGGATGAGCTTTTGAATTCAAGATAGGTGGATGGATTCTCGAGCGCAATCGGACGCTCCAGGAAATCCTGTACCTCTCGGATGCGCTGCACGATATGTTTGAGCACTTCTTCGGTATAGGGCACGGGCAGTAAGTCATGGGTGTTTTTGTGTGCCACGCCCGTCCAGCATAAATGATCGCTCACCCATGCAGGGTTTACGTCATTGATCAGGCGTTGCAGTTTATGTAGATATTCGGAATTGAGCGGATCGACGGTGCCAATGGAAAGCGACACGCCATGCATCACAATCGGGTAATGCTCGGCGATGCGTGCCAAGTTGCGGCGTGGCTTGCCGCCCGTATCCATGTAATTTTCGGAAATAATCTCGAACCAATCTACCGCAGGCCTATGCTCGAAAATATACGGCATATGCTTGGCGCGCAGGCCAAGACCAAAACCTAACTGTGGGCGAGAGTTGATGTGTAACATAGGTGCAAATGGGTAAAAGGTAGCGCAGAATGCGCTACCTCTCTCACCACCGAAAACTTACTTGCTTTCGCCTTTGCAGCTGGCTTTATCGCCTTCTGCTTTATCTTTGCCGCTGCAGCTTGCTTTTTCGCCGGCAGCTTTATCTTTACCTTCACAGCCGGATTTTTCAGACTTGCCGCTGCAACCGCTTTTGCCTTTGCAGTCTGATTTTTCGGCTGCTGCTTTACCTTTACAGCCGCTTTTGCCGTTGCACGCGCCTTTGTCGTGTTCGCCAGCAAATGCAGGGGTTGCGGCAAGCAGGCCAGCGGTGAGCAGTCCAGCAAGTGCAGCAGAAGCGAGTTTAGTGTTGGTGGTCATATGTTTCTCCATGAGTTAAAAAGTGATGTAACGTTCGTATCTTGATCGAGCGTTACATCCCTAAATTCGTATAATTGCAAACCAGGGTTACAGGTGATTTTATAAAATGTAATTATTTTTGCGTTTACCACGAATACAACGGTAACCAGCTGGTTGTTTCAAGAATTTATAAAGGAGTATGTGGATATGAATAAAGCTCTTACGGCAGCCAGCCTTATTCTGGCATTATCGACAGCCGACCGGTTGGCCGCCGCCGATGATAAGCCTAATGCTAAAGAGAAATGCTATGGCGTAGCTAAAGCCGAGAAAAATGATTGTGCCTCCAAGGACGGAAAAAATTCCTGCGCGGGCACCGCAAAAACCGACAGGGATCCCAATCACTGGGTGTATACTCCGCGTGGACTTTGCGAAAAACTCGCCGGCGGCATTAAGGGTTAATGCAGATGCGACGCTGGCTGCCCTCCCGTCCACTGAGTCTTTTCCTGCTTATGCTGATATCAGCGGGTGTATTCGGCCTCTGTTCTTACAATTTATTTCGCCTTCTCAGTGCTAATATTGGACTGATTTATGAAAACGGAATTATGGCTTTGCTCGATGGAGCACTGGAGCAACTCCTCTACCTCGCTCTTTACGGTATCGTGAGCCTTGCCAGTTACCTGTTGCTTAAGGCGTGCGAAAAGCTTCTGGTGGAATGGCTGACAGAAGAAGTGCGTTCACCAGCGCACGAGGAACCGTCCTGATACCGCGCCCAGGCAAGCAAAAAAGAGGCTGGGGAGATAATGCCAGGTGAGTAGATGCGTGATTTCGTCATTCGCTTCGGCGAGCCTCAGCGTAATTGCGCCCACAGACACTGCGGCGATCACCGCCAGCAACCCTGCCTGCATGGGCATAACGCTTGCACCCTTGCGCAGCAACCCGAAGATCAGCGCGGTAGGTAGTATGGAAGAAAGCGCAATATACATGGTACATTCATGGGTGTGCGAGGTGGCATCTGACGTCACCATGCGTGCATCCTGCGGCAGGAAAAGCTGGAATACCAGCAGTGCGAGCATCCCGCCCGAGAATACATACGGCAAACACATAAGTGTTTTACGCTGCGCACCATCCGGCAGCATGGCATAGACAGACGCAACCGAGGCACTCGTTAGCATGGCCGCAAGGAGTAGTAATTCTACAATAAACAACGGGCGCGTCAGCTGCATGATAAGGTCAGGGCGCAACCCTTCCAGCCAGCACTGCGCACAAAGGGCATAGACGGAGAGCAGCACCAGCAGGAACGCAGCATAACGCTCAGGGCGCACAATCTTTACGGGCGCGGCCTTTGCGCTTAATTCCTGAATTAACTGCTTCGTATCACCCATTGCCTAACCGTTCCCTTATCTTTTTGATGGCGCGGTGGGCGGCGACTTTCACGGCGGATTCCTTCATCCCAAGCTGTGATCCCACCTCACTCGCCGTGTAACCCTCCACATGCATGAGTGAGAGGATTTTACGCTCACGCTGCCCTACGCCATCCAACATCTCATTAATAGATTCGTTCTCGCCAGGGGGTTCGGTTACAGCCTCCAGCACATTTTCATAATCAGCAATATCCACTTGGCTGTGGCGCATCTCGCTGTAGGTTTTGCGTAGGTGATCCGTCACTCTAAAACTTGTAATCGCCATCACCCACGGCATCAATGGGCGCTGCCCATCATAGGTGTGGCGTGCTTTATGGATGGAGATCAGCACCTCCTGCAGCACATCTTCCACATCACCCATCGGTATTTTGCGCCCAATCACCCTGCGTAGTATCGGCGATAGCTGGCTCAAAAAATCCGCATATGCTGCGTTATCGCCCACCAGTCCCGCCAGCAGCTTGCGCGTCAATTCCGCCGTGATTTCACTTTGCGCCATAGCCTACTAAAGTTAGAAATAGACGTCTAATTGCTGGAATATTTCACCCAAATTGTAAGTTACAGCAGGCGGCATCTCAAGCTTATAGTCATTCTGCTTCAAAATTTCGTAGGCCTGCATAGTGCGCCGGGTTATCAACTGCTCTTGCGTCGCTAGACGGTAAAAAATCTGCACTAATACTGAGGAGAGGAAACGCATTGCAGCCGGTCTCTACCCATTATGCAGTTTGTCGTCTGCGGGTTCGGCGGTGAATAAATTTGCTGCGGTAATGGAGCCGGATATTGCGGCGCTGTATTAGCAACTGGCGCTGGATTAACGATTATCGGAGAAGATCGAACGGGGACGTAGGTCGGATGTCATCCTTGGCATGTTCCATTCTCCATAATCTAAAATTGCGTACCCTGTCCCGTACCCTAAAAAGCCTGGTATTTTCTGGTAAACCCCGGAAACAAGTGGGACAACGAATTTCGGATAACCCTATGGAAGTATTTGGGTTTTGGAACTCTTTGGAATGTTTTGAAATCACTAGGTTGGTTGCGGGGGCCGGATTTGAACCGACGACCTTTAGGTTATACATGCAGGTTGCTTATACCACGTTCCGATGTGCTAAAAAATCGCCCGGCGCAGGGAATGTCACCACCGGGCGATTAGCAGGCTAAAAAGTATGGCTTAATTATGCGGCTTTGGTAGATGTGTTATAAGCATCTTCAATGGCTTTGATTCTCTTTTCGGCATCTTCCTTGGCAATGCCCTGGAGCTCCACCACTTTGCCAACGAACTGGTCGCGCTTGCCTTCATAAAGCATGATGTCATTGTCGGTGAGCTTGCCAAAAGCCTCTTTGAATTTGCCTTTGAGCTGTTCGGCTTTGCCTTTTACCTGTTCATTATTCATAAATTCTCCATTCGTTGTTAACACTGCCAATAACAGTGTGTGCGATATGTAGAAGGCTGTCGGTAAGGATGCGATGCGGGGTAGCTATTTTTGCGTAAGGAGGCTGTAAAGACCGAAACGAAGTGATTTCGTGCCGCCTGCATGCGCATAAGCAATAGTATCAATGCATTACGTCGAAGAAAGCGAAACGAAATGCAATTCTAGGCGCTGAACCTAGCGAAATGACGCGCCTAGCGTCCCCGTATAGAAAAGTATGGGGAAGGACCCGGAATTTAACCTGCTGATATTAAATGATTTCATTGGTTGATCGTTTCGGTCGGCAATTTGGGCGATGCAGGGTGATGTCGGATTTGTGCATCAAATCTCCTGTTTTGTGCACGAAAATGACTTCGCTATGCATGTTTGGAAGAAAATCGTGCGGTGTAATGGGAACATGTTGTAGCGTAGGTGTTGCGGGGGTGTTTCCGAAATTGCCATTATCTATCAACGTGGTAACACCTGACACACTCGACACACTGCGAAATGGCCATCACCGAAGCGATTTCGCTCGCCGCATTTCGTCCACCAGCTGTTTCGCTAATTGCTCTGCTTCGTCGCGCGGCAAGCCGCTGTCAAATTCCATGATCGCAGCACGCTCCTCATACATTTCCTGCCAGTATTCATCGTCATAATCGTTGGGTGGTGTTACCGGTGTGGCGGGTGTTCCGGCTGCAATATTGCCTTGGGATTGCTTGGTTTTCCCCGGATCACATGGAAACACCACCACCGGTGCATGAGGTCTAGCGGTGTTTCGGGGAACACCCGCCACACCGGTAACACCGGCTTTGGCACGGATAGATGCGAAACACTCAGCTATCGACATGCTCGCCTCCTACTGCGGCATCTAGCACGCGTGCAGGCACATGATAAAGCCGCATGGACTTGTGACCGGGAACTTTTACCGCAATGCTGAATTTCCCTGCGCTATCTTTCACCAACAATCCATTATCAGCCAGATAGGATTTCACCGCCGCATCTTGCAACCCGCCGATTACCTCTTTTTCAAACACAGCAGGAAGGATAAAATATTCCCACTCATCATTGATACTAAGGCGTTTGAATCCGGCACGGTTGATCACGCGCGAATCCTGCACCGAAGCGGAGAATTCATCACCGTTTCGGCATCCCCACGGTGTCTCAAACCGGCTGCTACCATGCTGGGCGATGAGCAGCTGCAGGCGGTGTTTCGCTTCCGCCAGCTCATAAGTCTGTGTGCCGCCGCGTGCGTTTAGCCAATCGCTGAAAATACTGGCGCAGGCCTCCGCGGCTGAATCCGCTGGCCACGACAACAAACCAAGTGCAATGCCGAGTTCGCCCGCTGCGGCAAGCAGCGCGAATTTCTGCCCAACGCGCAACACCTGTCCATCGCTGTCGGCGGGAACATGCCCCATCACCCATTTTTTCCGCGCGGCGATAATGCTTTCCATGATTACGGCTTTATCGCTGGTGAGTGCTTGCAAATAGGCATCGCCGATCGTGCCGGTGTAAGCGTCGGCATTAGTTTTAAGCGCAATAGCCAGCCGGTTGCTGTCAGGAAAATCATGGATAATGTCGAATACGCCGTAGCCTTTGCCAGCATCAGCAGGAATTTCGATAAAGCGCACTGTCTGTCCTGCTTTGGGATTTTTCCCACCTTCCATCATCTTGGCGGCAAGCCCGGTTTCACCGGAACTGAGAAACACCAGCCGGAAACGCTCCACCGTGCGTGCGCTGCCATCTCGCCGCGAACGTGCCTTGGTTGTGCCATTACCGAGCATATACGCCATTGCATCCGCCGCGTGCGCATCCACCTGTGATAGTTCATCAAGCAAAAATAACGTGTCATTCGCTTGCCGGGCATTGGATTCTGCGGCGTTATCGGTGGTACGCCAGCTGCTAAGTGGCGTGCCGTAAATGCTGGATGCGACCACCAGTGCGGTGGTTTTGCCGACGGACGAACCACCAAAAAAATGCAGCCCAAAATTTTCTTCGCCGAGCAGGTGCAACAGCGGCCCACACAATGCGGCACTCATCGCAACTATCAACCGACTATTGCCAGCGCATAATACACCCACGTTTTGCTGCCATTGTTCCAGCGTGCCTTGCTGTTTGAGGTGTATCTGCGGCGCATCATGTTGCAACACAATCCGCTCACGGCTGGTCGCACCATATACACGGTTCGGCAATATAAAATTCGCGCCATGCCAACCAGGTCTTTGCACACAGGTGGCGCGTGCCTTGGGAGAGGCCAGTGTGATATAGCTATGCAGCTGGTTATTGGTTTTGGGCGCGAGTTGCAAGCCGCGTGATAGCAGTTCCTCACGATACACCACACCGTCACCGGCAAGCATCGACATCGGCATGATATATTCTTTTCGATTGCCGTCATTGTCGGTCAGTTCGAGAATTACGCCCCAGTTTTGCCCATGTGTGTCGCGCGTTTGATGGGTGATTGCGAGATACGAGCAAAACCAACTCCACTCTACGGCATCCTCGCCATTCTCGTCTTTGTATTGCTTCGCATGTTCTACGCCACGGGGTGTAATCCGAAATGCCTTGCCCAAAAGTGCTTGTTGCAACGACTGCAAATGCTCTTGCTTGATATAAGGGACAGGCAAACCAACGAGGCTAGCGACAGTAGCGGCATCCCGCGATGTCCAGTCTTCTGCCAGCAGATCAGCAATATCAAAACCCTGCGCGACCGCCTCGTCACGGCGTGTTGGCACACCACCCACCACGCGAAATTTACCCAACTCTTCCGAGGGCAAATGCAGCACGCGCGTCGCGCCAGCGGCGACGCATAAATCATACACAGCATCGCCAAACGCCGCTCCTGCCGCATCATGATCGGTTGCGATAATAACGACGCGGCCTTTCACTTGCGACCAATCCGTATGATGCGGGGATTGCGCCCCATGCATCGGTGTGGTGGCAACATAATCAGGAAACAGCAGTTTTCCGGCATCCGCCGCTTTCTCGCCCTCGCATACCAATATCGGTGTGCTGCTGCGCGTTATTATCTCCGGTAGATTATAGAGTGGTCGAGGTTTCGGTAGTCCCGCGCTACGCCAGCCGCGCTTGCCGTTCGGCAGATCACAGTAGCACACTGGCAGAATCTTTTTTTGCCGCTGGCCGGTGTCGGGATGAATAATGTCAAAACGGACGATATAGCAAAGCAACGCGCCATCAGCGTTATGATACGGATACATCACCGATGGCTTGCCAATATCGGGTAGCATGAAATTACAAGATGGAGCATCGGAAGGCACTGGAACAATCGGCGTTTTCTCTTTCTTCTCCGCCGCAATTGGCAATTCGGCAATCGCTGCTTCCAATTCCTCGGAAGTGATATGCTCAAGAGAAATTTCCTGCGGGAGGTCATGTTCCATGATGGCCTCCGGTAATGCGCTCAATATATGCGGCGGCATCGGCCTGATTCATCGCCAGCACATACGCTACCAGCGAAGTGACATCGCCACCCTTGTCGCCGGTTGCAAAATCCGCCCAGTGCGCTGTGCGTAGATTGACCTTAAAACTGCCCAAATGCCTATCAGCGCGGTTGGGATTGCGCGCCACATACTCATGCCCCTGCAACCGACCATCCGGCAATATTCGTCGCACAATGGCAGGCAAGTAGGGCAACGCATGGGCGTGTAATGCGCGAAAATTGATATGGCTATTCATTATCGCCATCAAGACTGAAGCGGTTTTCTTGAATGAACAGATCAACATCTTCGCGGCGATATTTTACGAGCCTGCCCACCTTCACATACGGCAGCGCATAACGCTTGGTAGTCACCCAGCAAGCAAGTGTTTGCTCCTTAACGCCGAGATATTCAGCCGCTTGTTTTCGGCTCATGAGCGATGGCCGCTTATCTATCTGATAGCCGCTATTTTGCTGTATTGGGTCTGATTGCTTTTGTGTCATATAGTCCTCGCTTTGGGTTGATTAGCGAGGACTATTATCTACTCAAGTAGATGCCTTGTGAATTCGGCTCAGCGGCGCTCACGTATACTTTAGCACGCTCGCGTATATCATTTCTCTGTTTCTGATCCGGCAATCATCACCGGCAATGTTTCTTTCAAAAACGTATCGAGGTTGACGATATTGATATTATCTTTTGTCGGGTAATTCTCGCCTTCCGGTACAATCACAAAACTGTCAGTCGGTTCAACATCTTTAATGACCTCATGGAACCCGCGCGCGATAGTGGCAGTGCGTTTAATCTCAACGCAGAAGCGCCCCTGCGCTGTCACAATAATAAGATCGCTCTCTGCGCCTTTGTGCGTGCGATAATAATAAATCTTCGCCTTACCGTCGGATACACGGCGTATTTGCTCAAGCACATAGCCTTCCCATGACGCACCGACGGCAGCATGACCAAGCAGTTTTTCCATCGAGCCAATTCCCAAAAGATGGTGCAAAATGCCTGAATCACGCACATAGATTCTGGGTTGTTTCACCAGCCTCTTTCCAATGTTGATATAGTATGGCTGTAAGCGTTGAATAATGAAGCCGCCCTCCAGTAAATCAAGATAGCGGCTGATGGTAGGCTGGCTCACGCCAAGCGAACGACCCAGATCACTTTGATTCAATATCTGTCCGTGCAGGCTGCCTATCATCTCCAGCATTCGCGATACCAGCGGTGGCGAAATTTGATGGCCAAGCTCTTGCAAATCACGCTCGATAAATGTTTTGGTAAACGATTCCAACCAGCGGTGGGCGAAAGCTGGTTTACCCGCCAGCATTGCCTGCGGAAAACCTCCGTACAACCAATGATGATGCATTGTTACTGTGCCGGAGGCCTCCGGCCATGAAAACGGGGTGAGTTCGGTATAGGCGATGCGACCGGCGAGCGTTTCAGAGCTACCTTTGATCATTTCAGGCGAAGCAGAGCCGAGTAGGATAAACCGCCCAGGTCTGCGATCAATATCCACTAACGCACGCAGTAGCGGAAACAACTCCGGCATGCGTTGCACTTCGTCGATCACCACACATTTATCGTGATGGTATTTCAGATAGGTCTCCGCGTCGGATAATTTCCGGCGGTCTGCATCCAATTCAAGGTCAAGATAAATGCTTTCTGTAACTTGAAAAGCATCTTGCTGAAATGCGTTATCCTGAAACGCGTTCTCTACAGACGTTGTTTTATGAGTAATCTGCCGCTGCAAATATTTTGCAAGTGTCGTCTTCCCCACCTGCCGTGGACCGACAATGCCCACCACGGGGAAATATTCGAGGTCAGAAATGATCTGATGTGTGGCGTGTCGCTGTAACATCGGCTCATTTTACATTAGTGAAATTGCAAAGTCAAATTTTGTAATATCCACCTTATTTATAAGCCATAATATTACTAATATACTGTATTATTTTAATAATGTTATTAATCATATCTTTTAAATGCTGTTTTTGTAGATTTAGCAGAAGCCGTAGAAAGCATCCACCCATAGATAGTCGCCTGAGCACGTGACTTAACGAGGTGGCATGGTGGGTATTTATCAAGGTTTTGGCAAATATCCTCCCAGATTTTGACCGAGGCGGCGTGAGGGGATGGGTATTTGCCAGCGGCGTATTTCTTCAACACCATCTCTTTTAATGGCGCATATTTCTGCGTGCGTCCCGATGCTGCATGGGCTGCGATACGTTTCTTCACCGACTTCTCATTTTCCTGCGCTTGCTTGATACGGAATGCTGAATAGGCTGCCGACAATGCCTCCATTGCCTCGCATAATGCGCTACCAGACATTTCTAAATCGACCGTGCGCTTGGGATTTTTACGATAATAGTGGTGACGCTCCGCCATCTCATCCAGTTTCATCAGCGCGAATACGGCAAAAATTTGCGCGGGTGTGTATTTGAGCGCCATATGTTTCAGGCAATACCCCGCCACGATCTCGACATCCGAAAAAGGTGAATCATTTGGCGAAGGCACATTGCCAGCTGCGTGCAAATTGTAGTAGCTTTCACCAGTAGGCACGGCGTGTCCCATCCAGCGCAAAAATTCACAGTCATTATAAAACGACTCCATGCTGCGCGTAACCGCATCTGCAATTTCCACTATTTGCGGCAAGGCAAGGTCGCTGAGCGCAAGGCGAGCATTGGCCTGAATCCGCGCCACATGATCCCATGTGATTTCACTGGGCGGTCTCGATTTCAGCGGGTGCAAATACTGAAATGGCGCGGAGTAGACGACGGCTCTGATTTTCACCGCTTGCATGTCACCTCCTGCGCGTCGCGTTATTGACGCTATCCATGATCGCATCGGTAGCGCGATTTACGGATGCACGTACGGGGTCTAAATCCAGCCGCTCATAGATTTTGGTAGCCTGCACACTCTTATGCGCCAGCGTTTTGCCGATGATGGCCGTGGTGGTGCCGGTCGCCGCCATCCAGCTTCCCAGCGTACGGCGCAAATCATGAATCCGCAAATCAGCGATGTTGGCGCGTTTCAAAATACGCTCCCATGCACGTTTAGGGTCGGCATAATGCCCCGTTTTGCTGTTGCTTGGGAAAACGAACATGCTGTTAGTTGCCGCTCGTCTGCGCTCCAGTATCTCAATCGCCTGATCGGAAAGCGGCACGGTATGCGACTCACCGTTTTTTGTTTCCGGTATGCGCCATTCCTGCATGTCGAAATTGATTTCGTTCCACTGCATCGCCAACACGTTGGCTTTGCGTGCGCCGGTGAGCAGTGAAAGCAGAATAAATTCACGCGCGAGTTCATTTTCATCTTCGGCCAACGCTGCGAAGAAACGCGGCATTTCGTCACGCTTCAAGAAACGGTCGCGTGATTTTTCCTTGAATTTTTTAACACCACGCGCGGGATTCGTTCCTTCCCATCCCCAGCGGATGGCGCGGTTATAAATGGCGCTGATGCGCTCCAAAATTCTGTTGGCCTGATACAGCCCGTTATTATCATGCACGCGCTCATGCAATATTTGCACTTCCTGTCTGCTGATGTGGCTCGCTTTGCGCGTAAACCAATGGGAGCAGAATTTATTCACCTCACGCTCGTCAAATTTCCATGAGCGTTTTTGCTTCTTGCTGTAACGCTCCATGTATTCCTGAAACATTTCGCCGAAGGTGATTTCTGCGCGTAGGCGTTTTTTATCCTCGGAGGGGTCTTTACCCAGCGCCACCTGCGATTTGATTTCCATTGCCTTCTGCCGCGCCTGCTCAATGCTGATGTCGGGGAATCGCCCGATCACAATCCGTTCATCGCGACCATTGATGCGTTTGCGCACGAAGAATGTGACCGCGCCGTTCGGCGTAACATACACCGAAAGTCCTTTTTCATGCCCATCATGGACATAAATTCGACCCGATTCTGGTGCCGCAATATTAGAGAGGGTTTTCTTGGTAAATGATTGTTTTTTCATAAGACCACCTCATTTCTGGTGCCGCACTGGTGCCGCATTTGTCATCAAAATAGGGGTAAATTCGTCTATCTTGACAAAACACACGAAACCACTAATCTATTGATTAGTCAATGGTTGTCACGATAAATAATGATAGGTCAATATGCTGCCGGTTAGGCTCATAACCAAAAGTCCATTGTTTTTGCAGCGGCCACTTTTCTAGCCCTTGCTTCCCCGGCTTTAGCAGGAGAAGAACGTAAGGAAGAAGATGATAAGGGCATTTTTAATGTCGTAATCGAAAACGACAGTTTTGCTGGAACAGATCGCGATTATACCAACGGCATACGATTTTCCTGGCTTTCCTCCGAAGAAAATATGCCGACATGGGCGCGCTCGGTGGCTCATGTGCTTCCGCTCGCCAGCGGCGGCAACAAGCGTATCAGCATTGCCGCCGGGCAAAGCATGTTTACCCCCGAAGATATTACCCTCCGCAATCCGCCTGCAGGCAGCCGCCCCTACGCCGGATGGCTGTACGGTTCGGTCGGCATGGTATCGGACACGGGCAAGACGCTCGACAATGTCATGCTGACGCTTGGCGTTGTCGGCCCGCTTTCCTATGCCGAGCAAACCCAGTCGTTCGTCCATCATGTAATCAGCAGCCCGCACCCGGAAGGCTGGAGCCATCAGTTGAAAAACGAGCCGGGAGCTATCCTGACCTATGAGCGCAAATGGCGCAGCATCTATGAAGCATCGCCTTTCGGAATAGGCGCGGACATTACGCCGCATGTCGGCGTCAATCTTGGCAACATAAATACCGACGCCGCCGTAGGCGCAACTTTTCGCTTAGGTTACGATCTGCCTGCCGATTATGGCCCGCCGCGCATTCGCCCGAGTCTTCCCGGATCGGATTTCTTTATCCCAACACAAGAGCTGGGGGGATATCTGTTTACGACTATTGGCGAACGCGCTGTCGGGCGCAATATTTTCCTCGATGGCAATACATTCAGCGACGGCCCGCACGTCAATAAGGAAATCCTGGTTAGCAGCCTACAGGTCGGCATGGCGGTAACCTACGGGCAAACGCGCCTTTCCTATACACAGGTCTTTATGACCAAGGAATACACCACCCCAGCAACATGCCTCGCAATTCGGAGCGCTCACGCTTTCATGCCGGTTTTGAATCCTTACGTAAAAAATACGCGCATGCCAATTTGTCACCTCGCTTCATTACGGGGGAGCAATTACGGTCGGCTTTAATGAACATTCCATTTAAGGAGATTGATATGAAGACCCTACGCATTATCATGCTGGCACTTATTGTTGGAACGCTGGCTACACTATCCGGCGGCGCATTTGCGGCAACGGCGGAAGACTTGGACAAGGATTCCACACAGGCGCTGGCAATGCTCACCAAAACCAACCCTCTTGCCGCCGATATATCAAAGAAAGCGAAAGCAGTGCTTATTTTCCCGAATATCGTGAAAGCTGGCCTCATCTTTGGCGGCGCTTACGGCGAAGGTGTTTTGAGGCAAGACGGAAAGAATGATGGATACTATAATTCCGTTACCGCATCCTTCGGCTGGCAGGCAGGAGCGCAGTCATATGGATACGTAGTGTTCCTGATGAGCGATAAGGCGGTCAAATACATTCACGAAACGCATGGCTGGGAAATCGGCGTCGGCCCAACGGTGGTGATGGTGAATGAAGGCGTTGCCAAAAACCTTTCGTCGAGCACGCTGAAGGATGATGCTTACGCCTTCATATTCGATCAGCAGGGGCTGATGGCCAGCTTGAGCATCGAAGGCACCAAGATATCCAAAATCAAAAATCCATAAACGGAAAGAATAGGTATTATGACCACGCAACCCCAAGGAAAAACTCTGTTGATGATCGGCCTGGTCATCGTGATCGGCGTCATCGGTTATTACGTGCTGAATGCCCCGGATAGACGCGACGGCGGGCAAAAAATCGCCGATGCTATCAATGAATTACCCAATGGCGTTGATAAAGCATCACGGCAACTGAAGGATCGCACACCGGGCGAAAAGCTGGGAGATGCAGCCAAAGACGCAGGCGATGACCTGAAAAAAGCCACCAACCAGCAATAATGAACTCCGTATAAATGCGCCATTTCGCAAAGAATGGCCCATTTGTTATATCTATTATTCTTAATAAACAGCACAATGCATTATGATGAACACTCAGTCCCCAGAATTTGAGCAGGAACGCGAGCGATTAATTCGCGCGGTTTTTAATGCTGTTTCTCATGATCTCAAAACGCCGTTCGTCAGCATCATCGGCTCGTTGGAGATTATGGAACGTATGAAAGAAACACTTTCGACTGAGGACAGGGACACCCTTATCCACACCGCGCTCACAGAAGCACGTAAAATAGAGGGCGTGATTGCCGAGATGCTGGATAAAGCCAAGCCCAAATAGCCATCCTTACAGGTTCCTTACCGAACTACGGTTAACCCGCATCGCAACCTTGTGGGGACTCTGTCACTTCATAGCTACACCCTATGAAGGAGATTTTATGAGTCTTTCAACCATTTTACTCATCGTCCTTATCCTCATTCTGGTGGGAGCGTTACCAACCTGGCCGCATAGCAAGAATTGGGGTTACTATCCCAGCGGTGGCTCAGGACTGCTTGTTATCATCCTGCTCATTTTATTGCTCACTGGCCGCATTTAATGATTCACTCTCACACAAAGGAAAATTTATGAAAAAGACAGTATACACTTTAGTCACCGTATTCGCTTTGGCATTAGGCCTTGCCGCCTGCACGCCAGAGCAAAGCGCATTGAACAAGGCACCCGGCACCTATGAAAAAACCACGAGTTCGACCGATGCCAATGGAACGACCACGGAACAGAAAAATTCTACTGAGGTTAGTGAGGATAAAGCTGGGAACAAGAAAGCAGTCGTTAAATCAAAAACAACTAAAGACCCTAAAGGCTTGCTCAATAAAACTACCACCAGCGAATCCAATCAGGTGATCGAAGAAAAACAATAATAGATTAACCTGCGTCTCTACATATTTTTAGGAGGCTATATGAAAAGCATGAATAAAAAACTGATAGGAGCAGGCATCGGAATTATTGTGCTGCTGGCAAGCACTGCCTTCGCCGCTGCTTACTTTACACGGGAGACATTGCAGCCGGTAGCGCAAAATCACGTGCAACCTAAGCAACATCCACAGGCGATTGCATCCGCTGCTCCCACTCAGCCGCGTTGCAACGATGGCAACGTGCTCGGCTATGTTGCTGGCGGTGCTGTAGGCGGCATTGCGGGTAACCAGGTCGGCAAGGGCAGTGGAAATACTGCCGCCACCATTGCTGGTACGCTTGGCGGCGCTTACTTAGGCGGACAATATATCCCTCTCAATAACGTTACCTGCCGCCAATAACGCACTCACCATAATTTAACCTTGAAGGAGTACTGCTATGTTTTCAGCTGCAACCAAAGACGAAGCTATTAAACTAAAGAATGATTCACAGCATATTGCGCATGAATTAAATAACGATTTGCATAATGCAGCCAATCAGGCTGGGCGCAAAGTTCGCAGCATGGTCAACGCCGCCAGCGATGAAATTTCGCATGCGGGCGATAAGGTAACCACCGAGATTCGTTCCAACCCCGTGCGTTCAAGCATGATCGCACTCGGTGTTGGCGTATTGCTCGGCGCGCTGCTTCGCCGTTAGTCACTTACATGGAAAAGCTGCTTGTCATAATCAGCCTCACACAGAGAATCTATGGCAAGTGGCTGTTCCAGAAGCTTCTATCCGGCATCATGGTGGCCGCAGGGCTTACGATTGTCATCTCGATCATGGTAAGCGCGATGCTGGTGGGCGGCTTGTATACCGTTTATTTCGCATTGCTATATTATGGAATAGAGCAGCTAATGGCGATGCTAGTCATTGGCATTTTAGCCATCATGATCACTGTGATGTTGGTCATTGTGACATTTTCTTGTCTGCACCGCCTTCGCCGGATGCCGCGAACCTTGCTTGAACAATCGCCTTTCACTTCCCGCGCAATGGATACGCTGGATGCTTTTACCAATGGCCTGATGGCAGAATAGGATAAAAACTTATGATTTCTTTCAAAAAATTCCTGCTGGACTATGGCCTGTATATTATTCTCGCGGTGAGCTTTTTGCGCTTACTACTCACTTTTCGTGCAGGTGGCGAATATCGGGCGGACGAATTGTTCATTGCGAGCGGGTTGGTAGGATTAATTCTGGTGTTTATTTATGTACAATGGGACGCCAAAAAAACCGCCGCTGCGCATGCGCTTGGCCTGACACATGTTGCGCATGATCTAGCTGCATCCAATGTAGACATTGCCGAGAAATTAAAAGTTAAAACCGACGCAAAACAAGATGTAGCCGACAAAGGCCGTGAGTCTGCCGAGGATGCCGTACAATTTGCGCAAAGAGGGCAGGCCTCCGCCGAAGTCGCTACGTTGGTTGCTGAAAAAGCCAATAAAGCAAAATCAGACTTTTTGGCCAATATGAGCCATGAAATCCGCACCCCGATGAATGCCATTATCGGGCTGACCAATATTTTACTCGCGACGAAGCTGGATGATAATCAGAAAAAATGCGTGAGCGTATTACAGACGAGCGCTGATGGCCTCATGCTGCTGATTAATGACTTGCTGGATATTGATAAAATAGAAGCGGACATTATTGAGTTTGAGCACGCGCCATTTAACATGATCGCCCTGCTGGAGCGGGTGATCAGCGTTATGTCCGTGCGCGCACAGGAAAAGGGCATCGGCCTAAATGTGCATTATGAAGCCGGTCTCTATAAAACCTTCATTGGGGATAGCGCTCGCATACGCCAGATAGTGCTGAATCTGGTCGGCAACGCCGTTAAATTCACCGATCAGGGCAGTGTATCCATTTTCTTTGCCAATGGCGGAAAAGGAAACGGAAAGAAAAACGTGACCATTTCAGTTACCGATACCGGCATCGGTATCCCCACGAACAAGATTTTCGATATATTCGGAAAATTCATACAGGCCGATCCTTCCATTACCCGCAGATATGGCGGCACGGGACTTGGCCTTGCCATCTCCAAATCACTCGCCGAGCAAATGGGCGGCTCGATCACCGTGACCAGCGAGGTGGGTGTAGGGTCTACGTTTGTATTGCATTTAAGTCTGCCGGTGGAAGCCAGCGAGAGCGCCGCTTTGCCCAATCAGGAAAATATCATCTATCTTGATAAGCATGAAAATTCCACGCAATTACCCGTGCTCCTGGTCGAGGATTATGAGCCGAATGTTCTAGTCGCAACCATTATGCTGAAGAATTTTGGCTATCGTTATGAAGTGGCACGTAACGGACAGGAAGCGATTGAGCGATTTTCTCCCGATAAATATTCCATTATTCTGATGGATGTGGAAATGCCGACGATGGATGGGTATGAGACCACACGCCACATAAGAAACTTTGAAAAAACAAAGAATTCCTCCCCGGTGGCAATTGTTGCCATGACCGCTCATGCGCTCAAAGGCGACCGCGAAAAATGTCTCGGCGTGGGCATGGATGATTACATTCCCAAGCCGTTCAACCCGCATCAGCTACAGGCGATGTTGATTAAGCACCTCAAAATAATCCCACCGATAGTACCGGTAGCGGCATAAGCAAATATTCCTTACGTTTGCCTTATGTAGGTTATCTTTTTCCCTGCAACAACTTTGTAAGAACCTTCCTAGGGTGTGCCTATAACCCCAACGAAGGAAGCTTTATGAAAACTATACAGAATACGGCGGCGATAATCGTCGCACTGACTTTACTCACGGCCTGCGGTGATCGCCCAGGCGAACGTGCGCTGAGTGGTGCTGGTATCGGTGCGGGTGTCGGCGCTGTCGGTGGCGCCGTTCTCGGAGGCGACCCGGTGACGGGTGCCGTAGTGGGCGGTGCGGTAGGCGCTGCTGCCGGTGGCCTGACTAAGGAAAAAGATATCAATCTTGGCAAGCCGTGGTGGAAATAAGTCCTAATCCACTACTTTTATGATCGCGCATTCCGAGAATTTTAAATTTCTTGAGAATCTTGCTTACCGCTCGGCCATTTGGGCGGGCAGCCCGTGGGCTTATCTGGTGGCCGTCGGATTTACTTTGATATGGCTGGTCTCTGGCCCCTTCCTGCATTTTTCAAATAGCTGGGAATTGGTAATGAGGATGGCGGGCGGCACCGTGACATTCATCATGGTGTTTTTGATTCAGCGCTCGCAGAATAAAGACTCGCTGGCGATGCAGATCAAACTCAATGAGATCATCGCCGCCTTGCACGGCGCTAACAATCGTATGATCAGCATCGAAAATTTAAGCGAGGGCGAAATCAATTCCTTGCAAAAGGATTATCAGAACCTGGCGACTCACATTCACAAAGACAACGAGGCTTCCACCCATGCCGTTTCTATGGAAGATATGGTTAAGCTGGGAGAAGACGCTACCGATACAACCAATCATTGAAAGGAATGTTTATGTTAAATTATGTGATTACGTTTTTTATTCTGGCCGTGCTTGCCGCGTTTTTTGGTTTTGGCGGCCTGGCTGCCGACTTTGCCGGGATCGCCAAATTTCTGGCGCTTATTTTTGTCGTGCTATTTGTCGCAAGCTTGATCTACAGCATCATCACAGGCCGCCGGGCAAATCCGCCGCTATAGGATTTATGCTGCCTTTGATACGGCGTGCGGGAATACTTCCATACGGTAGCCAATACCTGGTTCCGTCCTAATGAATACGGGCGTTGCAGGATTTTCTTCGATCTTTTCCCGAATCTGGCCGATATAGACGCGCAAATAGGTAGTGTCGTCGCCGTGCGCAGCGCCCCAGACCGTGTGGAGAATCTCTTTGTGAGTAAGCATTTTGCCGCGATTGACCATAAAATGCCGTAACAGATCGTATTCCTTGGGCGTAAACGCGCACAGCGCATCATTCACAAACACCTCATGCCGTACCAAGTCCATGCGCAGCGAACCATTGCGCAATTCCGCTTCGCCTGTTTCGCGCACCGCACCGCTGCGCAAAGATGCATTAATGCGTGCCAGTAGTACATCGACGTTGAAAGGCTTGGTTACATAATCATTCGCGCCCATATTCAGCGCAGCGGCGATCTCTTCGTCCAGCGAGCGCACCGTAAGCGCGATAATCGGTGCTTGCGACCATTCGCGGATGGCAGCGATCACCTCCTTGCCATCCATATCGGGCAGGCCGAGGTCGAGCAAGATCAGGTCAGGCTTGATGGAGGCGCACATGCGTATCGCCTGCTTGCCGGAGGTGCTTTCGACAATTTTGAAATTTTCGGCGTCCAGCAAGATGCCCAGCATCTTTTGAATCTGAGGTTCATCATCCACCACCAGAATGGTATTTTTCTTTTCATGCATAGGAAATCCTAAAACGCGGCAGTGCCGCAAACAGGCTGATTTATTCATATAAAATCTAAGCCATGAAGATTAGTACCACGGAGGCGCGTATATAGATAGGAGGAATAAAGTATTATGTAACAGCAGCATGGGAGATATACTAATTTGATTCTTCACTTGCGCTGTCGCCATAGCGATGCTTTCGGAGCATAATATCTTCATCGGCGCGCTTCTTTTCAATGTCGATTTGCTTTTCTAAACCAGCAATATATTTTCGGGCGAATTGTTTTATCTTATCGTCAGGATCATCCAGCCACGGCTTGATTTCTTCTATCTTCCGCTGGTGCGCTTCTGCGAAGCCATATGCACCCCATACAACGCCGGTGGTCTGCAAAATAATACTTACCTCGTTTAATAGTTTGCCACCCTCTGGCAACACTTTCACCAATTCCTTGCATACTTCATGAAGGAAAGGCTGGCCTTCATAGCCCCGTAGGATGGCCATTACGAATAATAGGTTTTTTTCATCCTTAGTGCGCACCAGCTGTATGAGCTTATTGATAAATAACTCGGATGGGTTGGGAAAAATATTTTTGAGCAATCGACCGCCGCGATAAATGAACATACCGTAATCGCCATCATAGGTGGCCAATACGATATCCACGGCCTCCTCTGGAATTTTTGATAGCGGCTCTGCCAGTTTATGGAAGCTAAAGGGAATCGGTTCTTTTTTGCCGCTGATATCCGCCTCTTTTTCTGCGGCGATTCGGTCACAGAAAAACTTAACCACCAACGCAGGAAATTTCTCTGCAATTTTGCATAGGATTTCTTCCGCCTGGTAGTCGATAGCATCAAGATGGAATAGGTTATCAAGGATGCGCTGCTGGCCAGGTGCTTCCATATCGGCCAATATTTCGCTGCGTTGTTTCCGAAACCAAAAGCCGAATATCCAGCCACTATTCTTATGGCCGGTCAAAATCTCCAGCGCGGGCAGGAATAGCTCGTGTATTAGATGCTTAGTAGTATCGTTATATTGCGCCGAAACGGTCAAAATCACCTGATTGATTGCACCTAAATTATTTTCGGCTACTGCAGCAGCATAAATCTTTTTCAGCAATGCTTCATCCAAACCTGCCGTATATTCAAAGAGGCGTGCCAGGGCGAATAAATAGCGCCCCTGATCAATCCAAGTGGTAATAATACACTTGGCATTATCCCTTTCCGTAGTCTCCCACACACCGCATAGGATGGGGATAATAAAGCCCTCCAGCTGCTCTGAGATTTCCGATAATAAGCGGAGCGCCAACGCAGGAGAGACTTTACCAAAATGCTCTAGGAATTTGGCGAAATAAGGGAACATTGCCATGTCATCAGATTTGATACTGGCATAATTCAGGATACGCGCTTTCCAGGCGAGATAATCACCATCCGTAATGGATGCGGCAAATGCCCTGGCCTTTTCTTCTCGCAGTGCTTGTTCTCGTTCAAAATCATCATGATCGCGCTCTTGCGTTGCATCCCAAGGGCGAAACACTCCCTGAAAACCAATTAATATTTTGAAGATTTGATATTCCGTATGCGCATCGATGATGGCTTTGACTTCCAGAGCTAGCGCTTTCACGCTTTCATTGGTACCCCTTCGGTAGAAGAAATAAGCATCATGCTCTATTTTCTGCACGATCAGTAAATCTTCATCCGCAACTACCGTTTTCATAAATCGCAATACGGTGGCAGTGTCTTGCATGATCATAGCAAGCACATCATCTTTATAACCTGTATGTGGCGTGTGTGTAGCGTGGTTCATGCTGTTGAGAACGGTTTTTTTACGTTCGAGAGTATCGGCCAGTTCATAGATATTTTGCAAAATAGCCAGCGCTTGTTGGCGAATATCCTTAATACCCTGTATGGCAGGAACCGCGCCGGTGCTTATGGTCACGGATTTATATGTCCAATTTGTACCCTCGATGGTGGGAGATAAAATTTTATTGCAGGCAGCAATAATGCCGGAGAATGATTTACGCTTATCAGCGTCAGAGAAAACATTGATCTTTTCAATCCCCTTTTCTTGCGGCTCCCAACCAAGCCCAGGCCAGTCTTTTCCATCGCCATAAAAAATATCTCGGTCGAAACCGGCTAGCATTTCAATGCCGTGGATGGCTTTTTTAGCCACCTCAATATTTGCGTGCGTAGAATATTGGAAAAAGATATCGAGAATAGCGACAGGCTGGTGATAACGGATATGTTCCAGTGTCTCCAGCGTTTTGCCGATCAGTGTGTTATTATTCTGGTATTCACTTAATTTCTCGGCAGGGTAGCCCACTATTTCCTGATAGGTAAGCGTCAACGTTTCCAACCTGACAAGCAAGGCTTTCGCGATTTCAACAGCTTTTTCATGCACCCGATAGGCAATCGTATCCAACAGCTCAAGCTGATCATCAATAAGATCGTAGCGCGTCTCCACCTGTAGCGCCGTTGCAATCTTATCGACCTCTTTGTTTAGCAAAGTTTGTGCGGCAGAGCCGCCAGCAAGGGCAAGCTGTTTGAGGGCTTTTTGCTTAAGTGTATTATCCATTATGATGCCCCTATTATTTCAATTATTTCTGGCATTACTGATGCCATCGCCTGCTCACATATTTCTTTTGATTTTGGGGTCTGAGTATTGGGAAGCCAGTGATTGCCGGTATCAAGCAATAACTCCTCAATACGCAACCTCTCTGCATTGTTATCAATCACATCACTTTTATACTGCTTCCCCTCTAAAAGCGTATATAGCTCTTGTTTGCTGATGGGTGAGAACCACTGCGTATAGCCAAGGACACGCAGTCGTAATGCCAAATCATGAGCGGTAAGGCCTTCTAACAGGGGCGATACTGATGATGTTTTTTGCGGTAGCTCTCTAATAGCACTAAATTGCTCAGCATATTTCGCATCAACTTTTTTAAGAGTCTCAATAAAAGCTTCGTTTCCGCCTTGTTCCGGCTGATCTCTGACAATAGCAATAACATCGGGAAGGTCTAATTGCTGGGATGCGCAATCGCCGAATAGTTCTTCTACAAAATCTTTTGCCTGGCGCCGTACTGTAAATCCCGCTCTTTCAAAAGCGAGACTCAAATCTCCTTCTTCACAAACGATCACAGCGCCCTCTTTATTGAGAGAGTTTAATGCTGCTACATATATTAAGGCATCTCGACGGTCATTGGGGTTATTTGCTTTGAAATAATGAGCTTCATCTTGCAGAATAGTTTCTGCTAAGGCGTCCATTCCAGGAGTATGAGCAACAATTTCGACTCCATAGCTTTGAAAAAAATGTTTGAATGCTTTATAAACATCAGTAACGCTAATTTTTATGAGCTTTTTCTCAAAATTATCTTGATAATATTGGCGGGATCGTTCGTATAAAACCCATTCACTGATAATAAGTTTTATGCCAGCATTTGCTTTAGATGCATTTAATAAAGCGGCTATTTCCGTTTCAAATTTAAGCGCCCTAAGAGCATTGGTATCTAAATAAATATCTGGCATTGATAGGCGCAATCTCTTTGACTGGCGATTACGTTTTTTCGTTATAGATTACTTCCCGCGCTCACCCTTATCGCCAAAGATCAGCCACGTCGTCGTCACGCCAAGTAATTTGGCCAGCGCCACCAGTTCCATATCATTAACCGGGCGCACACCGCGCTCCAGCCGGGAAATCGCTTTTTGCGAAATCTCGATATCGTAATCCACCGACAATGCAGCCGATAAATCCACCTGCTTCATATCCTTTTCGATTCTCGCCAATTTTACACGCTTTCCGCATAGGTTTCTTGCCTTCATAACTCCCCGCTTTCAAAAGATTAAGCAGCGGGAAAGTTATCAATGTTGCTATTCCAATGTTCTCACTATATGAGTATAATACTCACTATATAAGATTTAATAGCACATTATAGATAAGGTAGTCATGGATAGGGTAAGCATACGTCTTGCCATCGGCAGAAATATACGACAACGGCGGCAGGAAAATCAGCTATCGGAAGATGCGCTTGCAGCCTGGCTCTGCATCCCATCGAAGCATCTGCAAAAATACGAAAGTGGCGGTGATTCCCCCACCTGCGATGAGTTGATAGCAATAGCCGCCATCCTCAGATGCTCGGTGAATGATCTATGCCAGAAAACGCCATGAGCTATCGCGGCTGGAAATATCGCTGCTATGCGGATGAGCCGGAAACGCCAGTGGTTGATTTTATATGTGCCGTGCTGGGTGGTGCGACCGGCTTCTTCAATTTTCCTGGCTGGCTATTGATCTATTTCGGTTGGTTGAGTGTGCCTATCACATTGTTGATATGTACTGGCGTAGGATTATTATTCGGTGGGTGGCTTGCTTATAAAGCCGAAAAATAAACCGATAATATTAAGGAAAAAATTATGCGCCAGAACCCATCTATCAGCCACACCACGCAATTCTCTGGTCAAGAATTGCAACAGAGTGCCACCATTTACCGTCTTTACGCCGCCCCGCTGGTTAAGCCGGATCAGGTGGTATTTCGTATAAATGGCCATGAAGGTAGAGTAATTCTCATGGATGAATTTACCGACCGTTCCGTCGAGCGTCATCGCCCCAATTTTTATTCGCAAACAGATTTGATGTACAATTATATTGTCCGCAACCCTAACCGAGTGATTACGCTGGATGAGGTGCGGACAAATATCGACCGGCGCCACTTATCTTTAACATTTACGCAGCTGGTGAGTGGCCTGAAATTTAGCGGGAAACTGCGGCGGCTCTTCTTCCGGGCATCTAAATCGCATCTGATATTTTATAATCCGATTACTGTTGCGCGTATGCAAATGCTGGGCGTTGCCTACGAAGATATCATTCCTTATATGACCGAAGCCATTCGGCCAACTCATCCGACATTCAAGCCGAATGATTGGTGCCGGGGAATGGCTGAAATAGCAGCATGAAAATTATTACTTACAGCGACCTGCATCTTGAATTCGGCACCGATTTTCTACCACCGAAGGATAGCAACGCCGATCTCATGATTCTGGCGGGCGATATCATCACGTTTAAGGATTACCGACCGCTTGTACGGTTTCTGGAAAGCTGGAAGAAGCCAGTGTTGTACGTTGCTGGCAACCACGAATATTACACCCGCCAGCCGATGGATGAAGAAAATTCAGGCTTCAAAAGTTGGCTTGCTGCCGGTTATCCAAATGTCTTCTTCCTACAGGATGAAGGAATAAGCATCGATGGCATCCATTTCTTCGGCGGCACTATGTGGACGGATTTTCACAAGGAAGACCCACTCGCCATGCTCACAGCACGGCAACAGATGAACGATTATCGGTATATCATGGCATCCGGCGGGGAACTGTTGAAGTCAATCGATACTATTCCGCTTCATAATGCATATGTGGAAAAGCTGCTAGCCTGGTTCGAGCAGGATTTAAGCGGTACGCGCGTAGTGATTTCGCATCATGCGCCGGTGGTGAATCCCAACACGCAATATGGCAATAGCCCATTGATGCCTGCCTTTAACTCGCTGGATATGCTGGCGGTGATCGAAAAATACCAACCGCGCTTATGGGTGTATGGCCATACCCATGAATGCGATAACCAGACCATCGGCAAAACGCAGATCATCTCTAACCAGCTGGGTTATCCTCAGCGCGGTGGCGATTTTGAGTGCAAAGGCTTTGATAGGGCTGGGCTGATGGTGGAAGTGTAGATAGCAAAATCTCGGCTATTCACCGCATCACACGTACAAATCTGTACCTCACCAGTATTTCCACTCGTAACCCAAGCTATATGCGCCTCGCATCTTATCGCCCTCAAATTTTGTGGAGGCTTAAAAATGCGGCACCAGTGCGGCACCAAAAGATTTTGTGATTTTTGCCAATCGCCGGAGATTGGCTATGAGATTGGTTGCGGGGGCCAGATTTGAACTGACGACCTTTAGGTTATGAGCCTAACGAGCTACCGGGCTGCTCCACCCCGCGTCACCAAGAAAATTCGCCGGGCTGCTTCCTCCTACGCTAAAGCTTCGTAGGACGACGCCACCCGCGTCACCAAGAATAAGTTGCCAGCCGGGCCGGCAGCTTTTATAAAAGCAAAATCCACTTGGCTTGCCAAGCGATGTGCCCTCTGCGCTGCGGATGCGGCGAGAGACAGGCTTATACAGCAATTGGGCGCAAAAACAAGCGTACTTGAGCGATTATATAACGCCGTGGCTTTCCTGCAAGGGAAAATAATCCATAAAATACATTAAAGTAATAATAATACAGCAGCTTATGGAATTTACCCTTTTCACAGCGTGAAAAAGATGATTAACTAAAAATTCTTAATATTAACACCTAATCTTAACCCAAATAGGCAATGATGGTAAGCGGTTATTTATCCGCATGTTGCAACCCACTCGTGCCTGGCCATGACTGCCCATGAATGAGAAACGTTCAAAATCGCCGTGCATACGCAACCTGATAGCGTTCAGTACGTTCATCATGCTGCTTTTTTGTGGCTTCGTGGTGTATCAGGGCACCAACGCCTACAAGCAGGCGACGGTCGAAAGCGAGCAGAATGCCTCGCGGCTGGCGCGCATTCTCGCCGACCATGTCGAGCTGACGTTTTTGGGCGTGGATTTGTCGCTGCGCCGCGCCATCGAGCGCCAGTATTTCAACACGCTGTTTGGCAACAACCTGCCTGAATATACCGAGCAGAGCTTTCGCGTCTGGCTCAACGAGACGCCGCAGATCGTGGCGTTGTCGCAGATCGACGAGAACGGCGTGGTGGCGGTGGCGGCGCATAAGAAGGGCTACGATAACTGGCTCGACTACCACAAGACGCTGATCGGGCAAAAGCTCTTCGAGCATATGCGCGAGGCCGACGACACCTATGTGTTCATCGGCAAGCATTATACGCAAGACGCCTATTCGCTCATCATCATGAGCCGGCGCTATAACAAGATAAACGGCGAGTTCGGCGGCATTGTCGTCGCGGCGATCAACCCGCAATATTTCATCGATTTCTACAGCTCGATCTCGACCGGCAGCCACAAATTCATGGCGATGATGCTGCCGGGCGGGCAGCAGAAGGACGCGACCGTGACCGCGCCGACCGTGCTCACCTCCGGGCCTTATGTCAGCGCGGTGGATGAGGAGCTGTCGCAGGAATTCCTGGCCGGGCAGGGCGAGCTCGACGACAAAGTATATAGCAAAAACATTGCGTCGGAGGAGGGGACGAAAATCATTTCGCTCACCCAGCTCAAGAACATGCCGATCATTATTTCGGTAGTGCTCGACGAGACCGACTTCCTCTCCGGCTGGCGGCAATCGCGCCTGAAGGATGTCGGCTTCATCCTGCTCTTCGTGATTTTCGGCTCGTTTTTGTCCTATTTCGCCATCGCCATGGCCAAGCAGATCATGCGCGTCGAGGAATCGGAGGGGGCGGCGATTCTCGCCAGCCAGGCGAAATCGGAGTTCCTCGCCAACATGTCGCACGAGCTGCGCACGCCGCTTAACGCCATCATCGGCTTTTCGGAGATGATCAATTCCGGCTATTTCGGGCCGCTCAACGCCAAGCAGAAAGAGCGCATCCACGACATCAATCTCTGCGGCAGCCATCTGCTGCAGCTCATCACCGACATTCTCGAATTCTCCAAAGGCGACGCCGGCAAGCTCGAGCTGATCGAGGAGAAGGTCGACATGGCCGAGATCATAAGCGAAGGCGTGCGCATCATGAACGGCAAGGTCAAGACCAAGGGCATCCACCTGGTGGTGGCGATCGAGCCGGGGCTGGCCTATCTGTGGGGCGACAAGCGCAAGATCCGCCAGATTCTCATCAACCTGCTATCTAACGCGGTGAAGTTCACGCCCGAAGGCGGCACCATCACCGTCACCGCCAAGCTCGACCAGCAGCGCAACATGAACCTGGTCGTCGCCGATACCGGCATCGGCATCGCCGAGATCGACATCCCCAAGGCGCTGTCGGTGTTCGGGCAGGTGCATCGCAACAAGAGCAACGAAGGCACCGGCCTCGGTCTGCCGCTATGTAAAATGTATGCCGAGCTGCATGACGGCAAGCTCGTCCTTATCAGCAAGCTGGGCGAAGGGACGGTCGTGCGCATCCTCTTCCCGCACCAGCGCACGCTGGTCGGCAAGCGCGAGGATTAGCGATGCCGCAGCAGGCGATTACCTTTCAATCCTATGTGAATAATAGTTCTGGTTTTGGCCGGAGCATGCAGACACAGCAAAAACAGAGTTTGCTGGGCATCCTTGCATTTTTAGTCTCAGATCAAGTGGGATGTAAGGAATGGGGGGACAGGTATATAGGCGCTAGGGAAGAGCCAGCTATCGAGAGCGAGCAATTGGATGGAGTACCTATATTCATCAGCAATCAGGTAACGCATGCGCAAGCAAGCATGCTCATGGACTTGCTGGACTTCATCAATAAAAGAGCATTTTACAACGGCAAAGGCGAACCAAGTTACCAAGGCAGATATGAATCTCCATTTGTTTTAAAGCCAGGCAGAGGTCCGGGCACGGTTGAGATATGGATGAAGTCAACACCCTGTAATGCTCTTGGCACCCATTCCGGTCAAGTACCGCTATCGGATGATATTTCTGACCGAATTGTTGAAGAGATGTGCCGAAAAATACTCATACATGCTGACGAGAATGGGGCGCTTAATTATCCTACGGAAGACGGCCCGACAACGAATGGTTCTCTGGTTCCTATGCGTCACGATGAGACCAAAGTTATATTGGAAAAATTATTGCCCGCGCTTGTCGCGTTTTACGATTCCGAGCAACAGATTACGTTTGGTTCCATACCAGAGGCCAAATATGCGCATGATTCAAGATCGTCAGGTAAGCGCGCGATAATAAGCGTTCAACCGCCGGACGTATTTAATCAACTTTTAGAAACAGAATTGGCGGCACTAAAAAAAGATCAGCTTAGCAGAGCGGCTGGTGCTGGCTATGTATTATAATCCCAGCACGTCCTTCATCGAATAGAGCCCCGGCTTTTTTCCGCGCGCCCAGAGGGCTGCGCGCAGCGCGCCGTCGGCGTAGATGCTGCGGTCGAATGCCTGGTGCGAAAGCGTAAGCATCTCGCCGGGCCCGGCAAAGATCACGTCATGGATGCCGACCACGTCGCCGCCGCGCTGCACGGAAAAGCCGATGGCGCCGCGCTTGCGTTCGCCGCTGCGATCGAGCGTCGGCGTTAGGGCGATGCCGCGGCCCGAGGCGGCGGCCCAGCCCAGCATCAGCGCCGTGCCGGAGGGCGCGTCTTTTTTATGGCGGTGATGCATTTCGTTGATGTCGATGTCGTAGCTTTCGTCCAGCCGCTTGGCCGCCTGCTCGACCAGCCCGGCCAGCAGATTGATGCCGAGCGAGAAATTGCCCGACTGCACAAAGCAGCCGTTCGCCGCCAGCGATTCCAGTTTTTTCTGCTGCGCGTCGGCAAAGCCAGTGGTGCCGATGATGTGGATGCCGCCTTTGGCCGCCACCGCTTCGGCCACGGCGAGCGTCGCCTCCGGCGTCGTGAAATCGATCACCGCGTCGGCTTTTTCGACCATCTCTTTGGGATCGGAGGTGAGTTCGATATTGGATACGCCATGCGCGGCAAGCTGTGCATTGACCGAAGACGTATCGAATCCGGGGCGCTCGCTGACGCAAACCAGCGTGAGATCGGTGCGGGCGAGCACGGACTTGACCAGCGTCAGCCCCATGCGTCCCGAGCAACCGGCAATGGCGATTTTCATAATGTCTCCATGGCTACTGTTTCAAATCTTCCCAGAAATCCTTGACCTTGGCGAAGAAACTGTCCGATTCCGGG
>JAGVLW010000102.1 GCA_020054105.1 Alphaproteobacteria bacterium | reverse complement strand
CGCCCGCCAGCACCAGCTCTTTTACGCCCGCCTCGCGCAGGCGGGCAACTGCTTCGCCGACGGCGCCCAGGCGCACGTTCGCGTGTGGGACGCGCGAAAACGGCCGCATGTCGGTGATATCGTTAAAGCCCAGCACAAAAACCGGCCGCTGTTTCGCCTGGCAGGCTTCGACCAGCAATGTCGGCAACGCGCCGCCGCCGGCGATGATTCCTAATACGGAAGGCGCAGCCGCGCTCATGCCGCCTGGGAGGTTTTGGGAATGCATAGCGAGCGCGAGCCTTTATCGTTCATGAAGCCGATAATCTCCATGACTTCGCGCACGGCGCCATATTCTTTCTGCATGGAAATCGCGCGTTCTGCCAGCGTGCCGCTATCGTCCTCGAAGAGCATTTTGTAAGCGCCGCGCAGCGCGTGGATGGCGTCGCGGTCGAAGCCGCGGCGCTTGAGGCCGACCAGGTTCAGGCCCGCCAGGCTGGCGCGCTCGCCCATGACCGAGCCGAAGGGAATGACGTCGTGCTCGACGCCCGACATGCCGCCGATGATGGCATGGCGGCCGATGCGCACGAACTGATGGATGGCGGAAAGCCCGCCGATGATCGCATGTTCGCCGACCTCGACATGGCCGGCGAGCGTGGCATTGTTGGCGAGAATCACATGGTCGCCGACCTTGCAGTCATGCGCGACGTGGCTTGCGACCATGAACAGGCAATGATTTCCGACCGAGGTCAGCATGCCGCCGCCTTCGGTGCCGGGATTCATGGTGACGTGCTCGCGGATGGTGCAGTGGTCGCCGATGGTAAGGCGCGACGCTTCGCCCTTGAATTTCAAATCCTGCGGCGCATGGCCGATCGAGGCGAAAGGAAAAATCCGGCAGTGTTTGCCGATGGAGGTATGGCCGCTTATCGCCACATGCGATGCCAGCACGCTGCCGTCGCCGATGCTGACATGGCCATCGACCACGCAATAGGCGCCGATGGTGACGTCGTTGCCGAGCTTGGCGCCGGGTGCGATAATCGCCGTGGGGTGGATATGCGGCATCGCTAGTCGACGATCATCGCGCAGATGGTGGCTTCGGCGGTCTTGACGCCCTCGACGGTGGCCACGCAGTTGAACTTCCATACGTTTCTGCGGCTTTGCTGCTTGTCGACGCGGATATGCACGCAATCGCCCGGCACGACCGGCTTGCGGAAGCGCGCTTCGTCGATGGACATGAAATAGACCAGCTTGCCCTCGGCTTCCTTGCCGAGCGTGTTGACGACCAGCACGGCGGAGGTCTGCGCCATCGCCTCGATCAAGAGCACACCAGGCATGACCGGCTTGCTGGGGAAATGGCCGATGAAATGCTGCTCGTTGATGCTGACGTTCTTGACGCCGATCGCATAGTTGCCCGGTTCCATTTCGATGATCTTGTCGATCATCAGGAAGGGGTAGCGGTGCGGAATCATCTCCATGATGCGCTCGATGGAAATTACGCCGCCTGCCTGGGTACGTTCTTTCTGCTCCATAGATACAACCTTATTCATAGCATTACTCTTTCTTCTTTATCAATTGCGCCATGACCACGCTGCTGCGATGCCAGTCGCGTATCGGCACTGCCGGAGAGCCTCCATAGGTCTCGCCGTCGGGGACATCGGTCATCACGCCCGATTGCGCGGCGATTTTCGCGCCTTTGCCGACGCTTAAATGCCCGGCAAGGCCGACCTGCCCGCCCAGCATGACCCCGCCGCCCACCTGGGTGCTGCCAGAAATACCACATTGGGCGGCAATCAGCACATAATTTCCGATGCGGACATTATGGCCTATTTGCACGAGGTTATCAATCTTGGTGTGGTTGCCGATGACGGTGTCGGGCCCGGCGCCGCGGTCGATGCAGGTTCCCGAGCCGATCTCCACATCGTCGCCGATCAGCACTCGCCCGAGCTGCGGTACTTTTAAAATCCCTTGCGGGCCGGGCGCAAAACCGAAGCCGTCCTGGCCGATATGGACGCCGCGATGGACGATGATTCTTTGCCCGATGATGGCGTGGCTGACGGTGCAATGCGCGCCGATGCGGCCATGATCGCCGATCATCACGCCGTCGCCGATCACCGTGTACGCGCCGATGCTGCAATGCGCGCCGAGCGAAACATTTTCGCCGATGATGGCGCCCGGCGCGATCGTGACGTCCTTGCCGATGGTAGCGGAAGCGGCGACGATGGCTTGCGGCGAAATGACGGGTTGGGTTTCGCGCTCGGGGTAAAAGCGGCTGGCGGTTAGCGCATGGGCAAAATACGGCTCCGGCGTGACCAGCAGCGCCATGCCTTCCGGCGCGCGCGACACATATTGCGGCCGTACGAAACAGGCGCCGGCCTTGCTTTTGGCGAAGGCGTCGAGATATTTCACATTGTCGAGAAAGCCGACATCGTCCTTGCCCGCCTGCTCCAGGGAGGCTACGTCGCCAAAGACCCGCTCGCCGTCGGGCGCTTGACCGCCGCGCGTCGTCAGCGTTGCGCCGGTAAGCGACGCGATGGCGCTTAGCGTCAGGCTGCCGGAATTATGAAAAAATCGGCTATCGGGCATTATCGCTCGGTAATGTTACTTCTTCTCTGACTTGGCGGGCGCTTCGAATTTGACGTCGAGCTTCGGCAGCTTGTCGTTGAGGCGCTTGATGACTTCCGCCGAAATGTCGAGCTTGCTGTCGGCATAGAGAATCTGCGAGGTCGGATTTTCCGAAGACACCGCCAGCACGAAGCCTTTTTCCTTGGCCAGCTCGGCGACGATGCCGGTCACGGCTTTCTGGATTTCCTCCGACGAGCGCGCCGACGCATTATCGAACATGACCTTCTTGGTTTGCGCGTCTTTCTGCGCCTCGGTCACTTTCTTGCGAAACTCGCTCGCTTTTTCCTCGAAAGCCTCCTTGGAGAGGACGCTTTTTTTCTTGCCCAGTTCCTGGTCTTCTTTCTGAAGCGATTCCTGCTTCTTGCTGATGTCGGCCTGGAAGCCCTTATATTTGCTTTCGAGCTGCTCGCGCACCATTTTAGCGGCGGTCGATTCGCGCATCACCTGCCCGATATTGACCACCGCGATGGCGTTGCCTTCATCGGCGCTCGCTGCGGTTGCCAGGCCGGTCATTGCCAGCAGGGCGAGGGCCATTACATGTATTTTTTTCATAACGTATCCTTTGTCTGATGAAGTTAAAAACGTGTGCCGAAACTAAAGCGGAAATTTTCGGTGAGATCGGCATCCTCTTTTATGAATGCATGCACGAGATCGATGCGGATCGGCCCGAACGGCGACGTCCATAAAAGGCCGGCGCCGCCTGATACGCGCACCGAATTTTCATCGAATATGCCGGGGCCGGAATCGTCGACTTTCCACAGGCTGCCGACATCGCTGAAGACCGCGCCGGTGACGCCCAGCTCTTCCGGCAGGCCAAGCGGAAATTTCACCTCCGCCGTGCCGGTGTAATAGGCATTGCCGCCGAGCGCATCTTCCGTGACGGTATCGCGCGGGCCGACGCCGGAGTTGCGGAAGCCGCGCAGATCGTCACCGCCGAGGAAAAACCGATCGTTGATCTGTACGTCTTTGCCGCCGAGGCCGAACGTATAGCCGCCTGAGCCCAGGAAACCGAGCGTCCATTTCGCGGCGATCGGATAGTAATAGCTGGTCTTGACGTCGTGCTTGAGGTAGCGCGACGTGCCGCCGAGCCCGGCGAATTCCTCGGAAACGCGGAAAAAATAGCCGGTCGTCGGGTTGAATTTGTTGTCACGGTCGTCATAGGTCAGCGAATGGCCGACGGAGGAGTTGGTGTTTTTGCCCGCCTGGTCGCGGATGAAGCGCGAAGCGGTGGTTTTCACATCGTTGATGTCGGTCTGGCGCAGCGAATAGACGACGCCGTGCTTGAGCTTTTCCTGCAGCGTGTAGCTGGCGCGCAGATTGATGCCGTTGGTGTCGATATTATACTGGCTCACATCGATGAAATCCTGGCGGGTGCGGTAAATATCGAAGCCGGCCGCGATTTCCCGGTGGAGGAAATACGGTTCGGTAAAGCCAAGCTGCGCCTGCTTACGGCGGGTGGCGTAGGTGAAGTTGGTTTTCAGTTCCTGGCCGCGGCCCAGCAGGTTGCGCTCGGTGACGCCGAAATCGCCGAGCACGCCGCCGGTGGTCGAATAGCCGGCGCCGATATTGACCTCGCCGGTCGATTTTTCCTGCACGTCGACATTGACCACGGTTTTATCCGGCGCGCTGCCTTGCGTATTTTTCACCTGGGCTTTTTCGAAGAAGCCGAGATTGTTGATGCGCTGCTCGCTGCGCAGCAGTTTCGAGCTGTTATAGGGGTCGCCTTCGCTTAAGCGGAATTCGCGGCGGATCACCTCGTCGAGCGTGCGCACGTTGCCGGTGACGTTGATGCGCTCGACATAGACGCGCGGGCCGGGCTTGATCACATAGGTGAGGTTGACCAGCTTTTTCTCGCGGTCGCGGTCGAGCTTGGGCTGCACGTCGACAAACGCGTAGCCGTGGTCGCCGAGCTCTTTGATCATCGCATCGACCGAGCCTTCGACCTTGCTCGCATCATAGGTGTCGCCGGCTTTGGTGGTCAATATCTTGTCGAAATCCAGCTTTTCCTTGCTCGATTTGATTTCGCTGTTGACGTCGACTTTGCCGAGCGCGTATTGCACGCCTTCCTCGACGACGAAGGTCAGGTAAAACGCTTCCTTGTTGGGTGAAAGCTCGGCATGCGCCGACTTGACCTGGAAATCGGCATAGCCTTCGTTGGCGTAGAACCGGCGCAGCAATTCCTCGTCGAATTGCAGGCGGTCGGGGTCGTATTTGTCGTTGTCGCTGAAAAATTTGTACCAGCGGGTTTCCTCAGTGCGCAGCGCGCCGCGCAGCGCATCGTCGTCGAATGTGCGGTTGCCGATGAAGGCGATTTTCTCGACCTTGGCGACCTGGCCTTCGGTGATTTCATAGACCAGATCCACGCGGTTCTGGTCGCGGGCGATGGTTTTTGGCTCGACGCTGGCGCTGTAGCGGCCGCTGCGGCGGTAAATATCCAGGATGCGCCGCACGTCGTTTTGCACTTTTTCGCGGCTGTAGATCGAGCGCGCCTTCAGCTCGATTTCTTTTTCCAGGTCGGCGGTCTCGATGCGCTCATTGCCCTCGAACACCACTTTGCTGATGCTGGGATTTTCGACGACACGCACGATCAGCGTGTTGCCGGAGCGCAGCAGCTTGACGTCGGAGAAGAAGCCGGTGGCGAACAGGTTTTTCAGGCCGCTATCGATTTCTTCCTGCGTGAAATGGCTGCCGGCCTTGAGGCCAAGATAGGACAGCACGGTGCGGCCTTCGATACGCTGCGTGCCTTCGACCTTGACGTCCTTGATTTCGTCGCCGCGCGCGACTACAGGCGCGGCGGTTTTAGCCTTGGCCGCGGCCAAGGCCGGTAAGCTGATGCTGCTGCAAAGCAGGCTGACTAAAACAGCGGCGGATAGGGAAGGGTAGCGTGTCATCATGGCCACCATTCATGGGGCAAAAATTGCTGTAAATCAAGCGGAAATAGTGACGTTAAAACAGCCTTCTGACATCGTTAAACAGCGTGAATGCCATGAGCGACGCCAGGACGACAAACCCGAAGCGGAAACCGTATTCCTGGAATTTTTCTGCCAGCGGCCGCCCGCGCACCGCCTCCAGCGTATAATAGGCGAGATGGCCGCCATCGAGCAGCGGGATGGGAAAGAGATTCACCAGCCCGAGATTGGCGGAAAGCAGGGCGATCAGCCACAGCACGGTGTGGAAATCCTTCTGCGCCGCCTGACCGGAAAGCTGGGCGATGCCGACCGGGCCTTTGAGGTCGCGCGCGCCGCGCTGGCCGGTGACCATCTGGCCGACCACCTTGAGCGTTGTCGCGCAGATCATGTAGGTGCGGTTGACCGATTCGCCCAGCGCGCTGGCCAGCCCGACATCCTTATATTTGATCTCGGTGCTTTTGATGCCGATCAGCGGGCGTTTGACCTTATTGCCCAGCCCGTCATCGTCCTCGACTTCCTTGGGCGTGAGTACGATCTCTATTTCCTTGCCGCCGCGCAACAGGTGCAACGTCACCGGCGTGCCGAGATTGGTCGAGATGCGGTAGGGGATGTCGTTGAAACTGTTGATGTCGTATTCGTTGACCTTCAGAATACGGTCGCCCGGTTTCAGCCCGGCCTGCATCGCCGGCGAATCCGGCATCAGCTGGCCGACCACCGGCTCCGCCGACGGCAGGCCGCTGGTCATGATGAAATAGCAGAACACCGCGATGGTCAGCAGAAAATTGAATAGCGGCCCGGCGGCGACGATGGCGGCTTTTTTGTAAAGCGGTTTATGGTGAAAAGTCAGCGCGCGCTCGGCCTCGCTCATTTGCGCCATCGCGTCTTCATCAGCGGTGCTGGCGGCGGAGGCGTCGCCATACATCTTGACGTAGCCGCCCAGCGGCAGGACGGCGATTTTCCAGCGCGTGCCGGAGCGGTCGGTCCAGCCGACGAGCTCTTTGCCGAAGCCGATGGAAAAGGCGGTGATTTTCACGCCCGCCCATTTGGCGACGATGTAATGCCCGAATTCATGAATGAACACAATCACCGAGATGACGATGAAGAAGGAAAGGAGGGTGTGTAAAAGATTCAGGGCAGCGTCCATTTATAATATCTCCGCGATGCGCCGCGCCTGCGCATCGCAGGCCAACACGTCGTCGATGGTTGAAAGGGTTTGAGTATCGACGATCTCTAAGGTTTTTTCAACGATTACCGCAATGTCGAGAAAGCCGACATCGCCTTTTAGGAAGTGGCCGACGGCGATTACGTTAGCGGCGTTGAGCACGGTCGGCGCGCTCTTACCGGCTTTCAGCGCCGATTTGGCGATAATAAGCGCCGGGAATCTCGCCTCGTCGGGCGCTTCGAACTGCAGATTGCCGACCGCCGCCAGGTCGAGTTTTTTGACCGGCGCAGTCATGCGCTGAGGCCAGGCCAGCGCGTGCGCGATCGGCGTTTGCATGTCGGGATGGCTCATCTGCGCGAGCACCGAGCCGTCGATCATGCTCACCAAACAATGCACGATCGATTGCGGGTGGATGATGGCGCCGATCTGCTCGGGCTTCAGCGGAAACAGGTAGCAGGCTTCGATCATCTCGAGGCCTTTATTCATGAGCGTCGCCGAATCGACCGAGATTTTCGCGCCCATGTTCCAGTTGGGATGACGCGCGGCCTGCTCGGGCGTGACATTTTTCATCTGCTCGCGCGTGAAATTGCGGAAGGGGCCGCCGGAAGCGGTCAGCGTGATGCTCTCGACATATTCGGGATGGGCGTTGTCGAAGAGCTGGAAAATCGCATTATGCTCGGAATCGACCGGGATGAGCGTCGCGCCGTATTTTTCGACTTCGGCGGTCATCAGGCTGCCGGCGCAAACCAGGCATTCCTTGTTGGCCAGCGCGACCGTCGCGCCGCGGCGGATGGCAGCTAAGGTCGGCCGCAGCCCGGCGGCGCCGACAATCGCCGACATGACGATGTCGGCAGGCATGGAAGCGGCTTCGATCACCGAATCTTCGCCGGCGGCGGCCTCGATGCCGGTTCCGGCGAGCGCGTCTTTCAATGGGCCGTACAATGCCGGGTTGGCGATAACCGCGCGCTTGGGGCGGAACTGCCGCGCCTGGCTTGCCAGCAGCTCGACATTGTCGCCGGCGGTGATCGCCTGCAGCTCGAATTTTTCGGGATGGACGGCAAGGATGCTAAGCGTATTTACGCCGATCGTGCCGGTGGCGCCCAGCAAAGTCAGGCGTTTTTTCGGTTCGGCGGCGAGCGGCTTGGGCATTGACTGCGCCATCATAGGGGCAGGCCCGACAGATGCACCATGACCGCAAAAAGCGGCAGCGTGAAAGTCAGCCCGTCGACGCGGTCGAGCAGGCCGCCATGGCCGGGAATGAGCGTGCCGCTGTCTTTGACGCCGGCATGGCGCTTCATCCACGATTCAAATAAATCGCCCGCCTGGGAGACAAGGGCTAGCAGCAGGCCGGTAAGTGCGCACCAGATGAGGCCAACCGGAAACGCGGTGAACCCCGCCGCCGCGCCGCCGCCGATCGCCGCCGTCATCATGCCGCCGCCGAGGCCCGCCCAGGTTTTGCCGGGGCTGATGGCAGGCGCCATTTTCGGCCCGCCGAATTTACGGCCGGTGAAATAGGCGCCAATATCGGTCGCCCAGACGCACAGTAATAAATAGAGTACCAGCCACAGGCCGGCGTCGGGATGGCCGTCGAAACGCACGCCGCGCAGCCAGATCAGCGACGCGCAGGGAATCGCCGCGTAAAACAATCCGGCCATGCGCCAGGCCGGGCCGTCATTTTCGGTCAGGCCGTTCCATTCCTTCACCATCATCTGCGCGGCCAGGATCACGAACAGCGCGAACAGCCAGCCGCCCTGCCACCACACGCCGATGGTTGCGGCCAGCAGCACGGCGCTCGAGATTATGCGCACTTGCAGCCCTTCCCATTTCGAAGGCTCGAAATTATTGTGATGAGGGTCCATTGCAGTTTCCATTATTATCCCTTTAGTTTGTCATGGTCGGGCTTGACCCGACCATCCATCATTTTATTAAAGATGGATCCTCGGCTCAAGGCCGAGGATGACAAGCAATTTTAATTACACCCCGGTCGTGCCATAACGCCTTTCGCGCTTTGCGTAATCGCCGAGCGCTTCCGTGAAATGCGCGCTGTCGAAATCCGGCCAGAGCGCATCGGTGAAATAAAGCTCGGTATAGGCCGATTGCCAGAGCAGGAAATTGGACAGGCGTTTTTCGCCGCCGGTGCGAATCAGCAAATCCGGCTCCGGCAGGTCGCCCGTGTCGAGCGCGTCGGCGAGGCGCTGCTCGTTGATGTCTTGCGGTTGCAGCGCGCCGGTCTTGACGTCGGCGGCGATGGCCTGCATCGCCCGCACCAGCTCCTGGCGGCTGCCATAGGACAGTGCGATGGTAAGGTTGAAGCTGGCGTTGCGCGAGGTCATCTCGACGGCATGGGCGACCTGTTCGCGGATGTCGGAGCTAAGCAAGCTTAAATCGCCGATGAAGCGCAGGCGGATGTTGTTTTCGTGCAGCGTTTGCAATTCCTGCTGCAAATAATGCTGCAGCAATTGCATCAGATCATTGATTTCGTCCTGCGGGCGTTTCCAGTTTTCGGAGGAAAACGCATAGACGGTGAGGTAGGAAATGCCGGCGTTGCGGCAGCTATCGAGCACACGGCGCAACGCGTCGGCGCCTTTCTTGTGTCCCGCCGTGCGCGGCAGGTTGCGCGCCTTTGCCCAGCGGCCGTTGCCGTCCATGATGATGGCGATGTGGCGCGGCAAAGCGTGGCTCGCGGCTCGTGGCGCGTGGCTCGTAATTTGAAAGCTTTGTAGATTGCTCATATTATTTCACGAATCACGAGTCACTAGTCACGAGTCACTAATTCCCCAAAATCTCTTTTTCCTTCACCGCCAGCGCGTCGTCGATTTTCTTGATGAATTCGTCGGTGAGTTTCTGGATGGTGTCTTCGTTTTTCTTGAGGTCGTCTTTGGAGATGTCGCCTTTTTTCTCCTGCGCTTTCACGGCGTCGTTGCCGTCGCGGCGGATGTTGCGGATGGCGACTTTCGCCGTCTCGGCATATTTGCCGCCGATTTTGGACAGCTCGACGCGGCGCTCCTGCGACAGCGGCGGAATCGGCACGCGCACCAATTGCCCGTCGGCGATGGCGTTGACGCCGAGGCTGGCGGCATTGATCGCTTTTTCGACATTCTTGACCACGGTTTTATCCCATACCTGCACCGAAAGCAGGTGTGGCTCGGGCACGCTGATATTGCCGACCTGGTTGAGCGGCGTCATGCTGCCATAGGCCTCGACCTGGATATTGTCGAGCAGGCTGGCATTGGCGCGGCCGGTGCGCAGCCCACCGAATTCGCTGTGGAGGGATTTCAGCGCGCCATCCATGCGGCGGCGCAGTTCGTTGATGTCAGCGGTCATATCATTTTACCTTTTTATCGGTGATCAAAGTAAACTTGCCTTTGCCCATCGCGGCCTGGGCGATGGAGTCTTTGCCGGCGATGGAAAACACCAGGATCGGGATCTGGTTTTCGCGCGCCAGCGAAATCGCCGAGGCGTCCATCACCTTCAAATCGCGCACCAGCATTTCATGGTAGGAAAGCCGGTCGAAATGTTTCGCCTTCTTTTCTTTTTTCGGGTCGGCGGAATAGACGCCGTCGACTTGCGTGCCTTTCATCAGCACGTCGCAGCCCATCTCATTGGCGCGCAGCGCCGCAGCGGTGTCGGTGGTGAAATAGGGATTGCCGGTGCCGGCGGCGAAAATCACGACGCGGCCACGCTCCATATGGCGCATGGCGCGGCGGCGAATGTAAGGCTCACAGACCTGCATCATGCTGATGGCCGAGAGCACGCGCGTTTCCACGTTCATGCGCTCGAGCGTGTTTTGCAGGGCAAGCGCGTTCATGACGGTGGCGATCATGCCCATATAGTCGGCGGAAGCGCGCTCCATGCCGCTTGCCGCTCCTTGCATGCCGCGGAAAATGTTGCCGCCGCCGACGACGACGCAGACTTCGACGCCCATGCGCAAGGCGCTTTTGATGTCGCCGCAGATGCGCTCGATGGTGTGGGTGTCGAGGCCGAATTTCTGGTCGCCCATCAGGGCCTCGCCGGAGATTTTGAGCAGCACGCGCTTATAGAGGGGCTTGGAAGAGGGCTTGGGCATGGTTTTTTTCGCAGGTTGGTTCATGGCTGGTAGTTTTAGTATGGATTGCCGGAGGTTGCAACCATGCAATCGCTATCGTTGCGAGCCTGCCGCAACGCCGGGATCGCGCGCCATTTCCAATTCGGCAAGAATCTCATCCAGGCTCATCGTGCATGCAATATGTTCTTTTGGGCGGTGACTGGCTTTTATCGAAAACGCGACTTTCTCAGCGAAGTTGAGATGATGCGCGTCGGCAAACCCTCTGATCTGTACAACAATCTGGCCATATTCACATGCGCGCGCCAACCGGGCGCAAGACCGGTTGGCCTCGGGAATATCGCTTATTTTTAGATCATGCACATGCAAATAGGCGACGAGCTTTTGCCAGGCGGTATCGAAATCGGGAGGCGGTTGCTGGGCCATGCCGCAACCTTAGGCGGCGTGGCCGGCAGCGGCTTTCACTTCGGCTGCGAAATCGCTGGCGGCTTTTTCGATGCCTTCGCCCAGATGGAAACGGATGAAGCCGGTGAGCTTCACCGGGCTGCCTACGGTTTTGGCGGCGTCGGTGACGGCCTGCGAGATCTTGGTTTTACCGTCGATCACGAAAAGCTGTTCGAGCAACACCACTTCCTCGTAGTATTTACGCACGCGGCCTTCGACCATTTTTTCCACCACTTCGGGAGGCTTGTCGCTGGCGGCAGCCTGCTCGCGGTAGATGGCACGCTCGCGCTCGAGTTTGTCTTTAGCGACATCGGCGGTGGAAAGTGCTTCCGGCTTGGCGGCGGCGATATGCATCGCGACTTGCTTACCGAATGCTTCGAGTTTGCCGAGATCGCCCTCGGATTCGAGGCCGACGAGGATGCCGATTTTGCCCATGCCGGGTGCGACGGCGTTATGGATGTAGCTGGCGACGCAGCCTTTGGTCACGCCCAGGATCGCAGTACGGCGCAGGCTCATATTCTCGCCGATGGTGGCGATGGCGCCGGTCACGTTTTCGCCGACGGTTTTGCCGTGGCCGTCCTTGGTGTTTTTCAGCTCCTCGACATCGCCGATGCTATGGCGCACGGCGAGTTCGGCGGTGGCGCGGGCGAGCGCCTGGAACTGCTCGTTGCGGGCAACGAAATCGGTTTCCGAATTCAATTCGATGATGGCGCCCTTGGTGCCTTCGACGGCGACGGCGACGATGCCTTCGGCGGCGACGCGGCCGGATTTCTTCGCGGCGGCCGACAGGCCTTTTTTGCGCAGCCAGTCGATGGCGGCTTCCATGTCGGCGGCGTTTTCGGTGAGGGCCTTGCGGCAATCGAGCATGCCGGCGCCGGTGGTTTCACGTAGTTGCTTTATTTGTTCTGCAGTAACTGTCATTTTATTCTCCATTAGCAACAGGTGACAGGTAGCGGGCGACAGGTAACAGAAAAGCTCTGCGACCTGTTACCTGCGACCCGTTACCTAAAGGTTTACTTTTTGCCCGGCGTTTTCTTAACGGTAACGACCGGGGCTTTTTTCGGCTCCGATGCGGACGATCTGCCGCCGCGGCCGCGCGGGCCTTTTTTGTTTTCGGATTCCCGGCCTTCTTCGGGGGTGGCGGGCGCCGCTTTCTGGCTGTCCGCTTCCATGCCACCTGCCGGCAGGATTTCCGAGACGTCTTCGCGCTCGCCGAGATCTTCGCCCGACTTGGTCATGCTGCGCGAAATGCCGCCCAGCACGGCGTCGGAGATCAGGCGGCAATACAGCCGGATGGCGCGGCTCGAATCGTCGTTGCCGGGGATCGGGTAGGTGATGCCGTCGGTGGTGCAGTTGGAATCGATGATGGCGACGATGGGGATGCCGAGTTTCTGCGATTCCTTGATCGCCAGCTCTTCCTTGTTGGTGTCGATGATGAAGATCAGGTCGGGACGGCCGCCCATGTCTTTGATGCCGCCCAGGCTCGATTCGAGCTTATCGCGCTCGCGCGTCATGGAAAGCAGCTCTTTCTTCGTGAAGCCCATGTTCGGGGTGCTGAGATTTTCTTCGAGCTTGCGCAGGCGCTTGATCGAGGCCTGGATGGTGTTCCAGTTGGTGAGCAACCCGCCCAGCCAGCGCATGTTGATGTAATACTGGCCGCAACGCTTGGCGGCTTCCATGATCGGCTCGGCGGCCTGGCGCTTGGTGCCGACGAACAGGATGCGACCGTTTTGCGCCACGACGTCGCGCACGGCGCTAAGCGCCTGATGCAGCATCGGGACGGTCTTGCCGAGGTCGATGATGTGGATGTCGTTGCGCACGCCATAAAGATACGGCGCCATGCGTGGGTTCCAACGTTTGGTTTTGTGTCCGAAATGCACGCCAGCTTCGATGAGCTCGCGCATGTTGAATGCGGGTAGAGACATAGTAATTCCTTTTCCGGTTGTTACCTCGGCGTGGTGTTAGTGATCCTGCGACAATCGCCGGACACCGGAGGGACAAATTACACCGTAATTCAGCCGCACCGCGCCTGTGAAATATCCCTTCACCATGAAGGGAGGCATTACATATACCCGTTAAGCGCCCATTTCAAGGGGTTTTTGCGATTTTCAAGGGGTTTTTGCGATTCGGTCTTTGCCCTAAGCGACTATTGCCGGATGGGCTTGCGTGGTTTTTGCGTTTTCTACGATATTTTCCTCATGGCTGGCGGCAGGAGTATTCACGCGATCCATCGCGCCCCGCGGTGTCTTGGCCAGGATTTTCTTTGCGGTCGATAGCTGCTGGCCCGGCTCGTTAATCAGCACTTTCTGCGCCGTGACCGATTTGCCGAGACCGGCCAGTCGCTCTTCCGGCTCGGTGCCGAGATTATCCAGCGCAATGTGATGGTAGCGATAAAGGTCGGTCATCATGCCGGTGAAAATCTCGCCGTAAGACAGGTCCTTATCTTTGAGATGTTCTTTAACGGTGGACGCCGTATCCGCCATGAGCTGCGTCAGCTTATCGGGCGGGGTTTTGGCAATGCTGTCGGCGATGTGGGCCTGCAGCTCTTCCATATCGATCCGTTTGACGCCGAACGGCGCGAAAAACCGCATCGCAAAGGCCGCCACGAACAGCGCCCCGCCGATGCCGCCGACGAAATCGGGTTTCTCCGCGCCCCTGAGCGAAGCGGGAATGAATGCTTTATCGGGGAATTTAATTTTGCGGTTGGCGAACCGGTCCCACGAAATAATGCCGGCGGCGGCGGTTTCGATGAGGGTGCTGGCGCGGAAGACGTATTTCTCGCGGATCGTGTCTAGGACGCTGTGGGGCTTGGGATCGTAGGGATCGGGTGTTTTCGAGGCAAGCGCCAGCGTCTTGCCGGTGACATAGGCCATGCCTGCCCAGAGAGTGAATTTATCGGGGTTTTTCATTTCCTGCAGGCTTTTGGCGATGCCGCCCTGGCCCAGCGCATCGGCGCCTTTTTTCCAGCGCGTCACCGGAAAAACCAGCGCCAGCGAGCCAAAATAACGCAGGCCGATTTCACCGATGCGCACGGAATGTTTTTCCATGAACGACCATAATTTATCGCCCGTCGTCTGGGGGTCTTTCGGGCCGATCAGCGCGTCGGCGCGGCTATCCTCGACCGCGGGAAGGCTGATGCCCGCGGGCAGATGCGGATACAAATCATCGTTTATTTCGGTTTTCAGGAAGCGCAGGCGGTGCAGGTCCTCGCTTTTCTGGGCGCCGAACACGATGTTGCTGATATTGGCGGCGATGTTGGAAAAGGCGAAAGTGATCGTTGCGCCGTCCGGCGGGCCTTTGACCAGGAACCCCGAGACGAGCTGGAGCAACTGTCCGGCCATGCTCAGCGCGCCGCGCCCGGCCCACCAATTGAAGCGCCGCGTTTTCGGCTGGGCTGTCAGCATATCCCCGCGTTGCGCCAGGATTTTCAGAAGTTCCTCCGCCGACCGGTCGCCGTGCGTTACCAACACCGGCCTGCCATCGACGATGGTTTCGGCGATGATTTCCTGTTCGATGGAAGGGGAAGTCAGCCATTGCTTGATTGCCTCCTTTTTCCCTGTGCTTTTTAGGGTAAAAAAGCTGAAATTACCCTCCGCCACCGGAGAAAACTCGATGGACGCTATCGGGGAATCGGCTTTGCTATTAGTATAAAAAGCCATAAATCAATATCTTATAACGATAAAATAAAGCCATGCCATAATGCAAGGCTAACATGTAGCGCAGGCCCGCTCAAGGCCACAAAACGCCTCAATTGCAAACTTCACAATACTGCAACAATTCTCCCGCAAGGGCGGGTTACAAAAATTAACCGGATTGTCACAAAATATTCATGATGTGTTTGCCGGAATCATGATATAAATCAGATAATAGCCGTAATCTATTTTCGGCAGGCTTTGGCCTGCGGAAAACAAGGAAAAACAATGGATAAGCCGTTGCCGGATAAAGAAGGGAAAGTGCAGCTGCAAAACGGCGGCAAGCCCGGCGCTGCGCCGGCGGTCGATTTTAGCGGCGCGCCAATCGGCGCCTATAACCCGGCGCTGACGGCGGTTGCCTGGGAAAATGCCGACCAGGGCAAAAAGGCACTGAAAGACACGCCCAAAGGCCGCGGGCTTATCAGGTTGTTCTCGCGCGGCGTCATGGGCGCGACCGGCTTTGCCGTCGGCGGGCTGATCGCCGACCGGCTGATGGTGGGCTACACGCCGCATGTCAAAATCAACTACCTTAAAAATCCCGTCCAGGGCATTGCGCGCGCTTACGACAATTTGTTCGGCAAGCCCATGGTCGGCGCGCTCAAACTGATGGGCCATGACGGTGAAGCGTTCGTCAACAGCTTCCGCAATTCGCGGCAGTTCGAGGGCTATGCGCAAAAGGGCCGCAGCCTCGGCCATGAAGTCGTGATGGTGACGTTCGATTTCGCCACGATGAGCATCGGCGATTTCTGGGGCCGTAAAATCGTCCACACGCTCGATCCCAATCGCCAAAAACCCGCATGGAAACGCGGCGACGGCAGCATCGACTGGACACAGGCGGCGAAAACATTCGGCAGGAACTGGTGGTCGGCGATCACCTATTCGGCGGGCGAGGACTGGGCGGTGGCGGTGCCGTATGTACTCACCATGCGCCATGTCGGCACGCCGATCATCGATCAATTCGTTCCCGGTTACCGCTTCGAATTCGACAGCAACGGCAATGGCGGCGGCCTGCTCGTGGGCGATCACGGCCGCATCACCGGCAACTTCACCGGCGCCGGCGTGTTCAATTTGTGGGAGCGGTTTACGACCTACAACGTGGGCACGCTGCTGTTCCGCGAATCCTATCATTGGGTCGGCAGCCATCTCAAACATGCGCTCGACCATAAAACCATCCCGGCAATGGTCGAAGCCGATCCCGCCAACCCGAATCGTTCCGCATTCGAAACGGTTATCGATGGCACCCAGCAATTCGCCAACTGGCTGGCGCGCGGCACGATCAAGGCGGTGACGTACATGGTTCCCGCCGTGCCGTTTTTCTGGATCACGCGCACGCCGCAGCATAAATTCCAGGGCGCATTCACCCATCCTGAAAAAGGCGTGCTGACCTATCTCGAAGGCGGCGTCATGAAGCCGGTGCGAATTAAAACACCGATCGATAGCCCGCATTTCAACGCGCAGACGCCGGTCTATTACGGCGAAGTGGGCAAGCCCGCCGTCAATCCTTTCTTACATGCGCAAGGCGGGAAAATCGACCCGCACGCAAAAAGCTGGGGCGCGTTGGATGCGATGCTTAACCCGATCGCCAAAGCCAACGATGCGGTGCGCGGCGCGCTCAGAAAACCCATCGGAAAAATCTACGAAAAAGCCTTCAGCCGCTCGAAAGCCCTGAAGCTGACCGCGGCCGGCGGCCTCGACCGCGCCGACACCTACATCAACGCCGCCATCGCCTACACGCCGTATTTCTGGGCCAAGTCCGACTGGTTGGCCGATAAATGGGATTATGGCCGCATGGACGTGTCGGTCGATCGCACCCTTGCCGGCGCGGTAACGCTTAACCCCGGCGAATTCAAGGCCGGCGTCGGCGAAATCTGGCAGTCGCTGAAACGCCAGCCGCTCAAAGACCCGCAGCGCGAGACCTATGCGCAATGCGTCGAGGCGACCGATGCCACCCCGTCGGACAATAAGTTCGACATCAATCCGCTCGCCGGGCAAAGCTGCGATTACCTGCTGCCGAAATATGTTGAGACGGTCAAAAAACAGCAAACGGCGTTGCCCAATCCCAAGACCTCCGGTCTGAGCTGGCAGGAGCGCACCATTCAAGGCAAGCCGGAAGATAAACCGGAAATCGGCGCCAACAGCCCGAAAAGCTACGCCGAAAAAGAAGAGATGCGCAAAGCCCTCGAAGCCATGGTGCCGCCGACCCCTTCGATTAATTGACGCTTAATCCTGCGGCCCCAGCATGGTTTTTGGGTCTACCCATTTATCGAATTGTTCCGCTGTCAATAATCCTAGCGCGATGCCGGCTTCTTTGAGCGTCGTGTGTTCCTGTGCGCCTTCTTGGCGATTTTGGCGGCGTTGTCGTAGCCGATATGCGGGTTGAGCGCGGTGACCAGCATCAGCGATTCGTTCATCAGCTTGTCGATGCGCTCCTTGTTGGCTTCGATGCCAACCACGCAATTATCGGTGAAGCTGATGGCGCTATCGGCGATCAGGCGGATCGATTGCAGCACGTTATAGATAATTACCGGCTTGAACACGTTGAGCTCGAAATGGCCGTTCGAGCCGCCGACCGTGACTGCCACATGGTTGCCCATTACCTGCGCGCAGACCATGGTCATCGCTTCCGACTGCGTCGGGTTGACCTTGCCCGGCATGATCGAGCTGCCCGGCTCGTTTTCCGGCAAGCTGAGTTCACCGAAGCCGCAGCGCGGGCCGGAGCCCAGCAGGCGCACGTCGTTGGCGATTTTCATCAGCGCGCAAGCAATACCGTTTAAGATGCCATGGATAATGACCAGCCCGTCATGCGCCGCCAGCAGCGCGAATTTATTGGGGCCGGTATGGAACGGTAGCTTGGTGATTTTGGCGACTTCCTCGGCGAATTTTTCGGCGAAGCCTTTCTTGGCGTTAAGCCCGGTGCCGACCGCCGTACCGCCCTGGGCGAGTTCGAGCACGGCCTGCATGGCCTGGTCTTGGCCAAGCGCCATAATGAATTTATCAAGCTGCGCCACATAGCCGGAAAATTCCTGGCCTAAGGTGAGCGGCGTGGCGTCCATCAGGTGCGTGCGGCCGATCTTGATGATGTCCTTGAATTCTTTCGCCTTGGCCAGCAGCGCCTCGCGCAAATGTTTCAGCGCCGGAATGAGCGAATAATGGATTTCGTAAGCGGCGGCGATATGCATGGCGGTGGGAAAGGAGTCGTTGGAGGATTGCCCCATATTCACATGGTCGTTGGGATGCACCGGCTTCTTGCTGCCCATCGCGCCGCCCAGCATCTCGATGGCGCGGTTGGAGATGACTTCGTTGACGTTCATGTTGGTCTGCGTGCCGCTGCCGGTCTGCCAGACGACGAGCGGAAAATTGCCGTCGAGCTTGCCGTCGATGACTTCGTCTGCTGCTTTAATGATGGCGTCGCCGATTTTTTTATCCAGCCCGGCGATGTCCATATTCACCTTCGCCGCCGAGCGCTTCAATATGCCAAACGCCGTAATCAGCGGCTTGGGCATCGTCTCGCCGCCGATCTTGAAATTCTGCAAACTGCGCTGCGTCTGCGCGCCCCAGTATTTGTCGGAGGGCACGTCGATATTGCCGAATGAGTCGGATTCACTGCGGAAGTCAGTCATGAGTCGCTAGTCCTTAGTCGTTAGTAATGTAAAGCTGCTATCGACTATCGACTAACGACTAATGACTATCAACTAAAAACGTCACATGGTCTCTCTTGCGGCCTCCGCCGAGCCTTTTTCCCGTACTGCGCGGTCATAGGCTTCTTGCAGTCTCTCCTGCTCCGCGTCTTTGTTCTTGAATGATTTATGGTGATACGGCGGCTCGCCAAATAAAAAATCCTTTAACGCCGCAAATTGCGCTGCGCTGGGAAGCGCAAGGTTTCGGCACCATCTGCTAATATCGTCCACCTCAATGTTCAATTTCGGCGCGATTTGCGTGCGAATTTGATATGCAACGGCGGTGTCATTCATATGCGTCATGTTAATCAGTCGGCGTAGTGACTGGCCGAAATCGCGCTGTATCTGCTCGGCCCATCGACGACGGCCAACGCTGTTGGTAGCGTCGAAAGGGATGATCTGTGCATTTTTGCGGGCGTCACGGAATCTTTCCAAAGCGTCTTGCTTATCCTCTATGTAGGACGATTGATTAATCAGCGCTTCTTCGAGCACGCGCATCTGCGCTTCGTCCGGCAACGCTGTGCCTGTGCGCCATCTGCCTAAATCCGTTTTGGTGAATGTGGGTGGCGTTCCTTCCGGATGCAATTTCCTTGAAGCAGTATTCAATTGCTCTGCCTGCTACTCATCGTTTATGCGCGTGGCGGCGCATAGCTGCTTTAATATTCTCGTAAACGAGCCGACCGGCAACATATTGGGAGTGGAATCCGTTGCCCGGTCGGCAAGTGCGCGCGCTGCCGTTGGGTCGGTGTGCTGAAGTTCGTCATACCGGATGACGGTTCGCGTGATTTCCCTGAGCACCGTGCTTATGCGCGGGTTAGATAAGTCCACCTCAGGCAGTTTGCCAATAGCCTCGTTCGACATTCCATCCGTGCCATCGGTTCCATATGCCGATCTGAATATGATTAGATCTCGCGTTGTGAGCGGGGCCAGAATCGTGTCTTCGACCGTGCCTGCCTCGAGTGCGGATTTAATGGCCAGATGTTGGGCGGAGGTAAAGACGCCGAATATTGTTTTTGAGTGCGGCATATGCGTTATCCAGAGCCCTGATTATCTCTAATTAAGATATATTAATCAGACGGTGAGTCAAGCGCCGGCTGAGGCCAAAAATGTCACATGGCCCATTTTGCGGCCGGGGCGGGCTTCTTTCTTGCCGTAGAGATGCAGCCGGGCGTTCGGCATGGCCAGGTATTTCTGCCAGTCATTAATATCGTCGCCGATGAGGTTGCGCATTTTCGCGTCGCATAGTTTTTCGGTGGAGCCGAGCGGCAGGCCGCAAATGGCGCGGATGGTTTGCTCGAACTGCGAGGTGACGCAGGCATCGATCGTCCAGTGGCCGGAATTATGCGGGCGCGGGGCGAGCTCGTTGACGATGATCTCGTCGTTGTTGGTCACGAACATCTCCACCGCCATCAGCCCGACCAGATTCAGCCCGCTTGCGATCACCTCGGCGATGGCCTGCGCCTTCTGCGCCAGTGCATCTGAAATCGGCGCAGGGACGATGGTTTCCGAGAGGATATGGTCTTTATGGATATTCTGTACCGGGCAGTAGCACTCGGTAGCGCCGCGCGCATCGCGGGCGACGATCACCGATATTTCCATGCGAAAATCGACGAAACCTTCGAGGATGAAGGTAACAGGTGGCGGGTTACGGGTAACAGATGTCTCGTGTTTGTTTTCCGTTACCTGTTTTCTGTCACCTGTTACCTCAAGCCATATTTTTTCCAGATTATCTCTTGGCTGCAGCATCCACTGCCCTTTTCCATCATAGCCCATGGTGGCGGTCTTTAGCACGGCGGGCAGGCCGAGTTTTTTAATGGCGGCGTTTAATTCTTCTTGATTGGAAACCGGCGCGAACGGCGCGGTGGCGACGCCTAATGTATTGATCGCTTGTTTTTCGAGCAGGCGGTGCTGCGAGGTGGCGAGTATCTCCGGGCTGGGAAATACATTCACATGCCGCGCGATGTCGGCCACTGCCGCAACCGGAATATTCTCGAATTCATACGTCACCACATCGACGCTGCGGGCGAAACGCTTGAGGTCGTCGCGGCTATCGTAAGAGGCAACCGTGGTATGTTTGGCGACTTCGCGGGCAGGGGCGTCGACTTCCGGAGTGAAAATATGCGTATGGTAACCCATCTGCGCGGCGGCGATGGCCAGCATCCGGCCGAGCTGCCCGCCGCCTATGATGCCGATGGTGGAAGAAGGGGGGATTGGGGATTGGGGATTGGGGATTGGGGGAAGATTCATTACAATTTTGCTTTTAAAGACTGGCGTAAAGCATGCAACATGCGTTGCAGGCTTTGAATGGACGTATTGACTGCCTCACAGTCTTTTGCTGTCACATACTCAAGATCTTGCGCAAGAATAGTTTGCGTATCAACTTCTGCCAAGGAACCGATCGCTACGGATACAAAATTGACGTAATCCTTTGTGCTGTGCCTGGAATGTCCTTCTGCGATATTCGATGGAATAGAGATGACTGCTCTGCGCAATTGAGACGTAAGACCATATAGTTCATCGCGTGGAAATGATTTTGTTAGCTTATAAATAAGCTTTACTAATTCTCTGCCTTTTGTCCAAACGTCAAGGTCATGGTAACTTTTAATCATGCTCTAATCCCCAATCCCTAATCCCCAATCCCCTTATGGCCTTTCTTTCACGCTATCCGTTTGTTTCTTCCGCCAGCCTTCCAGCCTCTTGGCCAGCGCGCCGTCTTGCAATGCGAGGATGGAAGCGGCAAGCAGCGCGGCGTTGATCGCGCCCGCCTTGCCGATGGCGAGCGTGCCCACCGGCACGCCGCCGGGCATCTGGGCGATGGAAAGCAAACTATCTAATCCTTTGAGCGTTTTGCTTTCAACGGGAACGCCAAGGACGGGTAAAATGGTCATCGAAGCGGCCATGCCGGGCAGATGTGCCGCGCCGCCGGCGCCGGCGATGATGATTTTGAAGCCGTTTTTTTGCGCGTTTTTGGCGAAATCATACAGTCGCTGCGGCGTGCGATGGGCGGAGATGACGCGCTTATCGTAGCTTACTTTCAGCGCATCCAAGATATGGGCGGCATGCTGCATGGTGTCCCAGTCGGACTGGCTGCCCATGATGATGGCCATGTCGGCGGTCTTTTTATCCATTCTAACCATTGTATTCCCTATGAAAATGAGGCCGCACCATACAGTAATCGCTCAAAAAGTCAATTTGTGGCCTTTGCACCATAGGTGAAGAAATAATTGATTTTAAACCACTTCATCTTGTGAAGGTGCTTTGCAAAACATACATTTTGTGGTAGAAGCGCACCAACTAGGGACAGGAGGGGCCATGCCTCAACCAGCGGCCACCAAATGGGAAATCGTCAAGAATCCCCATCGTACCATCGAGACGACCAAGCAAAGCAACATCGCCGATCGCCTGGCCATGCTCAGCATTCCCGACGCCGAGCTGACGCCGGCAGTGAAATTCGCCGTATCGGCCCTGCTGGAGAAGCTCGATGACCTGACCCGCGAGCTGTCGCGCACCAAAGACAGCCTCTCCGAGATCGAGCGACTGGTCGATGTCGACGTGGTGGCGCCCATTCCCAACCGCCGCGCCTTCATGCGCCGCCTGAGCTGGTCGATCACCATGCATGAACGCTACGGTCATCCGTCGACGATCCTCTATTTCGACCTGAACGATTTCAAGATCATCAACGACCAGTTCGGCCATGCGGCGGGCGACCTCGCCATCCGCCATATTTCCGAGTTGCTGGCCCATACCATGCGCGATTCCGACTTTTTGGCGCGCATCGGCGGCGACGAGTTCGCCGTCATCATGTATTATGCCGATGAGGCGGCGGCCAAGCGCCGCGGCGCCAAAATTGTCGAAAAACTCAGCCGGACGCCGTTCGTCTTTAACGGCCACCCGCTGATCGTGACGGCGGCATTCGGCTGCTATTCGGTGCATAACGGCGACGATGCCGAATCGGCGCTGGCGGCGGCCGACATGTCGATGTATGTCGATAAGCGCCGGGCCAAGGACCGCGTCAAGGCCGCCGTGGCCTGATGGCCTGCTGCTTCCTGTTGTGCTAACCTCTCGCTTTTGCTAGATTGCGCGCTTGTTTTCACAAAAGCGGGGAAAGCGCCATGACCAGCCTCCTGAACTTTAGCTTGAAAAAGCCTGTGATCGCCGTGGCGCTGTGCGCCGCCATGCTGGTGTTCCTGGAATCCGCAACCGCGCAGGCGGCCGAAAAAACCGTGACGGTCGGCACCGCCGGCGTCACCGGTGTCTATTACCCGGCGGGCGGGGCGATCTGCCGGCTGGTCAATCGCGGCCGCAAGGAGCACGGCATCCGCTGTACGGTGGAATCGACCGGCGGCTCCATCAACAATCTCGAAGCCGTCCGCAAGGGCGATCTGGAGCTGGGCGTCGTGCAATCCGACCTGCTTTACAACGCCTATACGGGCAAGGAAGTCTTTGCCGATGTCGGCGCCGATAAAAACCTGCGGATATTGTTTTCGCTGCATTCCGAGCCGTTCACCGTCGTCGCCCGCAAGGATTCCAAAATCAACAGCTTCGACGATTTAAAAGGCAAGCGCGTCAATATCGGCGCGCCGGGCTCGGGCATGCGCGCGACGATGGAAGATCTGATGGCGCGCAAAGGCTGGAGCAATAAATCGTTCGCCAGCATCGCCGACGTGAAGTCCGCCGACTTAACCGGCGCGCTTTGTGGCAATAAGATCGACGCGCTGATCTTCGCCGGCGGCCATCCCAACGGCACCATCCAGCAAATCACCTCAAGCTGCGATACGCGCCTGGTCAATGTCTCCGGCCCGGTCATCGACAAGCTTATCAAGGAGCATCCGTTTTATTCCCGCGCCTTCATTCCCGGCGGCATGTATCCCGGCAATGCGAAGGACGTGGAAACGTTCGGCGTCAAGGCGGTGTTCGTGGCGTCGGCCAGCCTCGATGAAGAGGTGGTGTACGAAATCGTGAAGGCCGTGTTCGAGAATCTGGATAATTTCAAGATGCTGCACCCGGTATTTGCCACGCTCGATGCCAAGCACATGGTCTACGACACCGACGTTGCCCCGTTTCATCCCGGCGCGCTGCGCTATTTCAGAGAAAAACGGCTGGTTGACTAGGTTGGCGCTCATGCGCTAGAACTCATCGCAAGCAAAAAACAAAATCAAAACGGGGTCTATGACATCTTCAAAATCGCTGATCGGCCAATTATGGTTTCGCGTATTATTAGGGCTTATTCTCGGTGTGGCGTTCGGTTTCCTGCTTGGCGGCGTTTCGGCTGAGCAGACCGCGCTGGGTATTTCCGGCAAGACATTCCTGACCGATTACATCAAGCCGGTCGGCACGGTGTTCATCAATCTCATCAAGATGGTGATCGTGCCGCTGATTTTCTTTTCGCTGGTATCGGGCATTATCAGCATGACCGACGCCCAGGCGTTCAAGCGCATCGGCCTGAAAGCGGTCGGCGCGTTTCTGATGACCGGCGCGTTTGCGGTGGTGATCGGCCTTGCTTTTGCGACCGTGTTCGCGCCGGGCGCCGGCGTCGATCTAAGCGCGCTGGCGACGGTCGCCGGCGG
>JAGVLW010000024.1 GCA_020054105.1 Alphaproteobacteria bacterium | reverse complement strand
GACGTCGGCAGGCTGCAGGCGGTATTTCGCAACGGCGGCTGCGCGCGTCGGCGCGTCGGCGAATTCCTTGGTCAGGGCGATGGCCAATTCCGCCAGCTTCTGCTCGCGCTGCTGCTTTTGCCAGCTTGCGATCACGCCGGCGCGCACATCGCCCAGGGGCCGCGTGCGCTCGGGCGTCACGCTATCGACGCGCAGCACATAGTAGCTTCCGTCGGCAGAGGCGATGAGCGACGATTCGGTTTTTTCCTCGGCCTTGAAGGCGGTCTCCAGAAATTTATCGAGCGCGGGAAGGCTTTTGCTTTTGACGCCGGCCTGGGTTTCGCCGTTTTTATCGATCGGCTCCAGGGTTTTGACGGCCAGGTGCAATTCCGCCGCCGCCTCTTGCAATGTGCTGCCGCCGCCCAGCAGGTCCTGAAGCTTGTCGGTGAAATCGCCGAGCGCCTCGTCGAAATGCGCCTGGGTCAGGCTTTTTTCCAAGGGCGCGCGCACTTCCTCGAGGCTGGAAACGGAAGGCGGGAATATTTTTTTGACATGGAAAACATGGTAGCCGAACGGGGTTTTGATAGGGCCGGTCACGCCGCCTTCGGCCAGTGAAAACACGGCGTCTTCGGCGCCGCCCATCATATGCGCGCGATCGACCGTGCCCAAGGAGAGCGTGCCTTTGTTGAGCAGGTCGGATTGCCTGGCGACCTGGTCGAAACTCTTGCCGGATTTAATGAGCTCGGCGGCCTTTTGCGCTTTGTCCTCGGAGCCGAAAAGCATCTGCTCGACCTGGCGGCGCTCGGGAAGCCGGAATTCGTCGATGCGCTCATTGTAAGCGGTCTGCAGCTCCTCTTCGGAGATGCTGAAATTGCCGCGGACATTGTCGCTTTCGATGGTGACGTAGCTGATCGTGCGGTATTCCGGCGCGCTGAATGCACTGGCATGTTCTTTGTAGAACGCTTCCAATTCTTGCTCATTGGGTGCGGCCAGGGGCGGCAGCGCGGAAACGCCGAGGCGGTAGATAGTCGCCGAACGCTTTTCTTCCTGCGCTTCGTAGGCCGCGCGCGCGGCGTTTTCGGGAATATGGGCGGCGCTTGCCACCGTATCCATGAGCAGGTTGATCGCTATTTCCGCGCGCATCTGCTCGACATAGGCGCTTTCGCTCTGGCCCATGTTACGCAGCATGGCCTCGAAACGCTGCTTGTCGAAATTGCCGGATTTATCGGCAAAGGCGGGGTTGGCGCGCAGGCGGCGCACGACGTCGGTATCGCTGGGAACGATCCCCTGCGCCTGGCTTTCGAGCCTAATCAGCGACCGGTTGACGTGCCGGGTGAGGACGATTTGCGGGATATTCAGGCTTTTGAGGAATTCGGCGGAATAGTTTTCGCCCAGCGACCGCCGCACATTCTCGATCTCGCGTTGCAGCAACTGCTGGTATTCCCTGGCCGAGACGGAAACGCTGCCCACCGTGACCACGGCCTGGTTGCCGCCGGGACGGCGGACCATGTCTTCGATGCCCCACACGCCAAAGGCCAATACCAGCACGGCAAGCAATAATTTTGCGGCGAAATTCTGCGCGGAAGACCGGAGTTGGTTGAGCATAAGCCATTGACTTATTATTATGTGCAGCAGGTTTACACCACAAATACGGATTGTAAAACGGTTTTTGATACATTACATAGTCAAGATGCCGGACGCGAAAAAACTCATCGTTGCCAACTGGAAGATGCATGGCGATGCCGCTATGGCGGCGGCGCTCGTCGATAGCGTCGCTGCCCAGGCCGCAAAAAGCCTGCCGCATGTGGAGGTGGTGCTGTGCCCGCCTGCAACTCTGATCGGCGAAGTGGCGCGGCGCATGATCGGCTCGCGCCTGCATATCGGCGGGCAGGATTGCCATGGCGAGAATGAGGGCGCTTATACGGGCTGCATCAGCGCACGCATGTTGCGCGCCGCCGGCTGTAGTTACGTCATCGTCGGCCATTCCGAGCGGCGCGCCCAGCACGGCGAAACCAACGCGCTCATCCGCCAGAAAGCCCAACGCGCCTGCGAAGCCGGGCTGGTTCCCATCCTCTGCGTCGGAGAAACGCAGCAGCAGCGCGAGGCGGGCAGCGCCATAGCGGTGGTTTCGGCGCAAATCGCCGAATCCTTGCCCGAGGGGGCGGCAAAAAGCCATTTTGTGCTTGCATATGAGCCGGTTTGGGCTATTGGTTCTGGCAAAATTCCTGCAAGCGCCGATATTCTTGAAATGCATGCCGCGATCATTGGCGCGGCATCGGCGCAGACCGGGCTTGAACGAAACAAGGTTTGCGTGTTGTATGGGGGGTCGGTTACGCCCGCCAATGCGCGCGAGATATTAGGCATCGAAGGCGTCGGCGGCGTGCTGGTAGGCGGCGCGAGCCTGGATGCGAAGAAGTTTTGTGGGATAATTGAGTGTGGAGTGTAGAGTTTGGAGTGTGGTAGAAAATATATGCCATACTCCAAACTCCATACCCTAAACTCCAAGGAGAAAAAATGTACACCATCCTACTCGTCGTCCATACCATCCTGGTATTGTTCCTTATCGTCATGGTGCTGTTGCAGCGCACCGACAGCGACGGGTTGAGCGGTCTTTCCGGCGGCGGCGGCAACCAGTTCCTCACCGGGCGCTCCTCGGCGAATTTGATGACGCGCACCACCGCCATCCTCGCCGGGCTGTTCATGTTCACCAGCCTGACGCTGGCGGTGATGGCCAGCCGGATGACCGAAGGCTCGATCGTGGGTAACGTGCAGATGGAAGCGCCCGCGCCCGCCGAAAAAGTGGCGGAAGAAAAGAAAGACCTGCCGGCAGCGCCGGCTGTGCCGAAGCCGGAGTAATATGCCCGCGCGTTTCATATTCATCACCGGCGGCGTGGTTAGTTCCTTAGGCAAAGGGCTGGCGAGCGCGAGCCTCGGCGCGCTGTTGCAGGCGCGCGGCTATAAGGTGCGGCTGCGCAAGCTCGACCCCTATCTCAATGTCGATCCCGGCACGATGAACCCGACGCAGCATGGCGAAGTGTTCGTCACCGATGACGGCGCCGAGACCGATCTCGACCTCGGCCATTACGGGCGCTTCACCGGCGTCTCGGCGCGGCGCAGCGATTCGGTGAGCTCCGGCCAGATTTATTCGACATTGCTCACCAAGGAGCGCCGCGGCGATTATCTCGGCGGCACGGTGCAGGTGATTCCGCACGTCACCGACCTCATCAAGGAATTCGTTTTGAAAGACACGGACGGCGAGGATTTCGTGCTGTGCGAAATCGGCGGCACGGTCGGCGACATCGAAGGCCAGCCGTTCCTGGAAGCCATCCGCCAGCTTGGCTGGGAGCTGGGCAAGCAGCGCGTGATGTATGTGCATCTGACGCTCGTTCCCTACATCGCCGCCGCGAAAGAACTCAAGACCAAGCCGACGCAGCATAGCGTCAAAGAACTGCGCATGATCGGTATCCAGCCCGACATATTGCTGTGCCGCGCCGACCGCGAAATCCCGCTGTCCGAGCGCCGCAAGATCGCGCTGTTTTGCAACATTCGCGAAGAGGCGGTGATCCAGGCGCTCGACGTCGCCTCGATCTACGAAGTGCCCAAGCGCTACAGCGAACAGGGGTTCGACGCGCAGGTGCTCAAAATGTTCGGCTTAGAAGCCAAGGGCAAGCCCGACCTCAAGAAATGGGATGAGATTTTAGAGCGCGTGCAAAACCCGCAAGGGGAAGTGACGGTGGCGCTGGTGGGCAAATATATGGGCATGGGCGATGCCTATAAATCGCTGACCGAGGCGCTCGACCATGCCGGCATCGCCAACCGCGCCAAAGTGCATGTGAAGTGGGTTGATGCCGAAGGATTCGAAAAGGAAAATGTGCAAAAAGCCCTGGCCGATGTCGATGCCATCTTGGTGTCCGGCGGCTTCGGCGAGCGCGGCGTTTCCGGAAAAATCGCGGCGATCCAATATGCGCGCGAAAACAAAAAACCGTATCTGGGCATTTGCTTCGGCATGCAGCTCGCCTGCATCGAATTCGCCCGCAACGCGCTGGGCATGAAAGAGGCCGGCTCCACGGAATTCACGCCCTATGAAGAGAAGAACGGCAAAGGCCCATTGGTCGGGCTTATGACCGAATGGCTGCGCGGCAACGTGCTGGAGACGCGCAAGGAAGGCAGCGATCTCGGCGGCACGATGCGCCTGGGCGCCTATGAGTGCGACATCGCCAAAGGCTCACTCGCCGAGAAAATTTACGGCGCCACGAAAATCAGCGAGCGCCACCGCCACCGCTACGAGGTGAATCTCGGCTACCGCGACGCGTTCGAGGGCAAGGGCATGGTGTTTTCCGGCCTGTCGCCCGCAGGCAATCTGCCGGAAATCGTCGAGATGAAAGACCATCCGTGGTTCGTCGGCGTGCAGTTCCACCCCGAGCTGAAATCCCGCCCCTTCGCGCCGCATCCGCTATTCGCCTCCTTCGTAAAAGCGGCGCTGACCAAGAGCGCGAGCAAGAAGAAGGCGGCTTAGATTTCCAGTTGAAGTTAACCAATTGTTAATATATACTGATGAACATGCTGGATTCTCACGAAAATAAAAATCATAGGCCGCTTTTATCGGAGCAAGATGCATTTGTTGCTACGCTCGGGTCGGCACTTATGGAGGCAACTAGGAATCCTGATGAATTATCAAAATCCAAATGGGGAAGAATCGGCAATTTTGGGTTGACGTGGGGTAGCTTTTTGGCAGGATTTGCCATATTTAATGCAATTGCAAATACATGGAATTCCCGAAAACATTCTGTGTATGATACGCAACCTGTGCGGTTCGATTCTTCTATACCTTCCTTACAGGTGCAAGAATTCTCCACAAAATCCTGGGCACAGACGGTTTCTCAGCAATCCGTACAATCAAACACAAAGTCTGTTTGAATTTTTTCGCCATAACCGTTACAAATTCGTCATTGCGAGCGTAGCGAAGCAATCCAGTCTGGATTGCCACGTCGCCTACGGCTCCTCGCAATGACGGAATCGAGAATTATATGATCGATAAAATAATAAGTGACATACTTTCTTTGCCCGTTTCATTACAAAAAGAAGCGATCGGTTTTATTGAGCAAGAACATGATCGCTATAAAGCAGCGTTAGAGAATGGCACAGAATTTAAATTTTTTATTCTCGATGAAACTAAAGAATTAGCGATGCAAGCTTATGAGCGTGCTCGTATGAGCGATCCAAGTTTATGACATCCATTCGCCACATCAAGATCGGCTCCGTCACCATCGGCAACGATTTGCCGCTGGTGCTGATTGCCGGGCCGTGCCAGGTGGAGTCGCGCGACCATGCGCTGATGATGGCTGAGGCGCTCATCAAAATCACCGGCAAGCTTTCCATTCCCTTCATCTATAAATCGTCCTACGACAAGGCCAACCGCACCAGCATCAAGGGCCGGCGTGGCGCCGGGCTGGAAGCGACGATGCCGATCTTCGACGAGATCCGCAAAAATCTCGGTTGCCCGATCCTGACCGACGTGCATAACGAAGAGCAATGCACGCTGGTCGCGCCGCATGTCGATGTGCTGCAAATCCCGGCGTTTTTATGCCGCCAGACCGACATGCTGATGGCTGCGGCGAAAACCGGCAAGGTGGTCAACATCAAGAAGGGCCAGTTCCTGGCGCCGTGGGACATGAAAAACGTCGTCGATAAAATGGATTATGCGGGCAATAAAAACGTGATCCTCACCGAGCGCGGCGTGAGCTTCGGCTATAACACGCTGGTCAACGACATGCGCGCGCTGCCGATCATGGCCGAAACCGGCTGCCCGGTGGTGATCGACGCCACCCACAGCGTTCAGCAGCCCGGTGGGCAGGGCACGGCCTCCGGCGGCGACCGCCGCTTCGTGCCGACGATT
>JAGVLW010000090.1 GCA_020054105.1 Alphaproteobacteria bacterium | reverse complement strand
CGGATGCGCGAAAGCAGCGCGCGCAACGACTGAGGGTAGCAGCGCTACCTGACAGGAGTGAGCACGATGCTGACAAGCAAGACGGCCAGCATAGTAGAAAATCTTGTGACTGATGGCGACCCGAAGGGGACTCGCTACGGCTGCTTCCTCTCGGACCTGACCGGGTTTGCAAGGCCTCCGCCCGCCACCAGCCTCGGCGGATTATGGGATAAGGAATAAGGTTGTGCAAGCCTAAAAAAACGACCCCAGCCAATGGAGCATCTCGTACATCCAAGCCAGGCCGAGCGTGATGATTTCGAACATGAGGCCAAGCGTGCCGATGATAAAACCGGCGACCGCCAGCAGGAACAGCCCGTCGCGCTCGAGCATGCCCAGCGCGATCAGCGAAATGGACAGGCCGGGCAGGAAATTGCCGCCCGGTATGGGCATTATTAATATGAGGGAAAGCAAAACAATGACCAGCGCGAAGAGCCGCTCGCCGAAATTGGAAGAAACGAACAATAACCGGGGCGTCAAGAACCTCTCCAGAAAAATGATGCTGGGCATGGCTTTACCCAGGATTCTCGCCAGCCCCCGCCTCGAAAAACGTTTGCCGGCCAGTTTTTTTGGCATCCAGATAACATGGTGGCCGAGCACCACTTGCAGGGCGATGAAAGTGATCGGCAGGCCGGTGATGGTCGAAAAGCCTGGAATCCCGGGGATCGGCAGCGAATTTGGCAGGGAAAAAAGGATGATGGCCAGAAAAAAGGCGCGGTCGCCCAGCATCTTCAAAAATTCGCCCAGCGTCACCATGTCATCCGCCGTCGGATAATCGATGATATCTTGAATAATCAAGCTGGTTTTTTGGTGTTTTGCAGACATTATCGCCATTAAGACAGAAAAAAATAAATGATAGATTAACAGTCTTTGACTATGAATGGGAAAGCCTATAAAAATAGCCCTTACCGCATAATATATCCATTCAGATTTATTTGCCTATGTCCAGCCGCAGCATCAGCAGAATCACCCCGTCCTACAATTCCCGCCATCCACTTCGGGTATTGGCGGGGCTTGGCCTGTGCCTGATCGCGTTTTACCTGCTGCTGTGTTTTTGCAGCTACAGCCAGGCCGACCCGTCGCTCAACCGCGCCACCGGCAACGCCGTGACCAATGCCGGCGGCTATACCGGCGCGCTCATCGCCGACATCTGCCTGCAGGTGCTGGGGCTTGCCTGCGCATTGCTGGTGCTGGTGCCGCTGGCCTGGGGCGTCAAGATGCTGCGCGGCCACGGCGTATCCTATTTATGGCTGCGCTTTACCATGCTGCTGGGCGCGCTGCTGTTAAGCGCAATGCTGCTCTCCCATATCGAGCCGCCGCTTTCCTGGCCGATCGGCAGCGGCTTCGGCGGTTCCATCGGCAACATGCTGCATGACGCCTTCCACACCATGTTCAAGAGCGGCCTGTTCGTCGCGTCGGTCGCTGCCGTCACGCTGGTGGTGACCTCGCTGGCATTCGGCATGAGCTGGGCGGAATGGAAAGCCATCGCGCGCACGGTCAAGCACGCCTTCCTTATCACCGGCGGCGTGATGATGGCGCTGGTCAGTAATCGAGGCGAAGGCGGCTGGCGCGAGCGGCTGATGTTTTGGCGCAACGAAGATGATGACGATTATGAGGACGAGGAAGAAGAGCCGGTAAAGCGCGCGCCGCGTGTCAGCAAAAAAGAAGCTGTGGCGCCCAGCGAGAAATCGCCCAAGGCGGCGCCCAAAGTGCAGGCGGCGCTGTCCTTGCCGCAAGGCGATTATGAGCTGCCGCCGATCAAGCTGCTCAGCAACGCGCCGCGCGGCCGCAAGGCCGGCCTGTCGGAAAGCGCGCTGACGCAAAACGCCAAACTGCTCGAAAGCGTGCTCCAGGATTTCGGCGTCAACGGCAATATCGTCGAGATTCGGCCGGGGCCGGTGGTGACGCTGTATGAATTGGAACCGGCGGCCGGGACGAAATCCTCGCGCGTGGTTGGATTGGCCGACGACATCGCCCGCTCAATGAGCGCGGTGTCGGCGCGCATCGCCGTCATCCCTGGGCGCAACGCCATCGGCATCGAGCTGCCCAACTCCAACCGCGAGACAGTTTACTTACGCGAGATGCTGGAGAGCGAAGCTTTCGACGCCGCCGACGCCAAGCTGCCGCTGGCACTGGGCAAGGACATTAGCGGCCAGCCGATCATCGTCGATCTGTCGCGCATGCCGCATCTGCTGGTGGCGGGAACGACCGGATCCGGCAAGTCGGTGGCCATCAACACGATGATCATGTCGCTGGTTTACAAGCTGACGCCCGAGGAATGCAAATTCATCATGATCGACCCGAAGATGCTCGAGCTTTCGGTCTACGACAATATTCCGCACCTGCTGTCGCCGGTGGTGACCGAGCCGGGCAAGGCGATCGTCGCGCTCAAATGGACGGTCAAGGAAATGGAAAACCGCTACCGGCTGATGAGCAATCTCGGCGTGCGCAACATCGACGGCTATAACAAGAAAATCCGCGAGGCCAAGGCGAAAGGCCATGAGCTCACGCGCACGGTGCAGACCGGCTTCGATCCCGATACCGGCGAGGCAATCATCGAGGAAGTGCCGCTGGAGATGAACGATTTGCCCTTCATCGTCGTCGTCGTCGACGAGATGGCGGACCTGATGATCGTCGCCGGCAAGGACATCGAATCGTCGATCCAGCGCCTGGCGCAGATGGCGCGCGCCGCCGGCATCCACATCATTATGGCCACGCAGCGCCCGAGCGTTGACGTCATCACCGGCGTCATCAAGGCCAACTTCCCGACGCGTATTTCCTTCCAGGTGACCTCGCGCATCGATAGCCGCACCATCCTGGGCGAGCAAGGCGCCGAGCAGCTCCTCGGCCAGGGCGACATGCTGTACATGGCCGGCGGCGGGCGCATCACCCGCATCCACGGGCCGTTCGTCGCCGACAAGGAAGTCGAGCAGGTCGTCGATCATCTCAAGGCGCAGGGCGCGCCGACTTATATTGAGGACGTCACCCGCGACGAGGAGGCGGAAGCGGCGCTGGGCGAGATGGGCGAGAAGGACGAGATGTACGACCACGCCGTCGAGATCGTCACGCGCGACCGCAAAGCCTCGACCAGCTATGTGCAGCGTTGTTTGAAGATCGGCTATAACCGCGCCGCCTCGATCATCGAGATGATGGAGCGCGAAGGCATTGTCGGCCCCGCCAACCATGTCGGCAAGCGCGAAGTGCTGATGAGCGAAGACAGTTAATTGACATATTTATGCCGAAAATAATTGCACTATTGATGCTCTTGGTGAGTTTCCCGGCAATGGCGGCGAAGGAGCCTTATCCCGCCGTGCCATCGTCGGAGGCGCGCTTCATGACCGACGCCGAGTTGGAGCGTCACCGCGCTGCCATCGAGCGGCTGGAAAATTACCTGAGCGGCCTGACCACCGTCACTTCCGAATTCACGCAGATCGCCCCCGACGGCGCGCTGACCAGCGGCAGGTTTTACATGCAGCGGCCGGGTAAGATGCGCTGGCAATATAATCCGCCGACGCCGATTCTGATGGTGGCCAACGGCAACGAGCTGATATTTTACGATTATGAGCTGCAGCAGGTCAGCTACATTCCGCTCGACTCGACGCTGATCGGTTTTCTCGCCCAGGACGAAATTCGTTTCGCGGGCAAAGTCGGCATCATCGCTTTTTCCGAAGGCGCCGGCGTGACGCGCGTCACGCTTGCCCAGCTGGAAAAGCCCAGCGACGGCCATCTGACGTTGGAATTTTCCAACAAGCCGCTGACCATCCGCAACATGGTCGTGCTCGACGCCACCGGCCAATCCACCACCGTGTCGCTCAACAATGCGACCTTCGGCCAGGCGCTCGACAAAGACTTATTTATTTTCCGCGACCCGCGCAAGCCGCGCGGGCGATAGCGCCGGGCCTAAAAATAATTAATCATTATCAGTATGATATTTCGCATTATTGCGGCTATTGCTTAGCTGCCCCTGTCTCGTTATTGCACGGTGGCGGCGGATGCTAATAAAACTGTCATTGAAATTTCACATACATCTCCCATATTTTGTGGTATAGATAATACATAATCACAGAAACGGGCAAAACCATGGACTCACCGGAAAATGAAATGATCGCACCCGTGGCTTCGTTCATGCTCGATGCCTCCCCGGTGGCCTATGTCCGCCCGGTCATGACCGATAAAGGCGCGGGCTTCGCGGTGTGCGCCGGCGACGGCACGCAGCTGGCGATTTTCCCAACGCGCGACGCCGCCTATTTCGCCGCCAAGCAGCACGATTTGGAGCCTGTCCACCTTCACTAACCTGACGTTTGTTTCCTTTAAGTCACTCAAGCCCGCCACTCTGGCGGGCTTTTTTATTGCCCCGACAACAGTCCACTGAGAAACATCATCGCTTGAATCAGCACGCAAATGCCCAGGATCCATTTCACGCCGGCGAAACGGTTATAACTGTGCGGCAGGCGGGAACGGATGGCCGTGCGCAATTGCGGATCTTCGATTTCGAAAAACACATTGCCGTCTTGCGGCGTCAGCAGATGTTTTTCATTACGAAACGTGCGAAACGCCACCGGTTTTTTATGCCAGGCCACCTCGACATGATGCTGGTCCATTCCATCTTCGCCGACGCCATACACATATGGGCGCGTTACTTCGGCGATCATGAGTTGTTTTTTGCCGGGCAGCGGCACGGCGATAATATCTTCGCGGGCGAGGCACTCATATTGCAGCCACAGCCGGTCGGCTTTGCGCAAGATAGTTTCCGGCGGGTCGTCGGGATGGAGCATTTGCAGCAATTGCCGCAACTGGCCGTTACTGCGTATGTTCGATAAATCCGGCACGCCTGCAAACGGCAGCGGCAGCGCGCGACGCTCGTCGATCAACGCTTCCTGCACCGGCGTCAGCTTCAGATGCAAGAGCCATACGGTCATGCTGCATATACTCCCGGATCGGCGATGCCGTTTTCGCGGAAACCTTTAAGCCGCAGCTGGCAGGCGTCGCAATGTCCGCAGGCGCGGCCCTGCGCGTCGGGATCGTAGCAGCTGGTGGTAAGCGCGTAATCGACGCCGAGCGCTCGGCCCTTGGCGATAATCTCGGCTTTGCTCAGATAAAGCAGCGGCGTGTGTATCAGGATGCGCCGGTCGTTGGCCACGCCGTGGGCCGTTGCCAGGTTGGCGGTATCCTCGAAGGATTTGATGAATTCCGGGCGGCAATCGGGATAGCCGCTATAGTCGAGCGCGTTGACGCCGATGAAAATATCGTAGGCGGAAAGCACCTCCGCCCAGGCCAGCGCGAACGACAAAAACACCGTGTTGCGCGCCGGCACATAGGTGATCGGAATATCCGCCGAGCCCGTTTCCATGTCACGGTCCTTGGGCACGGCAAGACCGGCTTGCGTCAGCGCCGAGCCGCCGAACCCGCCCAAATCGATGGTGATGGTGCGATGTTCCTTGGCGCCGTAAGCGGCAGCGATTTTCTGCGCGGCGGCTAGCTCATGCCGGTGGCGCTGGCCGTAGGCGAATGATAGGGCGTAGACGTCGAAGCCCTGCGCCTTGGCCATCAGCAGCGTCGTCGCCGAATCCAGCCCGCCGGAAAGTAAAAGCACCGCTTTATCCGCCATTACTCTATCCCCAGCAGCTTATGGGTTTGCAGCGACAGCCGGTAGCCGTGCGTTTGCGCCAGCGCCAGCGCATGGGCGCGGTTCTGCGCGTTCCTTGCCTCGTCATATTCGTCCATCGGCTGCACATATACCGGTATAGGGTATGTGGACTGGCCGATCTCGGCGACATGGTCGTATAGCGCATCATGTTTGGAGATAATGAATTTGAACGCCTGGATGCGCGGCAGCAGGTCGGCGCGAATCGGGAAATACCCCTGCCCGGTATTTTTTGGCGAGCAGATTATATCGACGGCTTCCGGCAATGGCCGAAACAGCGTGCCATTGGTTTCGATCTGTACCTTGAAACCTCCCGCAAGCAATGCCTCGCAGAGAGGCGCGATATTCTGGCGCAGCGGCTCGCCGCCGGTAATCACCACCAGCTGGCGTTTTCCTTCTGCCAATTTTTTCACCTGCGCGACTATTGCTTCCAACGGCTGCGACGCATAGCCCTCGAAATCCGTATCGCAAAACGCGCAGGCGAGATTGCAACCGCCCAGACGCACGAACACCGCCGGCCAGCCGGCATACGGCCCCTCGCCTTGCAGCGTCGCGAAGATCGATTTGATCTCCAGCGCCGTGCCGTCATGATCGAGCGGTTTGCGTATCGGGTTGTTGCCTCTCATAGGCGTATATAGTGCAAATAACTGGGCCTTCCGGCCAGAGCTTTTTGCTCGTAGCGGGTGGGAATCCAGTCCGGCGGCGGGTTCAGCCAGTCCGTCGATTGTTGCGCCGTCCAGGTGAAGTCGGGATGAGCGAGCAGATGCTCGAGCATCCAGGCACAATACCCAGCGTCGTCGGTGGCAAGCTGCAACGCCGCGCCTTGCTTCATCACGCGGGCGAGCGCGGAAAGAAACGCCGTGGAAATCAGCCGCCGCTTATGGTGGCGGGCTTTCGGCCAGGGGTCGGGATAGAGGATGAATACTTTATCGAGGCAGGCATCCGGCAGCTGCTCGATCAGCAGGCGCGCATCGTGCGGAAAGATGCGGATGTTGGCAAGCGACTGCGCCTCGATTTTCTTGAGCAGATCGCCGATGCCGTTAATATAAGGCTCGCAGCCGATAAGGCCGGTATCGGGATGCAACGCCGCCTGATGCGCTAGATGCTCGCCGCCGCCGAAGCCGATCTCGAGGAAGAATTGAGAAAATGAAGAATTGAGGAATTGAGGAAATAAGAAATGCAATGATTCTTCATTTCTCCATTTCTTTAGTTCCTCAATTCCAATTTCAAGCTGCGGCAGCAGCCCGTCCATGAGCGCCTGCTTGCCGGCCCGCAATTTGCGCCCGCGCTGCCTGCCGTAAGACGGCAACAGCCGCGGCGGCGTTTTGTCAGGCGACGACGCTTGCAACCTTGGCGCCTTGTGTAATGCGGAAATGCTCCTGCAGCGTCGCCACCAGGTCGAGCTTTTCCCACGAGAAGCCGCCTTGCGCGTCCGGCTCGCGGCCGAAATGGCCGTAGGCGGCGGTGCGGGCGTAGATCGGGCGGTTGAGCCCCAGATATTCGCGGATGGCGCGCGGCGACAAATCCACCGTCTCTTGCAGGAATTTTTCCAGCTTCGCCTCGTCGACGCGGCCGGTGCCGTCGGTGCTGACGTAAAACGAGATCGGCTTGGATACCCCTATGGCGTATGAGAGCTGGATGGTGCAGCGGTCGGCAAGCCCGGCGCCGACGACGTTTTTCGCGAGGTAGCGCGCCATGTAGGCGGCCGAGCGGTCGACTTTCGTGGGGTCTTTGCCGGAAAACGCGCCGCCGCCATGCGGCGCGGCGCCGCCGTATGTATCGACGATGATCTTGCGCCCGGTCAGGCCGGTATCGCCGTCGGGGCCGCCGATGATGAACTGGCCGGTGGGGTTGACGTAAAATTCCGCTTCGTCGCACATCCAGCCTTTGGGCAATGCTTCCATCACATACGGACGCACAATCTCGCGCACCTGTTTTTGCGTGAGTCCTTCGTCATGCTGGGTGGAAACGACGATAGAGGTCGCCTTCACCGGCTTGCCGTTTTCGTAGCGCAGCGACACCTGGCTTTTGGCGTCCGGCCCCAGGCCTTTGGCAGCACCGCTATGGCGCGCGCGCGAAAGATTCAGCAAGATGCGGTTGGCAAGTTGAATCGGCGCGGGCATCAGCGCCTCGGTTTCGTTACAGGCGAAGCCGAACATGATGCCCTGGTCGCCGGCGCCTTCGTCTTTATCGCCGGCGGAATCGACGCCCAGGGCGATGTCGGCCGACTGGCTGTGCAGATGCACATAGACGTCCATATTGTCGGCGTGGAAACCTTTTTGCATGTAGCCGATCTCGCGGACCTTATCGCGGACGATCTGCTCGATCTGCGCCTTGGTGACGCTCTCGGCGCCGCGCGTTTCGCCGGCGATGACCACCGTGTTGGTGGTGGCCAGCGTCTCTACCGCTACGCGCGCATGCGGATTGACGGTGAGCATCGCATCCAAGATGGCGTCGGAAATTTGGTCGCAGACTTTATCGGGATGCCCTTCCGCCACCGATTCGCTGGTGAAAATATAATCGTGACGGTTACTGCGAAACGAATCGGACATGAAAAACCCTCCAATAAATAGCGGCCAAAAATAATGCAGGGGACTTTGGAATATCAGGGCGAAAAAACGCTGCCGCCAACCGATAGCTTAGACCATTTTTTTTAACAGGTGGTGGCAAGCAACCAAAATCCCCACCCAAACAGCCGCGAAAGTAGCGTAAATTGCCTGTAAGTCAAGTGCGAGACTATGATGTTTCGTTGAAAATTCGCTAGGCCGAGGCAAAAAGCAAAGTTTCCGAGAACCGCAGCGCAGTGTATGTTCGAATACATGAGCAGCGGAAGCGCAGGAAACGAAGCGTTTGCCCGGCATAGTAGAATTCGCAACGAAACTTAGTCCATGATGGTTTTATTGTCAGCGACCGCGCGTACCAGATCGGACAGGCGCTTGCGGATCACCTGCTCTTTGATGCGCTTGAAGGCTTTCATCATCTCAAGCGATTCCCTGTCCGAAACATTGCCGTGATCGAAGGCTTCGGCGGGCATTTCAGAGAAGCCCGCATTATCGGAAATCTTGCGCTTGCCGCCCGACGAAGATTCAAGCCCCTCGAAGAAATAAGCGACGGGCACGTTCATGAACTGGGCGAATTCGAAGAGACGATGCGCGTTCATCGCATTGGCGCCTTTTTCGTATTTCTGCACCTGCTGAAACGTTATGCCGACGGCCTTGGCAACCGCTTCCTGGCTTAACCCCATCATTGTGCGTCGAAGGCGCAGACGTTTTCCTACATGGGAATCAATTTCAATTTTAGACATGACCAATCAATATTAAGAGTTACCTTTATATACCTTCCACCTTCTTTATTAGCCGCAAGCACAACTTGCAAGAGAATTTTATTAATTTATGCGCCTTCTTTGTTGATAGATTATTAAAGATAACGCAAGGCAAAATATTATATACCCAAATAAATCAGCATATTGATTATAAAATGTTTTGTTCTCCAATGATTTTGGCAACTTACTGTCGAGAAAGTTTTTTGTTTCTAAATCTAATTTTGAGACAGTTTTGCCGTTTGCGTCGATGACGGCCGAAATACCGGTATTGGCAGCGCGCACCAAGGGCAGCCCTTGCTCGACCGCTCGCATACGCGCCATGATGAAATGCTGGTACGGACCGCTGCTCATGCCGAACCAGGCATCGTTGGTAACATTCAGCAACCATTGTGGGGGATGCTCGCGCAGGACGGCCAGATCCGGGAAAATCGCCTCATAACAGATGAGCGGGCTAACCGGCGGCAGTCCAGGCCAGGAAAGGGTTTGCGGCCCGGGCCCGGCGGAAAAATCCCTGTCGCCTACCGGCGTCAGCCAGGTTTTTGGCAGCAACCAACGCAGCGGTACGAATTCGCCGAACGGCACCAGCTTATGCTTATCGTAGGCGCCGACAATTTTCCCGTCGCTGGCAAGCATATCGATACTATTGAAGATACGCGAATCGCTGCCCTCGCCTTCCATCCGTAACGCGCCGGTGATTAAAAATTTACCCGGCGGGATCGCCTCGCGCAGAAACCGCGTCAGCGGCGAGTTAGGCTTCAGCACATAAGGCACGGCGGTTTCCGGCCATACGATATGCGTGACGCGCTCGATTCCCGGCGCATGCGTCAGCCGGACAAATTCTTTCAGCCCATGCATCTGCAATTTAGGGTCCCATTTATGATGCTGGCTGATATTGGCCTGGACGATGCGCAGCATCACGCCTTCCACATAGCGATCTTTTTCAGGAATGCGGTCGGCATCGCTTAGCCGCCACGCGCCCCAGCCTATGCCTGCCGCAACCATCATATAAGAGGCCAGCAGTAATTTTATCGCCGGTTTCCTATGAACTCCACCGTCCATCATCAAAGCAGCGGGAAGCGCGCCCAGCCACACGGCCAGCCAGCTCAGCCCATATGCGCCGAACAGCGAGGCGAGCTGCAGGCTCGCATCGGAAAATGCAAAGCTGTAGCCGGGCAGGTTCCACGGAAACCCGCTAAGCACATGCCCGCGCGCGAACTCCACCGCCAGCCACACCGCGCTGAAAATAAATACCCTGCTTAGGCCTTTTGCCGGCAACTTCACGGTCAGCCAGCAGGCAACGGCGCAATAGACGGCAATCACGCCGGTCAGCGCGAAAAGCGCAAACGGAATCATCCAGGCGAATTTTTCCGGATCGGTCAGCAGGGCGATGCAAAACCAATACAGCCCGGTCATGTAAAATCCCCAGCCCCAGAACCAGCCATCCCAGAACGCCCGGTGGGAACCGCGCGCATTGTGGATAAGCAGGAACAGCCCGGAAAAAGCCGGGATCAGCAGCGGGAACAAGAAAAACGGCGGCAAGGCGAGCGTAGCGCAGATGCCGCATACAAAGGCGAGCGCATTGCGCCGCCAACCATGCAGCGCCGCAACATTGATATCCGTTATTTTTAGCATTTTCGCGTGTAGGTTGTATTATGGGGTGGCAACCGCACGAAACTGATCAGCTCGTCAAAATCCGCACCTTGCGGATGCGCCGCGGGTCGGCATCGGTGATCTCGAAGCGTATGCCCGACGCGTGGGTGATCGTTTCGCCCTTTGCGGGCACGCGGCCGAGCTGGAAGAAAATCAACCCGCCGAGCGTTTCGAATTCGTTTTCCTTTTCCTCGCCGACGAGATTGAGGCCGAGCTCCTTCTCGAGCTTTTCGATGCGGATGCGGGCGTTGACGTCGAACATCCGGTCGCTGACGCGCAGGATTTTATCTTCCTGCTCCTCGTCCTCGTCATGCTCGTCATGGATGTCGCCGACGATCTCCTCGAACATGTCTTCCATCGTCACCAACCCGTCGCTGCCGCCATACTCGTCCACCACGATCGCCATGTGGCTGCCGGCATGGCGCATCTTGATGAGCAGGTCGATGATGTGCATCGAGGGTGGCACGAAAATCAGCTCGCGGATGACGCCGCTGATGGCAAACGGCACGTCGCCCGACAGCATCGGCAGCAGGTCCTTGACATGGATGAAGCCCTTCACATGGTCGAGCGTGTCCTCATAAACCGGGATGCGCGTATGGCGCTGCTCGATGATATGCGCCTTGAGAATGGGCAAAGTGATGTCGTGCGGCACGGCGACGATGTCGGTGCGCGGGATCATGATGTCGCTGACTTTGGTATCGCCGAAGGACAGCACGTTATGCAGCATGACTTTTTCTTCCGGCGCCAGCCGCTCGTCGGCCAGGCCCTCATGCTCTTCGATCACGTCTTCGAGCACTTCCTTCAGCGAGCTGTCGGTTCGGGGCAACAGCGTCGCGCGCAGCCAGCTGCGCATCGATTGCAGCAGCGAAGTCGTTTGCGGTTGGATATCGGGAACGGATTGGATTTTAGCCGATGGCGCGTCGGGCGCACCGGTGGCGGGGTCGGGCATAGGGGTGTTAGCTACGGTGGATAAGGCGGGTTTCATAACGTAAGCAGCCAGCTATAGCCGACCTTACCTAAAACTACAAGTATGGATTTTTAACCTTCAGTTTTTTAAGGATTTTTACCTCAAGCCCCTCCATGGTTTTCGCCTCATTCCTGCGCATATGGTCATGGCCCAGCAAATGCAGCACGCCATGCACGATCAGGTGGGTGGCGTGGGCTTTGAAAGATTTTCCCTGCGCCTGCGCCTCGCGCTCGATGGTTTCCAGCGCAAGGACAACATCGCCGAGATAGATTTCTTCTCCTTTCGCAGGCGGCGCCTCATTGGCGAAGGACAACACATTGGTCGGCTGGTTTTTCCCGCGATAGGTGTGGTTGAGCTCGCGCACGAACGCATCGTCGGCCAGCACGACGGTAAGCTCGAAATTTTCCTTAGGCGCCAGCGCGCAAAGCGCCGCCGCGCGCACGGTTTTGCAGTAAGGCCGAAGCAGGATTTTCCAGCGCGGGGATTTGACGACGACGTTGACGGGATGCGTCATTTATCGCCGGAGGGATTGTTTTTCCTTTTCCTGTCCCATTCGTCGTAGGCCTGGATGATCTTGGCGGCGAGCGCATGGCGCACGACGTCGGAATCGGAAAAACGCACCGTGCCGATGCCCTCGATGTTTTCGACTTTGCGGATGGCATCGCCCAGGCCGGACTTTACGTCCTTGGGCAAATCGGTCTGGCTTAAATCGCCGGTGATGACCATGTGCGAATTCTCGCCCATGCGCGTGAGGAACATCTTCATCTGGGTCGGCGTCGTGTTTTGCGCCTCGTCGAGAATGACGAAGCAATTGGAGAAGGTGCGGCCGCGCATGAAGGCCAGCGGCGCCACTTCGATCTCGCCGCTTTCCATGAATTTCGTCAGCTTGTCGGCGGGGATCATGTCGTAGAGCGCGTCATAGAGCGGGCGCAGGTACGGATCGATTTTTTCCTTGAGGTCGCCGGGCAAAAAGCCCAGCTTCTCGCCGGCTTCCACCGCCGGGCGCGACAGGATGATCTTTTCGACCTTGTGGCTGTTGAACATCGCCACCGCCATCGCCACGGCGAGGTAGGTTTTACCCGTGCCTGCCGGCCCGAGCGCAAACACCATATCGTGATGGCTGAGCGCCTGGATATATTGCGACTGCATCGGCGAATAGGGCTTCACCACTTTTTTCATCGTCTTGATAAAAATATCGCTGGTGTCGAACAGCATTTTCTCTTCGGCCGTTTCGCCCTTATGATGGCCATTACGTTGGCTCGGGGTCAGCATGCGGATCGCAGCGTCGACCTGCGCCGGGCCAATCTCGCCGCCATGTTCCAACTCCTTATAAAGCGATTGCAGCACCGCCTTGCCCGACTCGATGTCGGCCTTGCCACCGGTCAGCACCAGCACGTTGCCGCGCGACGAAAGCGACAGGTTGAATTTCTTCTCGAGCTTGGCCAGATGGGCGTCGTCGTCGCCAAACAGCATCGGCAGCAGCGCATTATCCTTGAACACCATATTATGGTGCAGCGGCGCCGGCTCGCGCGCGGCGGTCTTGTCGTGTTTGTCTTTCACTAGCTTGCCTTTCTGAGTTGCATAAGTGGTTCGACGGCTTCGCCCGCAACGCTATTGCCGTGCGCGGCGGTGATTCTGACCTGGGCGAGCGTGCCTTGCAGATGCGGCGCTCCCAGCACATGCACCGACTGCATATAAGGGTTCTTGCCGAGCGCCTGCCCGGCCTGCTTGCCGCTGCGGTCGAACAGCACTTCCATAGTTTTGCCAACGCTGGCCCGGTTGGCGGCGAGCATCTGTTTTTGCAGCAGTGCCTGCAGCCGCTGCAGCCGTTCGTCTTTCGCCGCTTCAGGCACTTGCCTGTCATCGACGGCCGCCGGGGTTCCGGGGCGCGGGCTGTATTTGAAGCTATAGGCCGAGTGGAATCCCACCTTCTCGACCAGCGCCAGCGTATCTTCGAAATCGCGGTCGCTCTCGCCGGGAAAGCCGACGATGAAATCCGACGACAGTGCGATGTCGGGCCGCGCCGCGCGCAGACGCTCTATAATATCCAGGTAGAATGCCGCCGTGTGTTTGCGGTTCATGCGCTTGAGGATCGCATCCGAGCCCGACTGCACCGGCAGGTGCAAAAACGGCATAAGCTTGGGTTCGCACCCGTGCAATGCAATCAGATCGTCGCTCATGTCGCGCGGATGCGAGGTCATGTAGCGAATGCGCGCAAGGCCATCGATCTGCGCCAGCTTGACGATCAGGTCGGCCAGCGACCAGGTGCCGCCGTGATAGGCATTGACGTTCTGCCCAAGCAACGTGATTTCGAGCGCGCCCTGGCCGACCATACGTTTGGCTTCGTCGAGAATCGCCTGCGGCGAGCGCGAATATTCGGCGCCGCGCGTATAGGGCACGACGCAGAAACTGCAGAATTTATCGCAGCCTTCCTGCACCGCCAGGAACACGGAAACGCCTTGCGACGCACCGGCTTCGGGCAGCGCGTCGAATTTTTGCTGCGCCTCGAATTCCAGATTCACCACGCCGCCTTTGCCGCGGATGGCCTTGGTGACCATCTCCGGTAATTGATGGTAGCTTTGCGGCCCGAGCACGATGTCGACATAAGGCGCGCGCTTGAAAATCTCCTCGCCCTCGGCCTGGCCGACGCAGCCGCCGACGGCGATGAGCATCCGCTCGCCCTTGTCGGCTTTTTTCTTTTTTTCCTTCAGGATGCGCCCCAGCTCGGAATAGACTTTTTCCTCGGCCTTCTCGCGGATATGGCAGGTATTGAGCACGACGAGGTCGGCATCCTCGAACGATTCCGACGCGCTATAGCCCAGCGGCGCCATGACGTCGGCCATGCGCGCCGAGTCATACACGTTCATCTGGCAGCCGTAGGTTTTGATAAAGAGTTTTTTGGTCAAGCGGCGCAACCCTGCATATGGCTTATTCTACACCACTTTGCTGAACTTCGCAGCCATAATAAAATCATTCTCATGCAGCCCGGCGATGCTGTGCGTCCACAGCACGATCTCGACATAGCCCCAGCCCATCATGATGTCGGGGTGGTGGCCCTCGGCCTCGGCGATGGGCGCGAGCTTGCCGACGAAGGCCAGCGCGTCCATGAAACTGGCGAAAGTGAAGCGCCGGCGGATCGCCCTGCCCTCCATCGCAAATTCCCAGCCGGGAAGCTGCGCGAGCATTTCGCGGGCTTTTTCAACTTTCATCGGCGGCGTGCCTTCCTGGCAGGCAGTGCATTTTTTATCGGCAAGCATTGCGTATTCTTTCATAAGTGACTAAACAGGAGCCATTATTAGCCTGTTACCAACTATACGTCAAACGATGACTCTCCCCCCCGCCATCCTCGCCATCGATACCGCAACCGGACCATGCAGCGTGGCCGTGTGGAAGGGCGGGCGCGTGAGCGCCTATCTGGAAGAGCTGCGGCCGACCTCGCAGTCGGTGGTGCTGCTGCCGATGGTCGAGGCGGTGCTGGCGCAAAGTGAAACAGCCTACGCTCAACTTTCCGCCGTTGCCTGCAGCGTCGGCCCCGGCAGTTTCACCGGCCTGCGCGTCGGGCTGGCCGCCGCCCGCGCCATCG
>JAGVLW010000073.1 GCA_020054105.1 Alphaproteobacteria bacterium | reverse complement strand
GTAAAATAGCCTTTAAACGCGCCGAATGCAAACAGCGCCACCAGGCTTACCGCCACCGAAATTTCCAGCGCCTCTTTCACATGCGCAAAAAACATATAAGGCAACAGCGGCAATAGTCCGCCCAGCGCATAGGCGCCGCCGATAATCAGCGGGCTTTGCAACAGGCGGCGCGGGTCGGGCCGCTCCAGCCCCAGCTCGAATTTCACCATGAAATCCACCCATTTCTGCGGATTCTTTCTAATGCCATCGACCACCACCGGCACCTGCGCCTCGGGCACGCCGTAACCGCGTAAAATATCGCCGACCTCGCGCGCTTCCACTTCCGGCAGCTCCGCCACCTCGCGCGATTCGCGCGCATGTTCGGCTTCGTAATGCTCTTTTTCCGTGCGCGCGCCCATATAGCCGCCCAGCCCCATCGCCACCGTGCCGGCGGCAATTTCCGCCACGCCGGCGACGACGATCAGCGCCGTCGTATCCACCGCCCCGGCCAGCCCCGCCGCCAGCGCAAACGGCACGGTCAGCCCGTCGGACATGCCGATCACGAAATCGCGCAGCGCCTCGGAGGATTTATTATGGTGCTCGTGGTGGTGATGACTCATACCCATCCTTCCCCTCTCCCGCTTGCGGGGGAGGGTTGCGCAGTCTTAGGAGCGAAGCGACTTAGACGGAGCTGGGTGGGGGTGCGCTTGCTTAAAGAAGGAGGCCTACACCCCCACCCGATATTTCCAAGACTTGCTGACGCAAGCCTAAGAAATATCTCCCTCCCCCGCAAGCGGGAGAGGGGAAAATATAAGGCAATCACGAAATCGCGCAGCGACTCGGAGGATTTATTATGATGCTCGTGGTGGTGATGGCTCATTGGGTCGCCAGCAACGCTTCCCGCGCCTTTTTCATCTCGGCGAAATCGTCGCCGGCATGGTAGCTTGAACGCGTCAGCGGCGAGCTGGCCACCATCAGGAAACCTTTGGCGCGGGCCTGGCGCTCGTAATAGGCGAATTCGTCGGGCGTGACGTAGCGGTCGACCGTTGCATGGGCGGGCGTCGGTTGCAAATACTGGCCGATGGTCATGAAGTCGACCTCAGCGGCGCGCAGATCGTCCATCACCTGTAGCACCTCGTCCTTGCCTTCGCCCAGCCCCACCATCAGGCCGGATTTGGTGAAGATGGACGGGTCGAGTTCCTTGACGGTTTTGAGCAGGTGCAGCGAGTTGAAATAGCGCGCGCCCGGGCGGATGGTTTTATAGAGCCTGGGCACCGTCTCGATATTGTGATTATAGACATCAGGCTTTGCTTTAACGACACGCTCTATTGCATTGTCTTTGCGTAAAAAATCCGGGGTCAGCACCTCGATGGTGGTTGCCGGCGCGCGCGCGCGGATGGCGGTGATGCAATCGTAGAAATGCTGCGCTCCGCCATCGGCCAGATCGTCGCGATCGACCGACGTCACCACCACATGCTTCAGCGCCAGCTTGGCCACCGCCTGCGCGAGGTTTTCCGGCTCATGCGGATTGAGCGCGCCGGGCATCCCGGTTTTGACGTTGCAGAAGGCGCAAGCGCGGGTGCAGGTGTCGCCCATGATCATGACGGTGGCGTGTTTCTGGCTCCAGCATTCGCCGATATTGGGGCAGGCCGCCTCCTCGCACACGGTGTTGAGCTTGAGCGAATGGATGATGTCGCGGGTGGCCTGATACTCGCGCGACACCGGCGCCTTGACGCGGATCCAGTCTGGCTTCGGCAGTTTTTTATCGTTTTTTTCCAGCATATTGTAGATGGTCATCAGTTACCAGTTGACAGTTACCGCCATATTAAGCATAAATCCGCACTCACTCTACAACCGGCCGCCGGCCGCTGGCAACTGATTACTGAGGAAATATGGCACGCGTCACCGTCGAAGACTGCATTTTGGAAGTCCCCAACCGCTTTGAATTGGTATTACTCGCCTCGCAGCGCGCCAAGCAGATCAGCTCCGGCAACCCGCTGACCATCGACCGCGACAACGACAAGGACAGCGTCGTGTCGCTGCGCGAGATCGCCGACAAGACCATTGCCCTGCCGCAGCTCGAGGAAGATTTGATCCAAAGCTTCTTCAAGCGCCCGGTATCGGACATCGCCGATAAGAAGCTCCTGACCAAGGGCGAGGAAATTCCGGCCGATGTCGAAGAGGCGTTCAAAGACGCCGCCGCCCACATCTCGGTTAAGCCCGCCGCCAGCGAAGATCTCGAAGCGGACGGCATGGCGTTCGGCGAAGAGAACATCGAAACCGACGATTAGTTTTTAACGCTGATTATTCTCAAACTCGCTAGGCTGAGGCAGGTATGGCCGGTTTTTGAGAACCGCAACGCAGCGTACGTTGTAGTACGTGAGTAGCGGAAGCGCAGAAAACCGGCCATAGATGCCCAGCATAGTAGAGTTTGCTATTCTGATTCCGTGTTTCTGATCGGCAGGGTGAATGTAAACATCGCCCCCCCGCCCTCGGGCGCGTTCTGCGCCCAGATTTTCCCGCCATGCGCATGGATGATGCCGCGGCAGATCGCCAGCCCCAGCCCGCCCGATTTCTGCTCGCCCGCCGGTGTTTGCGGTTGCCGCGCATTGTAGAATTTATCGAAGATGCGCTCTTCGTCGCCCGGCTTGATGCCCGGCCCGTTATCGGTGACGATCACATGAATGTCCGGCTTCACCGTCGTAGCTAGGATGGTCACGGTCGAGCCGATCGGTGTATATTCCGCCGCGTTTTCCAGCAAATTAATCAGCACCTGCTCGATGAGCAGCCCGTCGATGCGCAGTAGCGGCAGCCCGTGCTCGATATTGGTGAGCACCTGATGACGCGTCAGCTTCTGCTCCGCGCGCATCAGCGCCGAGCCGATCAGCTCTTCTATGAAATAGAGCTCCTTGTTGAGCTTCACCGAACCCGACTCGAGGCTCGACACGTCGAGCAGGTTGGTCACCATTTTCGCCAGCCGCGCCGCCTCTTCATGGATCGAGCGCAGCAGCTCCTTCTTATATTCCTCGCTGATTTTGTCGCCCTCGATCAGCAGCGTGCTCGCCGAGCCGGTGATCGCCGCCAGCGGCGTGCGCAGATCGTGCGACACCGACGACAGCAGGATGTTGCGCAGCTTTTCGCTCTCCGCCTCGACGATGGTTTTTTCCATCATCTCCGCCGCCTGCGCGCGCTCCAGCGCCGAGGCAGTGATCGTCGCCAGCGTTTCCAGCAGCGAGGTTTGCTCGGTGGTGTAGCTCGTCACGTCGGGATCGTGCGGCATCACGCCGATAACGCCGACCACGCCGTCGAGGCCCTTAAGCGGCACATAAAGCGTTTTGGCGCTCGGCAGCGTGTCGGTGCCCAGGCCGGCATTTTGCTTATGGGTGAATGCCCAACGGGCGACGCTTTCCTCGCGCACCGGATCGACGCCCTTATTGTCGCGCTCCGTTTCCGCCACCACCGTCTGCAGCTCGCCGCCGCGATCGGCAAGCCAGAGGAACACATCGCTGTCGAGCACCTCGGAGATATGCTGCGACGCCACCTGCGACAAAGTGATTTTGCCGCGGCTGGCCGAAAGCTCCCGGCTCATGGCGAATAGCGACGACGTGTCTTTTTCGCGTTTGCGCGCCGAAATCGCCTGCAGCCGCAGGCGCGACGTCTGCGTGCCGATGACGATGCCGGTGACCAGCAACACGAAGAAGGTGATGAAATGCTGCTCATCTTCCAGCTTGAATGTGTAGTACGGCACGAAGAACAGGTAATTAACGCACATGGCCGACAGCAGCGTCGCCAGCAACGACGGCCCCCGCCCGTAGCGCAGCGCCAGGCCGACGATGCCGATAATATAAATCAGCACCATATTCACCGGATCGAGTATCGGGCGCAGCGGCAGCAATACCAGAGAGCAGAAAAATGTCATCACCGGCGCCGATAGGTAATATTGCCAAGGCGTTTGCGTGCTCCAAAACGACGATTTAAGCACCGTCCTGTCTTCCGCCTCGCCGGTAATCACATAGACGTCGATATCGCCGGAGCCGCGGATAATCTTATCGGCAAGCGTTCCACTGACGATCTCGCGCCAGCGCGGCTTGGGCGTTTTGCCGACGATGATCTTGGTGATGCTGTGGCCGCGCGCATAGGCCAGTATGTCTTCCGACGCCTGGTTGCCTTGCAGCACTTCGGTTTTCGCACCCATGCGCTCGGCGAGCCGCAGCGTGCGGTCAACCGAATCCTGCCCCTCTTTGCTCAGGCGATAATGGCGGTCATTTTCGATATAGACTACTGTCCACGGCGCCTTGAGGCCGCCGGCCATGCGCTTGGCCGAGCGCACCAGCTTGGGCGAAAGCGCGTCCGGCCCGATGCACACCAGAATGCGGTCGGCACCGCTGAAGCCCTGCGCGCCACCGTCCTTGGTCTTGTAGACGTCCATCAGCGCATCGACGCGCTCGGCGGTGCGCCGCAGCGCCAGCTCGCGCAGTGCGATCAGATTGCTTTTCTTGAAAAAGTTCTGGGCGGCGCGCTTCTTGGCTTCCGGCGCGATATAGACTTTGCCTTCCTGCAGCCGCTTGAGCAATTCCTCCGAAGGAATATCCACCAGCGAGATTTCGTCGGCCTTGTCGAACACCGCGTCGGGCACGGTTTCCTTGACCCAGATGCCGGTGATGCGCGCCACCACATCGTTGAGGCTTTCCAGATGCTGCACGTTGATGGTGGTATAGACGCTGATGCCGGCATCGAGCAGCTCGTCGACGTCCTGCCAGCGCTTGGGATGGCGCGAGCCGGGCGCGTTGCTGTGCGCCAGCTCGTCGAGCAGGATAAGCTGCGGCTTGCGCGCGAGCGCGGCGTCGAGATCGAATTCCTTGATGAGCGTGCCGCGATGAACAATTTCATTATGCGGCAGCAGCGCCAGCCCATCGAGCAGCTTCATGGTTTCCTCGCGGCCATGCGTTTCCACCAGTCCGATGACCACATCGATGCCGTCAGCTTTGGCCTGCCGGCCCGCCGACAGCATCGCATAGGTTTTGCCGACGCCGGCGCAGGCGCCGAAAAATATCTTGAGCTTGCCGCGTGCGCTTTGCCGCTGCGCCTGTTTTTCCTCGGCGGAAATACGGCTGAGAAGCTCGTCGGGATCGGGGCGTGATTCGTCGTTCATCGGGTAACAGGCAACAGGTTTCGGGTGACGGAAAGACTAGCAGAAAACAATTTTTCTACCAACAACTTACTTATTTCCTGTTACCCGATACCAGTCACCTGTCACCTTGCTTGCCGTCCATCGCCAGATTCAGCGCCAGCACATTGACGTAGGCATCGCCGAACATATAGCCCTGCGCATGCGCCTCGATAAGAGCATCCACCTCTTCTTGTTTCCACTTGCGCGCACGCGCGACGCGCGCGGCCTGATAGCGCGCCGCCGCGACGCTGATATGCGGGTCGAGCCCGCTGGCCGAGGCGGTCAGGAGATCAACCGGCACCGGCAGTGTATTTCGGGGATCGGCTTTTTTCAGCGCGACAAGGCGGTCATTCACCGCCTCCAGCAATTTCGGATTGCCGGGGTTCATGTTGGACGCGCCTGACGAAGCGGCATTATAAGGCGGGGTGGTCGCCGACGGCCTGCCCCAGAAATAGCCGGGTGCGCTGAATGGCTGGCCGAGCAGCTCCGAGCCAATCGCTTTCCCATCGCGTAGTATCAGCGATCCGGCGCTTTGCTGCGGGAAAACAACCTTGGCAATGCCCGTAACCAGCAAGGGGTATATAACGCCAAGCAGCAGTGTGAATAAAAGCAGCAAGATCAGAGGCGCGCGAACGAACGCTACCTTTCCCTGAATCCCGAATCCCGAATCCTGAATCCTCTTTTCCATCACACCACCCCCATCGCCACCAGCAGCATATCGATGGCCTTGATGCCGATGAACGGCACGATCACGCCGCCCAGGCCGTATACGAGCAGGTTATGGCGCAGCAGCGCGGCGGCCCCCACCGGCCGGTAGGCAACGCCCTTAAGCGCCAGCGGGATGAGTGCGACGATAATCAGCGCATTGAAAATCACCGCCGACAGCATCGCCGAGATGGGCGACGCCAGATGCATGACGTTGAGCATCATCAGCTCGGGATAAGTCGAGGCGAACGCCGCCGGAATGATCGCAAAATATTTGGCCAGGTCGTTGGCGATCGAGAAAGTCGTCAGCGAGCCGCGCGTCATGAGCAGCTGCTTGCCGATCTGGACGATCTCGATCAGCTTGGTCGGGTCGGAGTCGAGGTCAATCATGTTGCCCGCCTCCTTGGCTGCCTGCGTGCCCGAATTCATCACCACCGCCACGTCCGACTGGGCAAGCGCCGGCGCGTCGTTCGTGCCGTCGCCGACCATCGCCACCAGCTCGCCGCCCGACTGCATCTTGCGGATAAGCTTGAGCTTGGCTTCCGGCGTCGCCTGCGCCAGGTAATCGTCTACGCCCGCCTCGGCCGCGATGGCGGCTGCCGTCAGCGGGTTGTCGCCGGTAATCATCACGCTCTTGATGCCCATCTTGCGCAAATCGGCGAGGCGCTCCTTGATGCCTATCTTTACGATATCCTTGAGGTAAATCACCCCCAGCACCTTCGCGCCCTCGGCCACCACCAGCGGCGTGCCGCCGGCGCGGCCGATATCTTCGATTTTGCGGCGTAGCGAGTCGGGAATCGCGCCGCCTAACGGCTTGACGATGTTTTCGATGGCGTCGGACGCGCCCTTGACGATCTGTCGGTTGGGCAGCTTGATGCCGCTGCAGCGCGTCTCCGCCGAAAAAGCGATGACCTCGCTGGCGTCGGGGTTACAGGTCAGTTCCGGTTGCCCGTAACGGCGGCGGGCGAGCGCCAGAATGCTCTTGCCTTCGGGCGTCTGGTCGGCCAGCGACGAGAGCTGTGCCGCCTCCGCCATCACCTGGATCGTCACGCCGTCCGCCGGGAAGAATTCCTCGGCCTGGCGGTTGCCGTGCGTAATCGTGCCGGTTTTATCGAGCAACAGCACGTTGACGTCGCCCGCCGCCTCCACCGCCCGGCCCGACGAAGCGATGACGTTGGCCTTAAGCAACCGGTTCATACCGGCGATGCCGATGGCCGAAAGCAGCCCGCCGATGGTCGTCGGCGACAGGCAGACCAGCAGCGAGATCAGGATCAATATGCCCACCGGGCTGCCATGACCGCTTTGCGCAATGCTAAACAGCGAGAAAGGCAGCATGGTGACGATCGCCAACAAAAAGATCATCGTGAGTCCCGCAAGCAAAATGGACAGCGCCACCTCGTTGGGAGTTTTCTGGCGCTTGGCGCCTTCGACCATCGAGACCATCTTATCGATGAAGCTTTCGCCGGCATTGGCGGTGATGCGGATCACCAGCCAGTCGGAGAGCACGCGCGTACCGCCGGTCACCGCATCGGAATCGCCGCCATTCTCGCGGATGACCGGTGCGCTCTCGCCGGTGATGGCGCTTTCGTCGACCGAGGCGATGCCGTCGATCACCTGGCCGTCGCCGGGAATGAAATCGCCGGCCTGCACCAGCACCAGATCGTCCTTATGCAGCGAGCTGGCCGACACCACCTGGTAATCCGAGCGTTTGTCCTTGCTGCGGATTTTTTTGGCGTCGACATCTTTGCGCAGCGACCGCAGCGATTGCGCCTGCGCGCGCCCGCGCCCTTCGGCCACGCTTTCGGCGAAATTGGCGAACAGCACGGTAAACCACAGCCACAGCGAGATCCACAGCGTGAAGCGGCTGGGCGCGCCCGCAAGCTCGGTGCCCGCCAGCGTATCGTATATATAAAGCCCGCTGGCGGAAAGCGCGCAGACATATACCAAAAACATGACCGGGTTGCGCAGCTGGGTGGCGGGATGCAGCTTCAGAAACGCCGTAAACGCCGCCTGGCGCAATGCTCCCTGTGGCATTTGTATTTTGCCGCTCATAGGCCGCCCTTGCCCAGATGGTACAGATGCAGATGCTCGGCGACCGGCCCCATCGCCAGCACCGGCACATAGGTCAGCACGTCGACCAGCAGGATGCTGGCAACCAGCATGACAACGAATAGCGGCGTATGGGTAGGCAGCGTTCCCTGGCCCACCGGCGCAGTGTTTTTAGCAGCCAGCGATCCGGCAATAGCCAGCACCGGCAGGATGACGCCGTAGCGCCCGATCAGCATCGCAACCGCAAGCACGATATTATAAAACGGCGTATTGGCATTCATGCCGGCAAAGGCGCTGCCGTTATTATTAGTGGCGGAGGAAAAATTATAGAGCAGCTCGCTGAAGCCCTGCGCGCCGGGATTGAATACGCCCGCCCTGCCCGCTTCGGTGGCAACCGCAAGCGCCGTGCCGCCAAGCAGCACGAAGGCCGGAATGAGAATGCATAGCGACGCCATCTTGATTTCGAAGGCGCCGAGCTTTTTGCCGAGATATTCCGGCGTGCGGCCGACCATGAGCCCGCCGATGAACACGGTGATGACCACATAGATCAGCATGCCATAAGCGCCGGTGCCGACGCCGCCGAAAATCACCTCGCCGAACTGAATGAATAGAAGCGGAATCATCCCGGCCAGCGGCAGCAGCGAATCATGCGCCGCATTGACCGAGCCGTTGGAGGTCGCCGTCGTCGCCACCGCCCACACCATCGACGACACGACGCCGTTGCGTACTTCCTTGCCCTCCATGTTGCCGTCCGGCTGGCTGATGGCGGCGATGTCTAGGTTCGGGTTGCCGGCAAGCTCGGCCTGCGTCGCCAGCAATACCAGCGGCAGGAAAATCAGCGTCATGGCGGCCAGCAGCGACCAGGCCTGCCGGCGGTCGCCGACCATCGCGCCGAACGTATAGACCAGCGATGCAGGAATCAGCAAAATCGCCACGATCTGAAAAAAGTTGGCCAGCGGCGTCGGGTTCTCGAACGGATGCGCGCCATTGGCGTTGAAAAAGCCGCCGCCGTTGCTGCCGAGCATTTTGATGGCAATTTGCGACGCCGCCGGGCCGGTTGCAATCAGCGATTCGCCTTCTACAGCTTGCACCGGCGTATAAGAGACAGCGGCGGAAAAATTCTGCACCACGCCTTGCGACATAAGAAAAATCGCAAACAGCAGCGACAGCGGCAGCAAAATATAAAGCACGCTGCGCACGATATCCGCCCAGGCATTGCCCAGCAGCGACGTCTGCTTGCGGGCGATCCCGCGAAACAGCGCGCAGGCCACGGCGATGCCGGTGGCCGCCGAGATGAAATTCTGCACGGCAAGCCCGGCCATCTGCGAAAAATGGCTCAGCGTCGTTTCGCCGCCATAGCTCTGCCAGTTGGTGTTGGTGACGAAACTCACCGCGACATTGAAAGCCTGGTCGGCGGACATCGCCGGAAAGCCTTGCGGATTAAACGGCAAAAGCGGCTGCAGCACTAAAATACCGAATAAAAACACGATGCCTAATGCGCCAAAAAGCAGCAGCGCCAGCGCATAGCGCCGCCAGTTCATCTCCGCCTTCGGATCGACCGCGCACAGGCGGTATAGCAACTGCTCCAGTCCGCCCAGCGGCGTTTCAAGCCACACGCGCTCGTCCGACAGCACCCGCGCCATATAGGCGCCGAGCGGCCGGGTGCACAGGGCGACCACTCCCAGAACCAGCGCGATATATATGAGGGATTGCACCATAACTTAGGGAAACAGCTCCGGCTTGAGCAACGCCAGCAGCAGGTAAATGAACAATGCGGCGGCAACCAAACCCATCAGCGCGTAGAGTGTAAACATCGTTTCTATGGGGTTCGTATGTTTATTCGCGTTATGGTGCGGGACTATATGCCTTCACCGCCGCTTGTCAATAGCCAGCCTTTCTCACGCTCGATAAACGCCGCCATCATCTCCCAATAGCGCTCCCAGCCTTCTTTTTCCCGGCCGGCTTTCCACAGGGCAAGAATATGGTCGATCGCCGCCTGGTCCCCGGTATGGATCGGCGTGCGCAGCGGCCCGAACTCGAAATGCCCGACTTGCGCCATATGCCGCGCGACTTTGGGATTTCCCGCCGCCGCCGCGCAGAAGCGCTCATGCTGGCGCATCAGCGAGGCGACATGCGACTCTTTATCGCGCGTGGGGATGACGAATTCGGCGTCGGGGAACAGCTTTTTCAAATAGCGCATGCGCGTGATGTTGTAATTCGCCTTCGACACATAACGCGTCGCGCCGCGCACGAGTAGCAACTTTTTGATATGGTCGCGGTAGAATTTCTCGAAGGCCGGATTAGACGTGTTTTCGTCGAGCACGGCGCTTCGCGTTGTGCTATGCAGATGCGGAAAGAACGCCATCCACAGCATTTCCTCCATCGCCTCCGGGCTTTGCGGATTGACCATGATACCGTCGCCATGCGCGCGTTCAATGAGTGGCTGGCTGCGGCGAGGCAGCCATTTAAGCAGCGTATTCCACCAGTACGGCGTAAACAAAAAAGGGAAATCGGCATAGCTGTGGCTGGTATGGCCGGGCTGCGCTGCGATCTCCATCAGCTTGGCCGTCGTCCCCGCCCGCGCCAGGCCGCATATATATAGCGGCTTTTCGATGCGGATGGCTTTCAAATCTTCCGCCAGCAGCGCCGTCTCCAGATTGCCAAGCGCGATCCACAGGCGCGGATGATTGCTCACCCACCGTCCCAGCAGATCGAGATGCCAGGACACTTCCATATCAATGAATCCGAAACATACATTTGATCGCCAGCGACGCCAGCAGCAATGCGCCGAAATATATCCATTCCGCCTGCTCCTGCGTGTAAAAACCCAGCACGCCGTAAGCGATGGCGATCACCGGCAGGATCGACAGCAGCACCGGCAGCAGCACCTGGCGCAGCTGCGCCAGCGATAATCGCAAATCCTTGCCTATCAAACGGTACATCTCCCCCATGCTGCCCTCATGCGCATAAAGCCCGCGCCGCGATTCGCGCTGCTGCTGCTTGAGCGAGGCAAGCCGGGCCTGCGGCGACAGGCGCAGGTAAAGCCACATGCTGAGCGCCGCGCTGACCGTTCCCCACAGGCCGATTCGCACCCAGGCCGGCAGGAAACCCATCGCACCGTCGGCAAAAGAAAACAGCTCGTGCATGGCGTTAGGGTTTGCGGGCGTTTTTGCGTTTTTTCAGCAGCAGGCGGATGGGGTAGAACAACACCATGAACAGTGCCAGAAAAATGCCTGCGAGCAGGGTAAATAACGAGCCGAGCATGCTAAGCCCCGGCCCCGGCCCGACATAGGCATAAGCGGGGGCGCAGAGCGCCAAAAGCGCGATAATGAACAGGCAGGAACGCATTGCCGCATAGTAGCGGCGGCGATCGCTCTTGGCAACAGGCTGGGCGGATTATTCTTGCGCGCAGAAAACCGCTTGATTGCAAGGCGCGGTCGGCTAGAGTGGCCTCCCGTGGAGATAATATTAAGGCAATCCAATGAATAATACGGCAGAAAAAATCGCGCTTGAAGACGGGTCGGCCGTTGTCGCCCCCGCCTCCGAGTCCGTTAAATATACCGGCATCCTGCCCTGCCAGGCCATCTGGGAAATGGTCCGCAACGGCGAGATCCGCGCCACCAAAATGACCGAGCTGGTCACCGGCATCGACGACGACCAGATCCAGCCCGCCAGCATCGATTTGCGCCTCGGCGACTATGCCTATCCGGTCGATACCAGCTTCCTGCCGGGAAAGAACGTCAAGCTATACGATAAAATCAAGCAGCTCGACCCGCGTTGTGAGGATTTCAAGATCAGCCTGCTGAACGGCGCCGTGCTCGAAAAAGAGCGCGTCTACGTCATCCCGCTGCTCGAAGAGGTCAAGCTTAAAAGCGACGTCAAAGGCTTCGCCAACCCCAAAAGCTCCACCGGCCGGCTCGACATCCTCACCCGTCTGATTACCGACGAAGGCACCGCCTTCGACGAGGTGGCGCGCGGCTATGAAGGCAGGCTCTACCTGGAAGTCGTGCCCCGCACTTTTGGCATCGTCGTCAAGCGCGGCACGCGCCTAAGCCAGCTGCGCTTCCGCAAAAGCCGCTCCTCGCCGCAGCCCATCGCCGCCGAGGAATGGCACAAGCTGGTCGATAGCGGCCAGGTCGTGCGCTCGCAGGACAAGGACATGCAACTCGGCGATACCGGCATGCTGCGCTTCACGGTCGATCTGCGCGGCAGCGGCAAGGACGATGAGATCATCGGCTGGCGCGCCAAGAAAAACACCCGCCGCATCGACCTCGAGCAGCGCGGCTACGACCCGCTCGATTTCTGGGAGCCGCTGCGCTTCCACAAAGAGGCGTCGCTCATACTCGACCCAAGCGAATTTTACATCTTGATGACCAAGGAAGCCATCGCCGTGCCGCCCGACTACGCCGCCGAAATGCTGCCTTACGACACGCGCGCCGGCGAATTCCTCGTGCATTATGCCGGATTTTTCGACCCAGGCTTCGGCTGGAGCGACGGTAAAGCCGGCAGCAGCCGCGGCGTGCTCGAAGTACGCTCGCACGAAGTGCCGTTCCTGCTGGAGCACGGGCAAACCGTCGGCTGGTTGCGCTACGAGCGCATGGCGGCGCGGCCGGAAGTACTCTACGGCCAGGACATCAAATCGAATTACCAGGGTCAATCGCTCAAACTCGCCAAGCAATTTAAGTCCCTGGAGGTCAAATGAAATCTGCCGCCGTATCATCTCATTCCGAAGAGGGATCATCCATGAATTTCGACCTACCCGAAACGCATCAACAACTGCGCGATAGCGTGCGCAAATTCGCCGAAAACGAAATCGCCCCGGTCGCCCGCGACCTCGACAGGCGCGGCGAATTCTCCGAATCGCTGACGCAGAAAATGGGCGAGCTCGGCCTGTTTGGCATCGTTATCCCCGAAACCTACGGCGGCCACGGCATGGATTACCTGGCCTACGCCATCGCCTGCGAGGAAATCGCCCGCGCCGACGGCTCGCAGGCCGCCACCGTCACCGCCCATAACTCGCTGGGCATCGGGCCGCTCTATTATTTCGGAAACGAAGCGCAAAAGAAAAAATACATCCCGCAGCTCTGCACCGGCAAGAAACTCTGGGCCTTCGGCCTGACCGAGCCGGGCGCCGGCTCCGACTCGCGCGGCAGCAAAACCGTCGCCAAAAAGGTCGATGGCGGCTGGAATATCAACGGCGCGAAAATCTTCATCACCAACGCCAACCACATGAATGCCGGCATCACCGTCCAGGCCGTCACCGGCTCGCGCGGCGAAGGCAAGCCGGAGCTTTCCTGCTTCATCGTCGAGCACGGCACCAAGGGGCTTTCGGCCAAATCGATGCATGGCAAGCTGATGTGGCGCAGCTCCGATACGTGCGAGGTCTATCTGGAAAACGTATTCGTGCCCGACGCCAACCTGCTCGGCAAGCAAGGCGACGGCTCCAAGCAGATGTTATCGACGCTCGACCGCGGCAAGATCGGCATTGCCGCCATGGGCGTGGGCTGCGCGCAGGGCGCTTATGAAAAGGCGCTGGCCTATGCCAACGAGCGCCGCCAGTTCGGCAAGCCCATCTCCGGTTTCCAGTCGATCGGCTTCGCGCTGGCCGACATGCATATGAAAATCGAGCTGGCGCGGTTGTATCTCCATAAGGTCTGCGCGATGGCCGATAGCGGCGTCGCCTTCACCAAAGAAGCCGCCATCGCCAAGCTTTATTCCTCGGAAGTCGCCGGCGAGGTGACCGACATGGCGGTGCAGATTCATGGCGGCTACGGGCTGATGGAGGAATACGACGTCGAGCGTTTCTGGCGCGACCACCGCCTGCTTCGCATCGGCGAAGGCACCTCGGAAATCCAGCGGCTGATTATTTCCCGCGCGATCGGCTGCGCGGATTGACCTGCACCTAACACTGAAGTAACGTTGGATTCGCCCTATGACCACCCTTCCCTCTCACATCGACACGCACTCGCAAGCCTTTGCCGACAACGCCAAGCACCACCGGGCGCTGGCGGACGAGCTGAAGCAGCGGCTTAGCGTCGTCGAGGAAGGCGGCGGCAAGAAAGCCGTCGAGCGCCATCATTCGCGTAAGAAATTGCTGGCGCGCGAGCGCATCGGCCGCGTCCTCGATTCCGGCTCGCCGTTTCTCGAGCTCTCGCCGCTGGCCGCATACGGCATGTACGAAGCCGAAGGCGGCGTGCCGTCGGCGGGTGTAGTCACCGGCATCGGCCGCGTGCATGGGCGCGAATGTTTGTTCGTCGCCAACGACGCCACCGTCAAGGGCGGCACCTATTTTCCGCTGACCGTGAAGAAGCATTTGCGCGCGCAGGACATCGCCTTTGAAAACCGCCTGCCCTGCATTTACCTGGTCGATTCCGGCGGCGCATTCCTGCCGATGCAAGACGAGGTATTTCCCGACCGCGATCATTTCGGCCGCATCTTCTACAATCAGGCGCGCATGTCGGCGGCGGGCATCGCCCAGGTTGCCGCCGTCGTCGGCTCCTGCACCGCCGGCGGCGCATATGTGCCCGCCATGTGCGACGAATCGGTCATCGTCAAGGGCAACGGCACCATCTTCCTCGCCGGACCGCCGCTGGTCAAGGCCGCCATCGGCGAGGACGTCACCCCGGAAGAGCTCGGCGGCGCCGAGGTGCACACCATGCAATCGGGCGTGGCCGACCATTTCGCCGAAACCGAGGAGCAGGCGCTCGCCACCGTGCGCGACATCGTTGAAAATATCGGTGGCAAGTCCAACCGTGCCACCGTGCCTTACGAAGACCCGCTCTATCCCGCCAGCGATATTTACGGCATCCTGCCCAAGGAATCCTCGCGCGTGCCGTTCGACGTGCGCGAAATCATCGCCCGGCTGGTCGACGGCTCGCGCTTCCACGAATTCAAGAAACGCTATGCCACGACGCTGGTCTGCGGCTTCGCCTCCATTCACGGCGCGCCGGTGGGCATCATCGCCAATAACGGCATCTTGTTTTCCGAATCGGCCATCAAAGGCGCGCATTTCGTCGAGCTGTGCTGCCAGCGCAAAATCCCGCTGGTGTTTTTGCAAAACATCACCGGCTTCATGGTCGGCAAGAAAGCCGAAGCCGAGGGCATCGCCAAGCACGGCGCCAAGCTGGTCATGGCGGTTAGCAACGCGCAAGTGCCGAAATTCACCGTCATCATCGGCGGTTCGTTCGGCGCCGGCAATTATGGCATGTGCGGCCGCGCCTTCGGCCCGCGCTTTTTGTGGATGTGGCCCAACGCGCAGATCGGCGTCATGGGCGGCGAGCAAGCCGCCGACGTGTTATCGCGCGTCAAAAGCGATGCGACGCCCAAGGAAATCGAAGCCAACCGCAAAATCATCCTCGAAAAATACGCGCGCGAGAATAGCGGCTATTACAGCACCGCCCGCCTATGGGACGACGGCATCATCGATCCCGCTTCCACGCGCGACGTGCTCGGCCTGGCGATAGCGGCCAGCCTCAACGCACCTATCGAAGATACGAAATTCGGCGTGTTCAGGATGTGATTATGAGCGCCTATACGCTTCTTACCCTCGATATCGACTCACGCGGCGTGGCGCGGGTCACGCTCAACCGCCCGGAAGTGCATAACGCCTTCGACGACCGGCTGATCGGCGAGATCACCCAGGTTTTTGCGCAACTCGACAAAAACGACAATGTCCGCGTCGCGGTGATTTCCGGCAACGGCAAATCCTTCTGCGCCGGCGGCGACCTCAACTGGATGCGCAAGATGAAAGACTATGGCCGCGCCGAAAATATCGACGATAGCGGCCGGCTGGAAATCATGTTCGCCACCATCGCCAATTTCAGCAGGCCGCTCATCGGCGTCATCCACGGCAACGCGCTGGGCGGCGGCTCGGGCCTGACCGCCGTGTGCGACTATGTGGTAGCCAGCGACGACGCCAAATTCGGCTTCACCGAAGCGCGCATCGGCATCGCGCCCTCCGTCATCTCGCCTTACGTCATCGAAAAAGTCGGCATCTCCTACGCGCGCGCCTATTTCCTCTCCGGCGCACAATTTCCGGCAACGGTCGCCAAAGACATGGCGCTCATCCACCGCATCGTCGCGCAAGGCGAATTGCAGGCCGCCGCCGAGGAAACCATCGCCGAATTCCTCAAAGCCGCGCCGAATGCCGCGCGCAAATCGAAAATGCTCATCAAAAGCATTGTTGCCATGAGCCGCGACGCCAAGGCGCGCGACGCTATCCGCGCGCTTACCATCGAAACCATCGCCGACCTGCGCGTCAGCCCCGAAGGCCAGGAAGGCATGGACGCGGTGCTTTCCAAGCGCAAGCCGAAATGGGTGCAGGCATGAAAATCAAGCGCCTGCTCATCGCCAATCGCGGCGAGATCGTCTGCCGCATCGTCGCCACCGCGCGGGCGATGGGCATCGAGACGGTCACCGTCTTCGCGCCCGACGATCGCGACCTGCCGCATGCAAGCGCCGGCGATTTTTCGCTATTGCTCGAAGGCACCCAGCTTTCCGAAACCTACCTCAACGTCGAGAAACTGCTGGCGGCGGCCAAGGCCAGCGGCGCCGACGCTATCCATCCCGGCTACGGGTTCTTGTCCGAAAATGCGCGCTTCGCCGAAGCGGTAGCCAAGGCCGGGCTGATCTTCGTCGGCCCGCCCGCCAAGGTGATCGCCGATATGGGCGACAAGGCCGCCTCGCGCATGCTGTGCCAGAAAATCGGCGTGCCGGTCATTCCCGGCTATGACGGCGACAGCCAGGACGTGAATCTACTTTTAAAGGAAGCGAAGAAAATCGGCTTCCCCGTGCTCGCCAAAGCCTCGGCGGGCGGCGGCGGTAAAGGCATGCGCATCATCGAGAATGAAAAGGATTTACCGGGCGCGCTCGAATCGGCGCGTATGGAAGCCGAAAATGCGTTCGGCAACGGCAGACTGCTGCTGGAAAAATATTTGCAGGAGCCGCGCCATATCGAGGTGCAGGTTTTTTCCGACACGCATGGCAACCATCTGCATCTGTTCGAGCGCGAATGCTCGATCCAGCGCCGCCATCAGAAAATCATCGAGGAAAGCCCGGCGCCGAACCTGCCCGATGCCACGCGCAAAAAAATGTTCGAGGCGGCGACCAAGATCGCCGCGCACATCAATTATGTCGGGGCCGGAACGATTGAATTCATCCTCGATAAGAACGGCGAGTTTTATTTCCTGGAGATGAACACGCGCCTGCAGGTCGAGCACCCGGTCACCGAACTGGTGACCAATCTCGACCTGGTCAGGCTACAGCTCGAAGTCGCGCAGGGCATGAAGCTTCCTTTCTCGCAGGCGCAAGTCATCCAGCACGGCCATGCCGTCGAAGCGCGGCTCTATGCCGAAGACCCCGATAAGGGCTTCCTGCCGGCGCCGGGCACGCTGTCGGTGTTTTCCTTGCCGCATCTGCCGCAAGTGCGCTGCGAAAACGGCTACCGCAGCGGCAACGCCATCTCCGGCCGCTACGACCCGATGATCGCCAAGCTCGCCGCCTGGGGCGAAACCCGCGACGCCGCTATTGCCAGCTTGCACCATGCGCTTGCCGAAACCCGCATCGCCGGCGTCATCAACAATATCGCCTTTCTCATGCGCGTGCTCGGCTCCAAGCCGTTTCGCGACGGCAAAACCGCCACCGATTTCATACAAAAACACCAGGCAATCCTGGCCGCGCCGGAACTGACGGATGCCGAACTGGCGAGACTCGCCGCCTGCTACCTGCTAGGTAATACGGCCACCGCCGCGCAAACTTCCACGGCGGCCGGAGCGGAATATTCCGCCTGGACTCACCCGAAACTGGCGGGGATGCGATGAGCGCGCTGCATATAAACGGCCAGGCAGTCACGCTCGACGCCGTCGATAAAAAACCGTGCGAGCTGGCGTTCCAACTTGGCGGCAAGCCGTACCGCTTCCGCCTCGAACCGCTGGCCGAGGGCGGATTTGCGCTGCAGGAAGAAACCTCTCCCGGCATCTGGCAAAGCTATCGCGGCACGATGTGGGCCGACGGCAAAGGTGCGCGGCGCATCCAGCTTGCCGGGCAAAACGCCGTCGTCTCGGCAACGCCTGTGTCGACGTCCGCCGCCGGCGGGCACGGCGCGCTGTCACCGGTCGCGCCCATGCCTGGGCTCGTACGGCAATTGCTCGTCAAGCTTGGCGATACGGTGGTGAAGGGACAGGCACTGGCGGTGATGGAAGCGATGAAATTGCAAATCACCCTGGCCGCCGGCGGCGACGCGACGGTCGATGCCGTGCTGGTCAAGGAAGGGGAAATGATCGCCGAGGGCGTCGAACTGTTCAAGCTCACGGAGAAAAAATGAGCGCGGGAAACTACATCCAACTCGTCGAAGTCGGCGCGCGCGACGGGCTGCAAAATGAGCCGAACGCCGCGGCACTTTCCGCCGTCGACAAGGTCGAATATATTACCGCGCTGGCGAAAGCCGGGCTTACGCGCATCGAGGCGGGAAGCTTCGTCCACCCGAAAGTCACGGCCATGGCCAATACCGGCGAGGTGGCGGAGAAACTCAAAGCCGTGCACCAAGCATTTCCCGACGTCATTTTTTCCTATCTTGTGCCAAACGTTAAAGGCCTCGAGCGCGCCAAGGCCGTGGGTGCGAAGGAAATTGCCATCTTCCTGGCGCTATCGGAAAAATTCTCCCGCGCCAACATCAACCAGGGTGTCGACGAGTCCTTTCAAAACATTGTGCCAGTCATCAAAGATGCGCTGGCCGCCGGCATCCGCGTACGCGGCTACATCTCGAACCTGTTCGGCTATGACGATTTTCCCTTCTCGCCCGACGACGTCGCCAAGCGCTCCAAGCAACTGCTCGAGACCGGCTGCTTCGAGGTTTCGCTCGGCGATACGACCGGCATCGGCGACCCCGAAAAAACGCGCGCGGTGATCGCGGCGCTGAATGCGCACCATGTGCCGCTCGCGCATGTCGCCATGCATTTCCACGACACGTTCGGAAACGCCATCGCCAATGTCGACATGTCCTACGAGCTTGGCATCCGCACGTTCGACGCGGCAACCGGCGGCCTCGGCGGCTGCCCCTACGCCAACAGCCCGAAAGGCAATTTGGCGATGGAAAACCTGGTGCGCTGGTGCCAGGGCCGCGCCCTTCGCTGCGACGTTGCCGACGTTGCGCAGCTTACCCGCGCGGGCGAAGCGATACTCAAAAAACTCGGCAAGCAAGCAGCATGAGGTAGTTATGAATCACGACCCGATCGTCATCGTCTCTTGCGCGCGCACGCCGCTTGGCGGCCTGCTTGGCGACTTCAAGGATATGACTGCGCCGCAGCTCGGCGCGACCGCCATTGCCGCAACCATCGCGCGCGCGGGCATCGACGCTGCTGCCATCGACGAAGCCTATATGGGCTGCGTACTCTCCGCCGGCGTCGGCCAGGCCCCTGCC